>JANQQW010000332.1 GCA_028284885.1 Planctomycetaceae bacterium
CCGTCGGCACGTCCACGTGCCGACGCAACGCCGGAGGCACCACGTCCAGGTCGATCGCGGCCAACTCCTCGACCCGCCCCGAGACCCCCACGCCCGGCAACTCTTCGAACCGCAGGTAGACCCGCTGCCGGGCCGCGACGAACTCCACGTCCGACTGGTCGACGACGAGCAACGCCTCCAACTCGTCCGGGTCGCCCACCAGACAGAGGATCGTCCCCTTCTCGAGGAACGCGTTCCGCCGGCGCTCCTGCAGCGGATGACCGGGCAACGTCCGGCCGTCCTGCGTCTCGACCGGCGGAGCCGGGAGCACGGTCCCCGCGACCGGAGCCGTCAGCACCAGCCGGTCGCGGTCGCGCTCCCGTTGGCCGAGCCGCTCGCGAACGTCCTCGACCGCCTTCTTCGCCGTCGGGATCCGCGACTCGGCCTCCGGGTCGTTGTTGCGGCGGGCCTCCAAGGTCTCCAACTGCTTCTCACGGTCGGCCAGCTCGGCCTCCAGCTTCGCCACCTCGAAGTCGACCGTCTCGTTGACGAGCCTCGCCAGCCGCGTGCCGGGCTCCACCGGCGTCCCAGGCTCGACCGCCTCCACCAGCCGGCCGGGCGTCGTCACGAAGACCGTCTCGGCGTTCCGCGGCTGCACCAGCACGGCGGACGTCACACGGGCCGGCAGCGGGACCAGCAGCGCCCCAGCGAGCACGGCCACCACGATGCCTCCTCGGAACCACAACCGTCGCCACGTCACGAGGGACCTCCGAACGGGATCTGCGAGGAACCGTACGCTCTTCACCACCGGCCCCGCCACCATGCCGCTCACCACGAGCACCGCCAGCACGCGGGCCGCCGCCTCCAGACGGTACGGTTCCAGCATCTGCTCCACGAACCACAGGATGCTCAGGGTGATGAAGACCCGGTACGCGACCGCCGCGACCGCGTACACCACGAGGAACGTCCGCAACCGGTCCGGCAGCCAACGCTGGTTCGCCGGCTCCACGCCGAGGAAGAACCGACCCAGCGAACCGCCCACCAGCGCCGCCGCCCGCTGCCGGGCGTTCGGCACCTCCAGCCAGTCGAACAGCACGTAGTAGCCGTCGTACCGCAGCAGCGGGTTCGCGTTGAACAGCAGCGTGCTGACCGAGCAGACGAACATCACGTTCAGGCAGAGCCCGTTGAACACCCCGTCCACGCTGAAGTACCACAGGAACGTGCAGACGGCGGCCAGCACGACCTCCACCACCACGCCCGCCGAGCCGATCGCGACCCGCTGCCACTTGCTCTTCAGCATCCACGCGTCGGAGACGTTGCAGTACAGCGTCGGCGTGAAGACGAGAAACAGCATTCCCATCTCGTGGCACCGCCCGCCGTAGTGCCGCAGCGTCATCGCGTGCCCCAGCTCGTGCAGCAGCTTGGCGAACGCGAGCGCGACGGCGAGCAGCGGCAGGTTCCCCAGCTGGAACAGCTCCTGGAACCGCGGCAGCCGACGGGCCACCTCGTCCGCCCGCAACCCGACGAGCGCGACCGCCGACAGCACCAGCAGCCCGCACGCCGACGCGAACCACCAGGTGAACGTCCACCGGAACAGACCGTACAGCGTCTCGATCAGCCCCTGCGGGTCGAAGCCGGGAAGCTGGATCGCCAGCGGGTTCGTCCACCGGGCCCACGACTTCGCCCGGGCGGTCTTCTCGGCTCGCTCGTGCAGTTCACTCCCCTGCCCCGACGCGTCCGCGACGACGAGCCCTTCGGTGTGCAGCTGCATCAGGAACGCCTGCAGGTCGTTGACCGACAGCCGCCGCGGCGCGAACCGCCTCTCGAACTCCTCGCGGATCGACTCGATGCTCGCCTCGCCGTCGAGCATGCGGAGCACGGCGTACTCCTCCTCCCGCAGGTGGAAGTACCGGAGCGCGACCGGGTCCTTCACGGCCCAGTAGGTCCGCCCGCCGAGCCGCTGCTCGACGACGACGAGATCGCCCCGCGCCTTCAGGAGAAGGGGGCGGGCCGTCGCGGACTGCGGAGCGGCGGAGGCGGTGGACATGCCGTGCGTCAGGGTCGGGGGGACGGTCCTCGTTCATCTTCCGGCCGGTCGGACCTGCTATCGTACAACGATCGGTCGCCAAGACCGTTTCCCGAAGCCTCGACGTCGATTCTGCGGGTTCTCGGGAACCGAAGGGACCGCGAACGCGTCTGAGTCCCCCCGATCCCATCGCGAAACCAGGATGTCACCGATGCCCCTCCGCACGCTCCTCTGTCTCGCCACTCTCGTCTCGCTGTGTGACTTCACGCGCGCCGCCGACCACCCGGAGCTCAAGGCGTATCCCCCCGCCGAGAAGGGGATGCAGCGGTTCGTCATCGTGCTGCCCGACAAGTCGCGCGCCGAGGAAGGGGACTTCAAGGTCGAGATCACCGTCGGCAAGGAGGTGCTCGGCGACGGCGTGAACCGTATGTTCCTCGGCAGCACGGTCGAGGAACGTGTCGTGAAGGGCTGGGGGTACCCGTACTACCAGGTCGTCGGGAAGGGAGCCGTCGGCTCGACGCTCGTCGGCGTCCCGCCCGGCACGCCGAAGAAGCTGCAGTTCGTGGCCGCCAAGCCAAAACTGATCCGCTACAACAGCCGCCTGCCCGTCGTCGTCTACGCCCCCGAAGGGTACGTCGTGAAGTACAGCGTCTGGACGCGGGGCGAGAAGACGCACGACGCCCAGCCCGGCTGAGTCGTCACTCCTTCTTCGGCAGGATCGCGAACACTCGCGCCGGGCCCCCCGTCCCCTTTCGCACCTTGATCGGGGCGACCCACACGTGGAAGCCCCGCGGCGGCAGCTTCTCGAGGTGGGCCACGTTCTCGATCCCGTACCGGCGGGCCCCGTTCACCACGTGGTGCACGGCGAAGTCCTTCGAGATGCCCCGGTCGATGCTCAGGTTGTCGACGCCCAACCCCTTCGCCTTCCGCTGTTCGACGAGGAACCGGGCCGACTCCTCCACGTAGCTGGGGAAGTGCAGCGTGCCGCGAGCGTCGGCGTTCCGGAACCGCACCGGGTTCGACCAGAAACGCCCCCACCCGGTCCGCAGCAGCACGACCGCGTGGTCCGGAATGCGGCCGTGCTTCGCCTCCCACGCCTTCACGTCCGCGACCGACAGCCCGTAGTCCGCGTCCACCTCGGCCCGCATCGTCACGTCGATCACCACACCCGGTGCGAACAACTGCTCGGCCGGGATCTCGCTCACGTCCGGCCGGTCCGGTTCGAAGTGGTTCGGCGCGTCGACGTGCGTCCCGATGTGCTCCGGGAAGCTCATCGCCTTGGAGAGCACGCCGTTCTTCTCGAGCGTCGCGATCGTCTTCAGCGTGAACGGCTCGTAGTCGTCCCCGGGCCAGAAGTTCGCCTTCTCGTCGAGCGGGTAGGCGAGATCGACGATCTCCGCACGCCCCGCCGCCACGTCGGCCAGCGTGATCTCGTCCGCACCACGAACGGCAACCGGCCCCGCCAGCAACACGGCGGCAGCAAAGCACAACGGAACACGAAAGGAATTCATGGACACCCTCTCCAGTGGAACGGCTTCGAGCCCGCTGTCGGCAAACGGACCACCCGGCTCGTGATCTCTCCGTGAACCCGGCGTCTCCGAGACACTCGGACCGCTATGTTGTACGCGAACGGGGACGAGGCGTGTGGAAACGAGCCCCCACACGACACGGACGACGGCGAACCCGAGAGTCGGAGAGCACGGCATGCCGAGATCGACCCACGAGTACCGCTTCGAGATCCGCGTGGCCCATGGCGTCGGCGCGCGACTCGAACGGCTCCTCGAACTGACCGGCGACGCGTCGTCGTACCTGCTCACGGTCAGGCCGGACGGGACCGTCGCCGTGATCGCAGTCCCCACGGACGGCGACGTCTGGGAGCCCCGCGAGGCGATCCGCGCCAGCGGCGACCCGTACGTCTTCTACGACCCGCTCGACGACGGCATGGAGTACCGCTACCTGCAGTGGCACGGCATCGACCGCCCGACGATGGAACGCCTGATGGGCCACCCGTTCGAACCCGACGACTTCCACGGCTGGACCGGCGACTTCCCGGAGTCGTGGGACGTCATGTTCTGAGTCACGTCGGGAAGCAGTCACCGATGAGTGCCAGGCAAGTAGCCCTGAGCGCAAGCGATGGGACTTCGGCCCCGTCAGCGCGAAGTCCCATCTCTTGCGCTCCGGGCTACATTCCGAAGCCTGACGTTCTCCAGTAGTCGCACCAGTACCCGGCTGCTGTTGTGACGAACCACTGTCGGCACGGACACCGCAGAGAAGAGCCTGCATCCGCGAAATCTGCGGTATCCGCGGTTCCCTCCTACCGCAGCGCCGGTTCCTCGACGTCCGCCGTCGCAGCGAGTTCGTCGAGGGTCACCTGCACGTCGGTGGTGCCGATCTTCGCGGTTGGCCGCGGGACGAGGGACTCGTCGACCGGCAGGTTTCGCGAGCCGAACAGTGTCAGCCACGTCGTCGTCAGGAAGCCACGGAGCGTGCCGAAGGTGGCGTCGACGGCGGTCGGTTCGTGGCCGCAGTGGACCATGCAGTCGCGGCACTTCTCGTTGCCGCTCGCGTGGCCCCACGCGGACCAGTCGGTCGTCTCCATCAGCTCCGCGAACGTCTCGCAGTGCCCCTCGTCGACGAGGTAGCACGGCTTCTGCCAGCCGAACACGTTGTACGCCGGGCTGCCCCACGGCGTGCACTCCAGGTCGTAGTTGCCGCGGAGGAACTCGGGGAACAACGGCGACTGGTTGAACCGCCACCGCTTCTTGGAGTCGTTCAGCAGTCGGCGGAAGAGCTGCTCGGTCTGCCGTCGCTGCAGGAAGTGTTCCTGGTCGGGGGCCTTCTCGTAGGCGTAGCCGGGCGAGACCATCATCCCCTCGACGCCGAGGTCCATCAGCGTGTCGAACAGTTCCCGCGTGCGGTCCGGGTCGGCCGTGTTGAACAGTGTGGTGTTCGTCGTCACGCGGAAGCCGGCGTCGATCGCCTTCTCGATCGCCGCGATCGCGACGTCGTACACTCCCTCACGGCAGACCGCCTCGTCGTGCTCCTCCCGCGGGCCGTCCACGTGCACGGAGAACGAGAGGTGCTTCGTCGGCGTGAAGCGGTGCAGGTGCTTCTCCAGCAGCAGGGCGTTGGTGCAGAGGTAGACGTACTTCTTCCGCTCGACGAGCCCCTCGACGATCTTCTCGATCTCCGGGTGCAGCAGCGGCTCGCCGCCCGGGATGGAGACGATGGGGGCCCCGCACTCGTCGGCCGCGCGGAGGGCGTCCTCGACCGACATGTTCTGCCTGAGGACGTCCGCAGGGAACTGGATCTTCCCGCAGCCGGCACAGGCGAGATTGCAGCGGAACAGCGGCTCGAGCATCAGCACGAGCGGGTACCGCTTCCGCCCCCGGAGCTTCTGCCCCAGAACGTACGTGGCCACCTTCCACATCTGCGAAACCGGAACCGCCATCCCTGCGCTCCATTCGTCGTGTGCACTCCTGCAGTGCGGTTGATAGCAGGCCGCGACGCGGGTGGGAACCGCGGATGGACGCGGATGCACGCGGATCGGTTCTGGCGAGCGCTGGGTGTCAGCCCCCCGGTTCCGTCCTGCTCTCGGAAGAGGGTCGATCCGGTGGGCACGCGTAACCGGCCGGCTCACACCGGCCGCTCGCCAATGGGCTCGTGTCGCCGTGTCGAACACCCATGAACCGCGGATGCACAGAGGCCGTAGATGGCTCGGTCCGTCGGCCGGCGTCGGAGAACGCTACACTGGTCCGTCCCGGAGGACGGTTGCAATGGGAGTCGAATGGACGGATGACGCTCGGCTGCTGGTCGAGAACCTGATCGCTGCAGAACTCACGGCGGCGTCCGACGACGATCGCCATTGGATGCAACACCTCGAGGCGTTGCCGGTCTGTTTCGACCTCGGCACGGCGTACTACCTTCGGGCCGACGGTTGCGTTCTCGTCGCCGGACTCGACTCGGATGACCCAAAGCACGCCGTGGTGGACTCTCGCCCAACGGCCCTGTTGAACGCATTGGTGAGCGGGAGTCGTCGGTACCCGCAAATGTCGGCGCTGATTCCACGGCGACCTCACCACGCCATCGACTGCCCCGACCCTGCCCACGAGTACCTGACCTCAAAGGGCATCCGGTGCCCGCGCTGCTGCGGCCTCGGGTGGATCGAACCGGAGTGACCGGCGACCTCATCCGTGCCGTCCGTGAAATCCGTGGTTCTCCCCGCCGCTGCCGCGAATCCGGTCGCCCGGCTCGCTACAGTGTCGGCTCGACGATCAAGCACTCGGGAGAGCCCGGCGGATGCCCGGTTGGATGGACGGACTGTTGCTCGCGGCCGACGAAGGCGGTAGCACGACGACGGACCTGCTTCTCCTCCTGGGGACTGCGGCACTCGTCTTCGCGAACGGGTTCTTCGTGGCGGCCGAGTTCGCCCTCGTGAAACTGCGGCCCAGCCAGCTCGAGGCGATGGTCCGCGAGGAACGGCCGTTCGCGAAGACGGCCATGTGGCTCGCCGAGCGGATGGACCAGGCCCTCTCCGCCTGCCAGTTGGGCATCACGCTCGCCTCGCTGGGGCTCGGGTGGATCGGCGAGCCGGCACTCCACCACCTGCTGGAGTCGATGATCGGCGACCTGCTGCCTTCGTCGGTGCTGCATGTGGTCGCCTTCATCATCGCGTTCGGCGTGATCACGGCGCTGCACCTCGTGATCGGCGAGCAGGCGCCGAAGATCTTCGCGCTGCGGAAGCCGGCGACGATGACGCTGTGGTGTGCCCTGCCGCTGAAGTGGTTCTACGTGATCTCCTACCCGCTGCTGGTCGCGCTCGACCGGACGACGGCGTGGCTGCTGTCGCTCGTCGGCGTGGAGGGGAGCGGGCACGACACGCCGCTCTCCGAGGAGGAGATTCGCAGCGCCGTCCACACGGCCCACGGCCACGGCGAGCTGACCGGGGCCGAGCGACAGCTCATCCAGGGCGTGTTCGAGTTCGACGACCTCATCTGCAGGCGCGTGATGGTGCCGCGGAACGACGTCGTCTGGCTCGACGTCGCCGACTCGCTGGACACCGTGGTCGACAAGGTGCACCGCTTCGAGCACACGCGGTACCCGCTCTGCGAGGGGTCGCTCGACAAGGTCGTCGGCATCGTCCACACGAAGGACCTCGTCGGCCTCGCCGAGCAGGAGGAGTTCGACCTCGGCTCGCTCGCCCGGCCGCCGCAGCAGGTGCCGGAGACGCTCCCCGTCAGCCGGCTGCTGCGGCACTTCCAGACGACGCACCAGCTGATGGCGATCGTCGTCGACGAGTACGGCACGGTCGTCGGCATCGTCACCATGGAGAACGTGCTCGAGCCGATCATCGGCCCGGTCGACGACGAGTTCGACGTCAGCGAGCCGAACGTCGTCCCGCAGGAGGACGGCACCTTCCTCGTCCGCGGCTCGACCATCGTCCAGACCCTGAACCGCGAGTTCGCCCTCGACCTCGACATCGACGACGTCGACACGTTCTCCGGCCTGCTGGTGAAGCGTCTCGACCGCCTGCCGAAGGCGGGCGACAAGGTCGATCTCGGCGTCGCGACCGCCGAAGTCGTCGAGGTGCAGGGCCGCCGAGCGCTTTGGATCCGGCTGACGAGGAAGCCGACCGAGTGACGCCGCACTTCTACTTCTGCGTCTTCACCAGCGGCGCGAGCTTCGTCGGGCGTCGTTCGCGGAACCACTTCAGGTCGTCGGCGTGCTTCGCGTCGCCGGCGAGGTTGTGCCATTCGTACGGGTCCCGGGTGACGTCGTACAGTTCCTCGTCGCCGTTCTCGTAGCGGATGTAGCGGAGGCGTTCGCCGCTGAGGGCGACGGACTGGCCGTCGTGGAGGTAGGTCGCGGCGAGGTGGTCCCAGTCGGCCTTCGGGTCGGCGAGCAGCGGGACGAGGCTGGGGCCGTCGGTCCCCTCCTTCACGGGGAGGCCAGTGAGGTCGGTCAGCGTGTTGAACAGGCTCTGCAGGCTGACCGGCTTCGAACAGACGGCGGGTCGCGTGCCGGCGGGCAGGCCCGGGGTGCCCTCGGGGACTCGGACGATCAGCGGGACGCGGGTGCCGGCTCGCCAGAGGGTGAACTTCTGCCAGTGCTGCTTCTCGCCGAGATGCCAGCCGTGGTCGCTCCAGAGGACGACGACGGTGTTGTCCGCGTTGGGGCCGTTCTCAAGGGCGTCGAGCACGCGGCCGAGCATGGCGTCGGCGAAGGCGATGGAGGCGAGGTAGCCCTGCACGCCCTGCCGCCACTGGCCGTGCTTGCGGATGTGGGCGAAGTACCGGTTGGGGCCGCGTCGCCTGCCGGCGGGCGGGAGGTCGGCGAGGTCGTCCGCCTTGTAGCCGGGTGGCAGCTGCACCTCGTCGAGCGGGAACATGTCGAAGTACTTCTTCGGCACGAACCACGGCTCGTGCGGGCGGTAGAAACCGCAGGCGAGGAAGAACGGCTTCTCGTGTTCCTTCGCGAGTTGTTCGCCGACCCACTTGGAGACGAGCCAGTCGCCGCCGAACTCCTCGTCGGTCACGTCGAGCGGCCCCCAGTCGGTCTCGACGTACTGCCACGGCCCGCCCCGCGGCAGGCTGACGGGCCGCTTCTCCGGGTACAGCGTCCGCGGGAACGGGTTCTCCTTCGACGCCTCGGGGAAGTAGTCGTCCCAGGAGTCGGCGTCGATGAAGTAGTGCAGGATTTTGCCCGACCCGGCGGACCAGTAACCGTGCCGCGAGAAGTACTTCGGCAGCAGTTCCGCGTCCGGCAGGATGGTCCGCATCTTCTGGCGGTTCTCGTACACGCCGGACTTGGCGGGCGAGAGGCCCGTCATGACGGCCGTTCGCGACGGGTTGCAGGCGGGGGCGGCGCAGTGGGCGTTGTCGAACAGAATCCCCGAGGCGGCGAGCCGGTCGAGGTTCGGCGTCTTCACCTGCGGATGCCCGCCCATGCAGCCGACCCAGTCGTTGAGGTCGTCCATCGCGATGAAGAGGACGTTCGGCTTCCGATCTCCGTCCGCCCCCTCACGTGGCTGCCGGGCCGCCGAGGTCTCGGAACGGGCGGGGAACCGTGGGTCGTCGGACTCGGCCAGCGCCTCTTCGAGCTGTCTCCCCAGTCGCGTGCGATCGGCCTCGTAGGCGGGCTGGTCGGCGACGTTCCTCAACTGTCCCGGGTCCTCGGCGAGGTCGTACAGTTCGACCTCCGGCCGTCGCCCGAAGGCTCGTTCCCGATACGGGGCGACCTCGGGGTCCGTCGCGTGGTCGAGCAGCAACTGCTTCGTGGGGGACGGATCGACGTTGAACGAGAAGGCCCCCGGGAACGTGGGCCACGAGCCGTCGCCGAAGTCGATGCGTGGCGGAGGCTCTCGCGGTTCGCCGCTCGGCCACTTCTGCGGTTCGAGGTTGCGGACGTAGAGAAACCGCTCGGTGCGGATCGCACGCGCGGGGTACGGGTAGACGTGCCGCTCCATGCCGGTCAGCGTGAAGGAGCGACTCGGATCGACGCGACCTGAGAGTTCGAAGACCAGCTGCGGCCGCAGGCTCCGTCCGGTCATCGCCTCCGGCACGTCGATGCCGGCCGCCTCCAGAATCGTGGGCGCCAGGTCGGTCAGGTTGACGAAGTCGGTGACCCGACGACCGCGGTGCTCGACCCCGGGCCCGTCGACGACGAGCGGGACACGGGTCCCCGTGTCGTAGAGAGTGGCCTTGCAGCGGGGGAACGGCATCCCGTTGTCGCCGGCGAGGACGACCAGGGTGTTCTCCCGCTCGCCGATCGTCTCGAGCAACTTCAGCATCCGACCGCAGTCCCGGTCGAACCGTTCGACGGCCGCGTAGTAGTCGCAGAGGTCGGCGCGGACGACGTCGTCGTCGGGGAGGCAGGCCGGCACGCGAACCGACTCCGGGTCGAGCCCCCGCTTCACACCGGTCCCCGCTCGGTAGGGGCGATGCGGTTCGCCCGCGCCGTACCAGAAGCAGAACGGTTGGTCTTCTCCACGTTTCTCCAGGAACGCGTCGAAGGTCTGGAACCGCGGACCCAACGGGTCCCGGCCGGTGTGGACGTGCTTGCTGGGAGCGGCCCCCTTTCGACTCCGGCCGACGTGGTAGCCCGCCTCGGCGAGCAGCTCGGCGTAGACCGGCACGTTCTCGGCGAGCGAGCCGCCGAGGTTCGCCGCCTCGCCCAGCCGCCAGTGCCACTGCCCGGTCGCGACGGCGAACCGACTGGGTGTGCACGAGGGGGACGAGACGAACGCGTTCTCGAAGACGACGCCTCGCTCGGCCAAGGCGTCGAGGTGCGGCGTCCGCACGGTCCGGTCGCCGAGGAACCCGGCGTGCGGCCACGACCAGTCGTCGGCCATCAGCACGAGGACGTTCGGCCGCCGAGTCGGTTCGTCGGCGTCGACGAGTGCCGGGGCCAGAACGGCCGCGAGGAGAATCGGGAGACGTCGCATGCTCATTCCTCCGTCCCCTTCTCGTTCGCCTTGCGGTTCCGCTCGCGGGCCTTCGCGCGGATCTCCTCCTTCACCTTGAGGAGTCTCTCCGGCCAGACGAACTTCGGGGCGGTCTTCGGGTCGTAGCCTTCGAGGTGACCGGTCAACCGGGACTGCGGCTTCGTGTACTTCAGCTCGGTCTCGCCGAACACCTCCTCACAGAGTTCGGCGAGGGCGGGGTCGTACTCCTTCAGTTCCCGACGCGTGTCGACGTGGTTGTGGTCGTGGTCCGGCTGACGGTTGTTGTCGAACCAGGACTGGACACCCTCGGCGAAGTACTCGTTCTTGTTGGAGCTGGCGTAGACGCCCTTCCACAACCCGGCCTTCATGGCGTTGTCGTAGGCCCGCTTCAGGCGTTCGTCGAAGGCGGGATCGACGCGGACCATGCCACGGAGGTGGATGTTGTGGGCGAACTCGTGGATGAGGATGTTCTCCGTGGAGTAGGGGTCGCCCTCGAAGGCGAGCAGGTTCTCCTCGCCGCAGGAGCAGACGGGGTCGGTCCGCGACCCGCCGAGGCCGCGAGCGCGGGCGTCCCACCACTCGTTGGGCTGGAGATGCGAGTGCTCGGGCACGTCGCTGGTGTACTCGTCGTGGGCCATCACGATCAGCCGGCTGCCGCTCTTCACCATCGCCTTCCGCACGTCGGGTCGCTTCGCCAGCATCAAGTCGATGAGGTACGCCGCCTCCTTCAGGGCGTAGTCGTTCACCTTGCCGGAGGAGACGACCGGGTAGCCGCTCGCGTCGACGTACTTCTCGTAGAAGTCCGGCACCTTCATCTCCGCCGGCGGCTTCGTGACGACGTACTTCTCGCCCGCCGGCTCCGCGGCGAACGTGACGGCGGTGGCGAACGACAGCAGCAGGGAGAGGCAGAGTCTCGGAGACGGCACGGCAGGGCTCCGCGGTGTGGTGGGACTTCGTCGAGTCTACGCACCGGTTGGGCCGATCGCACGGCCGAGGCGGTTGCGGCCGACCGTCGGCATCGCGGAGAATCCGGTTCGGAACCGCGACGAGGGGAACGCGATGCCGCGGAGGGTGGGGCAAACCGTGTTGGCGGCACTCGCCGCCCTGTCGGCCGCGACGGTCGCCCTGGCCGGCGGTCCGCGAGACACCTGCCGCACCGTCCGCCCGACGAGGATGCTGCGAGTTCCCACGGAACCGGCCCGGCTGGCGACCTGGTTGGACCGGACTTCGACGGCCGAGCTCGTCGAGGTGATGCGAAGCCCGGCAATCGTCGAGAAACCGGGCGTCTTCGAGCGGATCCTCAGGCGACCCGAGATTCCCGCGGAGACGCGCCGCGAGGCGCTGGAGAACTCGGCCGCGTCGCACGGGCGGGATCCCGTCGCCGACCTGTTCCGGGTCGCGTACTCGCTCGACCGGAGTCCCACTCCCGACGACGCGGTTCTCGACGAACTCGGACGGCTGCTGCTTACGCTCGACCGGAAGCTGCTGGAGAAGAACTGGAGTTCGCTGCGAACACTCGCGCGGTACGGCCGGCGGGCGCCGACGCGACGGTTCGGCTGGGCGGCGTACGCCACCGGAGGGGCCGTCGCCCGGCTGCAGACCGACGCCCGCGGGACCCGCGAGCTGCCGTTCCTTTCGGGTGTGCCGTTCGTGCCGGACGCGAAGCGACGCGGTGAACTGAAGCCGCTCGTCGAGGAGATCCTCGCCCGCTCGACGACACGTTCGCCCACGGAACGAGGGACGGCACTCGCGGCCCTGGTCGCCTGCGACCACTCGCCCGCGACGGTCGAGCGGCTTCTGACCGAGGCGAAGCGGGAACTCGACGCAGCCCCCGCAGCCGAGGAGCCGGACGGGTTCTTCGGCCGGCAGACCGGCGTCACGCCCGCCGTGCTCGACGCGTTGGGCCGCGTTCCGCCGGACGAGTTCCCGGCCGACCAGGCGGCCCGCTACCTGGCCTTGCTGCAGAGGTTCGTCGAGGTGCGGCCGTTGTCGCCCGCGACGATCGACTCGTTCCGCGCGCACGTCTCGCACGCGACCGCGGTCGTCGAACGGCTCGGAACGGCCGAGCAGGAGTCGCTGGCGCGAACGCTCGACGCACTCGACGTCCCCCGACTCGACGTGGTGGCCGAGTGGCAGGCCGACCGGTTCGACCGGGAGCGGATCGACGTGCCGGCCGGTCGGCTGGTCGAGGTCCGGCTGCACAACCGAGACGACGTGCCGCAGAATCTCGTCGTCGTGAAGCCCGGCTCGGTCGAACGCGTGGGCGAGTCGGCCGACGCGATGCAGGGACCGGACGTGGTCGAGCGACGGTACGTCCCGGAGACCGACGAAGTCGTGGCCGCAACGACGCTCGCACCACCGCGTGGCGTGGCGTCGGTCGTCTTCCGTGTCCCGGCGGAACCGGGCGACTACGCGTTCGTCTGCACCGTGGCCGAGCGGTGGCGGACGATGCGAGGCACGCTCCGCGTCACGGAAGCTCCGGCCGAGTGAGCGACGCTCGACCTAAGGCGTTTCGATACGCTTCAGCAGCCAGTCCCGCAGGATCGCCGGATGTCCCTGCTCCGGGTCCTTGGTGGCCGTCAAGAACGTCACGACAGGCAGGTCGAACTCCGCGAGCAAGGCGTCGGCCGCGGCCGTCGAGTCTTCGAGTTCCGCGGCGTAACGAATGGCGAACTCATCCACGTCGCCCTCGTCGCCGTGGTACCACTGCCGCAGCTCGTGCGACGGGGCGAGTTCCTTCGCCCACACGTCGACGGCGGCACGCTCCTTCGACACACCCCGCGGCCAGAGCCGGTCGACCAACACCCGCAACCCGTCCGACTCGGTCGACTCGTCGTACACGCGACGGAGCAGGATGATCGGCCAAGGTTGCACGGAAGGGACACCGGAAGGGGAAGTGGACCGTCACGACGGAGTCGACGACGCCACTCTAACCGCCGGCGCGTTGAGCGGCCGCGCCGAAGCCGATAGAACTCGACGGAATCGTTCCCCGCACGCCGGACGCCACCATGACCGCTGCCGACACCGCCACCTTCCCGCTCGTCTGGGATCTCGACGGCCTGTTCCCGAACCCCGAGACGGACGACTTCCGGGCGATCTTCGACGACCTTGCCGGCCGGGTGGCGGCACTTGCCGAGCGGGCGGACGAGCTGCCGGGCATCTCCGGAGACGCGGCCGACGTGGCGGCGTGGTGCGAGCTGCTGGCCGAGTACGAGGCGGTCGAGTCGCTGAAGGGGGACCTGCACTCGCACGTCGGGTGTCACTCGGCCGACGACGCCGGCAACTCGGTCTTCCAGCAGTGTCAGGGGAAGCTCGCCGCCCTCGCCCCAGCTTGGTCGAAAGTGCGGACGAACATCGAGTTCGCGCTCCAGCAGACCGACGACGCCGACCTCGAAGCGCTGCTCGCCGGGGACGACCGGCTGGCCGAGGTCCGGTTCTTCTTCGACGAGGCCCGCCGCGACGCGGCCTTCCGGCTGCCGAAGGAACTGGAACTGCTGGCGGCCGAACTCGACGTCGACGGCATCCACGGCTGGGGCCGGCTGTACGACCGGCTCTCCGGCGACCTCCGCATCTCCGTCATGGAGAAGGGTGAACTCGTCGAGAAGTCGCCCGGACAGGTCACCTTCGACGCTCCGCTCCGTTCGGTCCGCGAGAACAACTTCCGCGCCGCGGACAAGGCGTGGAAGTCGATCGAGGGGCCGTGCGCCGACGCCCTGAACCACATCGCCGGCACGCGGCTGACGAAGTACCGTCGCCTCGGCTGCACCGACCACCTCGACGCGCCGCTCCGCTACAACCGCATGACGCGGGCCACGCTGGACGCCATGTGGGAGGCGGTCTCGGCTCGCAAGCCGTGCCTCGTGGAGTACCTCGCCGCGAAGTCGCGGCTGCTCGGCGTCGAACGGCCGGCCTGGTTCGACATGCAGGCCCCGCTCCCCGGCCATGTCGTCGGACGCCCCAGCAACGTCCCCTACGACGTCGGCTGCGAGCGGATCATCGAGACCTTCACCGAGTTCAGCGACGACTTCGGAACCTTCGCCAGGCACGCGCTGGAGAACGGCTGGATCGAGGCGGAGGACCGCAGTGGCAAACGGCAGGGGGGCTTCTGCACCGGCTTCACCACCAAGAAGCAGTCCCGCATCTTCATGACGTACACGGACACGCCGGACAGCCTCTCCACGCTGGCCCACGAGCTGGGGCACGCGTACCACTCGCACGTGCTCCGCGAGCAGCCGGTCTTCCTGCAGGACTACCCGATGACGCTCGCCGAGACCGCCTCGACCTTCGCCGAGGCCGTCCTGGGCGAGAAGCAGCTCGAGGAGGCCAACACCGACGGTGAACGACTCCTGCTGCTCGACGGCATGCTGGGCGACGCGGTCGCCTTCCTGATGAACATCCACGCCCGCTTCGTCTTCGAGGACAACTTCCACCGCGAGCGAGCGGAGGGGGAACTGACGGCCGAGCGTCTCTCGGAACTGATGCTGGCCGCCCAGAAGGAGACGTATCTCGACGCGCTCGCCGACGACGGCTGGAACGAGCGGTTCTGGGTCTCGAAGCTGCACTTCTACATCTCCGGCTGGCCCTTCTACAACTTCCCCTACACGTTCGGGTACCTGCTGTCGCTGGGGCTGTACTCGCTGGCCGCGGAGTCCGGCGACCCCGACTTCCCGGCGAAGTACCGCGAGTTCCTGACGGCCACCGGCGACCGCCTCGCCGAGGCGGCCGTGCTGGACACGCTCGGCCACGACCTGACGAAGCCGGACTTCTGGAACAAGAGCCTCGACGTCGTCGAACGCCGCGTGCAGCAGTTCTGCGAACTCGAAGCGGCCCGCGCCGCCGCGCTCGGATGACCCGTTCGATGTCCCAGCCGATCACCGTCGACCTGCAGCCCTGGTTCGTCACACTCGACGACGTCGCCGAGCGGTACGACGGGTTCGTCGACTGGGCCGACTACTTCGGCAACGCGAACCCGGTCTGGATCGACGTCGGCTGCGGCCGCGGGAAGTTCACCGTGGACGCCAGCGACGCGAACCCCGACGTGAACCTCCTCGGCATCGAGATCGACTACCGCGAGGGGCGGCACGGGGCGAAGCGGCTGGCCAAGCGGGAGAGCCCGAACGCCCGCATCTGGGGGGGCGACGTCGCCCGCGTCTTCGACAAGCTCGTCGCAGCCGACTCGGTCGACGAGGTGCACGTCTACTTCCCGGATCCGTGGTGGAAGCGAAAGCACCGCCGGCGTCGCGTCTTCACGGACGAGTTCGTCGACCGGGCCGTCCGCGTGCTGAGGCCGGGCGGCTTCCTGCACTCGTGGACCGACGTGGGCGAGTACTTCGAGGTCATCTCCGCCCTGATGAACCACGACCGCCGCTTCGAGAACCTCGCCCCACCCGAAGTCGGCCCCGCCGAGAACGACCTCGACTACCGCACCAGCTTCGAACGCAAGAAGCGGAAGGCGGGTTGCGAGATCCACCGCGGCAAGTGGCGGCTGATTCCGTAGGTTTGGAGTGATCCAAAACGGCTGGCTGGCCGTTCTCGACATGCTGCGGACGTCGTTCCGCACGCCGATCAGGCGCCGTTCGCTATCATGCGTCGCGGTCCCGGCCGGACCAGTACACACGCACTCTCGGAGGGTCACCGGATGCTCGTGTTGTCTCGGACGACGTCGCTGCTGCTGATCGGACTCGCGCTCGCCTGCCCGTCCCGTTCCCTCGCCGTCGACGTCTTCGAGATCCCCTCGCCGCGGCTCGACGACGGCTGGGTGACCGACCTCACCGGGCAGGTCTCGCAGGAGACGATCTTCGAGCTGAACGACCTCTGCGACAAAGTCCACCAGCACCAGAACGCGGAACTGGCGGTCGTCGTCATCGACTCGACCGACGGCCGCAACCCACGCCAGTTCGCCACGCAGCTGTTCAACCACTGGGAGATCGGTGACCGCGAACTCGACAACGGCGTGCTGCTGCTGGCCGCTCTCGGCGACCGGAAGGCCGAGCTGATCCTCGGCGACGGCATCGACAGTGCCGGGGAGATCGCCGTCGCCAAGGAGATCATGGACGAGCAGATCGTGCCGCGGTTCAAGCGGGGCGACGTGGACGGGGCGCTGCTCGCCGGGGCGAAGGCGGCCGCGATCCGCATTCTGGGGGCCCCGCTCGGCGACGACGCCATGCCGCAACCACTCGTCGGTGGAGGTGGCGGCGGGAACGTCGGCAACGGCGGCGGCAAGGCGCCGTGGATGCCCTGGGCCGCACTCTTCGGAACGGGCGGCACCACCGCGGCCGGCGTGTGGGGGTTCCGGCGGTACCTCCGCTACCGCAAGCGGAACTGCAAGTCGTGCGGCCAACCGATGGAACTGCTCTCCGAGGTCGAGGACGACGAGTTCCTCGAGAAAGGGGAGATCACCGAGGAGCGGATCGGCAGCGTCGACTACGACGTCTGGCACTGCACCGCCTGCGACGAGGTGACCTCGATCCGCTACGGCGCCTTCTTCACGCGGTACTCCAGCTGCCCCAGCTGCCGCTACCGGACCAAGTGGAGCTACGAGACGACGATCTCGGCCGCGACGGAGTACTCGACCGGCCTCGCGCGCGTCGAGGAGAACTGCAAGCAGTGCAGCTACACGCGCACCTACACGAAGACGATCCCGATGATCACCAAGACGTCGAGCAGCTCGTCGGGCTCGTCCAGCAGCGGCTTCAGCGGCGGCAGCTCCTCCGGCGGCGGCGCGAGCGGCAGCTGGTAGCCACGGTCGAAGTGCTCACGACGCTCGGTCGTCGGACAGCTCGTACGGGTGGAAGAGTCGCCCGATTCGCTCGACAAGGCCTCCTTCGTGTTCCCGGCGAAAGTCCCGAAGCGAAGTCTCGAGGGTCGATCTGGGAGTGCGAACGGGATACGTCGTCAGGACTTCCGTGGTGAAGATCTTCTCGCCGGCTCGCACGTCGGACACCGTCACGGAGGCCTCGGACCGCCCGCGGTAGAGCAAGCGGGTTCCCCTTTCGAACAGCGTGTACTCGAGCAGCTCGACCTCGACGACGTAGTCGACGCGCAGGATGCGCCCAAGCGCCAGCGCGTCGGCGTCGTCGTTCCGACTCACTTGATCCCGGACGATCGTCGGCGCGGCGAGTCGGCCTCCGCGTTCGTCGAGTCGGTACGCGACCTCGGTCTCGAGCCGCTCGACGAGCCCCGGGTGCGCGCGCACGGTGGCCTTGTCCGTCCAGCACAAGACGGCCACCGTGACATCGCCGTCGATCAGCGATCGCCCGGTATTGGTGTCGAATGCGGGCTCGATCGTGGGCGGGCCGCTGAGCAGGTAGCCAAGCATCAGGAGTTGGAGAGTGACCTCTTCTTGAAGAGTCCGCCCGTCGTCCCGCGTCGCCATGTGCACCGCGTAGTCGACGAGGCCCACCGCGAGTTCCTTCTCGAACCGAAGACGCTCGACCTCCCGCTCCAGCGCTGCGGCAGCCGTCTCACGCCACTGGGGACCGAACCGTTCCCAGGCGGCAACAGCCGTGGCAAATGGAGCTGAGTACGAACCGGCCAGCGGGGCGGCGGCCGCGGAACAGGCGACAGGGACGGTCAGCAACGTGAGGCAGGCCGACATCTTCGGGACTCCGTTCTGGCTGGGGAGACGGAGCCTAGACGTGCTCTGCAGAAGCGCGAAGGCGAGTTCAGAGGATGAACTTGCCGAGGTCCTCGTCCTCGAGCAGCGAGCCGAGGCGTTCGCGGACGAAGTCGGCGTTCACGACGACCTTCTTCGTCGACGGGTCCGGGGCCGTGTAGCTGACGTCCTCGAGCAGCCGTTCCAACAGCGTGTGCAGCCGGCGGGCACCGATGTTCTGCGTCGACTGGTTGATCTTCCAGGCACAGTCGGCGAGCGCGTCGATGCCGTCCTGCTCGAAGACGAGATCGACGCCGTCGGTCGCGAGCAGCGCCACGTACTGGCGGGTCAGGCTGCTCGTCGGCTCGGTGAGGATGCGGACGAAGTCGTCGCGGGTGAGGTCGACGAGTTCGACGCGGATGGGGAACCGCCCCTGCAGTTCGGGCATCAGGTCGGACGGCTTGCTGCGGTGGAACGCCCCGGCGGCGATGAACAGGATGTGGTCCGTCTTGATGCTGCCGTGCCGGGTGTTGACGGTCGTCCCCTCCACGATCGGCAGCAGGTCCCGCTGCACGCCCTGTCGGCTGACGTCGGCGGACTTCCCCTGCTCGGGGCCGCAGATCTTGTCGATCTCGTCGATGAACAGGATGCCGTTCTCCTCGGCGAGGCGGAGTGCCTCCTCCTGGATGGCGTCCTGGTCCATCAGGTTCTCGACCTCGACGTCGAGCAGGATGCGGCGGGCGTCCCGAACGGTGAGGCGGCGGTCCTTCGGCTGCTTGGGCATCATGCGGTCGAACATGCCCTGCATGTCGACGTCCATCTGCTCCATGCCGATGTTCGAGAAGATCTGGACCGGCGAGGTCTTCTTCTCGACGCGGAGCTCGACCTCGCGGGACTCGAGGACGCCGGCGCGGAGTTGGTCGCGGAACTTCTCGCGGTTGCGGGCGTGCCGTTCCTGTTTCTCCTTGAAGGCCTCCTCGTCCGCCTCCCACTCCGGTTCGGGGAGCAGCAGGTCGAGCAGTCGGTCCTCCACGCGTTCGCTCGCGTCGGCCTCGACCTCCTTCCGCTTCTCGGCGGTCACCATCTGGATGGCGGAGTCGACGAGGTCGCGGACCATGCTCTCGACGTCGCGACCGTAGTAGCCGACCTCGGTGTACTTGGTCGCCTCGACCTTGGCGAACGGGGCGCGGGTCAGGCGGGCGAGGCGGCGGGTGATCTCGGTCTTGCCGACGCCGGTCGGCCCGATCATCACGATGTTCTTCGGCGTGATCTCGCGGCGGATCGACTCGTCGACGCGGTTCCACCGCCAACGGTTCCGCAGCGCGACCGCGACGGCCCGCTTGGCGTCGTCCTGGCCGACGATGTGCTTGTCGAGTTCCGCGACCACCTCGCGGGGCGTGAGTTCCAGCATGCGTTCGATCACTTCCTCGGTTCGAGCAGGCCGGCGGCCTGCAGTCTCTCCCGCATCCACGCCTCGTCCTCGGGCGCGAATCCGTTCAACTCCAGTCCCGTGTAGTCGACGTCGTCGTACGCCCCCCGCTCCACGGCGAGATCGAGAATCGTCTGCAGCCGCAGGGCAACGTCCGGATCGCTCTCGCGGAGCGGAATCGGGATCACGGGCAACGGTTCCCGCAGCGAGACGGCGAAACACTCGCCGCGATGCGGGGCCGTCGCGCGGATCAGACAGATCGCGTACGGATACGCGTACTCGTCGGGCAACAGTCGTTCGGGTACCGAGAGCACCCACCGCCCCTGCCGGACGAGGTCGATCTCCACGACGTTCACGCCCCCGTCGACCATGTCCGCCTGCTTCCGCCGAAACCGCTCGCGTTCCTTCTGCGAGGTCTTGTTCGACGGACTGACGAACTCGATTGCCGTCACCACGCGGCCGCCGGAGGACTGGTCGACGATCACGATGCGTCGCTCGGTGACCGGCTGATCGAGAAACTCGACGACGAGCGGCGCGGCGACCTGCACCTCCTCCGCGACAGCCACGCCCCCTTCGGAGTGCGATGGCTCGACGACGCGCACGTCGGGCACGAGGCGGACCGTGGTCGCCCCCTCCATGTCGACGCGCACCTGCTCCTCGACGCGGGCCTTCAGTCCCTTCGGAAGTTGCGTCTGCAGTGCGTCGCACGAGTAAGTCGTGAGTCGCGTGTGGATGTCCCCCCACGAGTGTTCGAGGTACGGGTTCATCCCCGGAAACGGCTTCGACATGGTTTCCACCTCGCGACGACTCGACGGGTTGGGCCTCGATTGTAGTCCACGCTGCCCCCTCGGGCCGCGCGGCAACGTCGTCAGTCGCCGGTCGAGGGCATCTCCTCGATCATCAGGTTGTCGTTCGTGTAGACGTCGATCTCCGAGGCGATCGTCAACGACTCGCGGACGATCTCCGCCGCGGACAGCGACGAGTGCCGGACGAGGCCGCGAGCGGCCGACATGGCGTACTGCCCGCCGCTGCCGATGCCGATCACGCCGTCGGTCGGCTGGACGACGTCCCCCTGCCCGGTGACGAGGAAGGTGTGCTCCTCGTTGACGACCAGCATCAGTGCCTCCAGCCGCCGGAGGACGCGGTCGGTCCGCCAGTCGCGGGCAAGCTCGGTGGCGGCGCGGGCGACGTTCCCCGGGTAGTCCTTCGCCTTCGCCTCGAACCGTTCCAGCAGAGTGAAGGCGTCGGCCGTGGAACCGGCGAAGCCGACGAGCACCTTCCCCTCCAGCACGCGACGGACCTTGCGCGTGTCGGACTTGAGGATGCTCTCGCCGTAGGTGACCTGGCCGTCCCCGCCGAGGGCGACGGTCCCGGCGTGGCGGACGGCGAGCACCGTCGTCGAACGCCAGCGTTTGCGGTTGTCGGGCGGGGTGAAGTCGCGGCGCGGCACGGTGGGGGCTCTCTCGGTCGAAACGGGGACCGTAGCAGTCGGCACTCGGCCGGGCAAGAACGCCGGGACGGCACGCGACCGTTGCAGTTCCCCGGATCCGCCGCGAAACTGACAGTAGCTTCGTCGCCCACTCGGACACCCGACGGAACGATCCGCCGAGGCGTCCGCGACACCGGGGCTCCGAAGCGTCACGCCGCGAGGGCCGTCCAAGTGACCGAGATCGCCGACACCAAGCAGCACAAGGTCTTCCACGTCTCGTCGCGGGGGCCGGCGCTGATCGTCACGCCGCAGGGGGACTCGGCCGGCTTCGGGCACGCCGATCTCAAGGTCGAGCGGGAACGGGTCGCCGAACTCGTGCAGCAGAACGAACTGTTCCCGAACCTCGTGGTCGACCTCGGCGACTGCAACTACGCCGGTTCGGAGATGATCGGCTTCCTCAACAAGATCATCCTGCTGAACCGGGACAGCGGCGGCAGCCACGCGGTCGTCAACATCTCGGCCGACATGCAAGAGGGCATCGAGATCATGCACCTCGAGCAGATCTGGAACGTGGAGGACGAGTCTTCCGCCCTCCGGAAACTGGCGCGTGAGAACGTCGTCGAGTCGGCCCGCCGCAACGCCCGCGTTCTGGGAATCGCCTTGGCTTCGCTCGCGCTGGTCGCGGTCGCGGTCTTCGTCTGGTCGCGGATTCCGCCCAACCGGAACCTGGCCGACTACCAGCTGATCGCCGAGTCCTGGAACGAGTTCCAACGCCGTCGCCAAGGTTCCGACGCCTTCGCGCTCGCCGCCTGGAAGAAGAACGAACTCCCGCGGATGCAGGCGGTCGAGGCCCGGCTCGCCGAGACCGCGAAGACGCGGTACCCGGCGCAGCAGCACATGCTGTGGGCCCTCCGCGACCACCTGCCCCGCATCTACGATCCGAACCTGAAGACGCTGAACGAGGAGGCGGCTGCCGAGTTCGTCGAGGAGATGCGGGCCGCCAGGCTGCTGGTCGAGGCCCAGTACGACGTCGAGTTGCCGGTCGTCAAGATCGACCGCGTCTCCGAGGAACCGGGCGGCGACCCGGCGCCGCTCTACGACGAGAAGGGGTTCCGGACCGACGGCTCGGACCGCGAGGAGCGCCCGGTCCCGGAACCCGTGGACCCCGAGCCCGCGGCCGAACCCGGCACAACGAACGAACCTGACACCACGAACGAGACCGCCGCCACGAACGACGCCGAGTCCCCGCCCGGCGATCCGGACGCGACGCCCGAAGTCGACGTCGAGGCCTCCGAACCCCAGCCGATCGAGACGCCGTGACCGAGCCGACCACTGCCGGGGAGACCGGTTTGCCCGAGGTCGTGGAGGGGCACCTCTACGACTACCCGAAGTACTACGACCTCGTGTACGGGTCCGACTGGAAGGCCGAGTTCGACTTCCTGGAGGACGTCTTCGAGAAGCACACCGACCGCGTCGTCGAGCGACTCTTCGAGCCCGCCTGCGGCACCGGCCGGTTGATGATCAAGTTCGCCAAGGTCGGCTACGACGTCGGCGGCAACGACCTGAACCCGCACGCCGTCGAGTTCTGCAACGACCGCCTCGAACGGCACGGCTTCCCCCGCTCGGCCGTCGTCGCCGACATGGCCGACTTCACCCTCGAGAAGCCGGTCGACGCCTGCTTCAACATGATCAACAGCTTCCGGCACCTGCCGACCGAGAAGGCGGCCGAGAGCCACCTCCGCTGCGTCGCCAACGCCCTCGCCCCCGGCGGCCTGTACGTCCTCGGCCTGCACCTCACGCCGACGAAGGGGAACCGCATCACCGACGAGGCCTGGCCCGCCCGCCGGGGCAACCTCGCCGTCGTCTCCACCATGTGGTCCGAGTGGATCGACCTGAAGAAGCGGCAGGAGCACGTCGGCATGCGGTTCGACGTCTACACCCCCACGACGCATCTCCGCATCGTCGACGACATGACCTACCGCACCTACCAGGCCAAGCAGATGCAGAAGCTGCTCGGCCGCGTCGACGAACTCGAGCTCGTCGAGACCTACGACTTCTCGTACGACGTCACCGACCCGATCGAGATCGTCGCCGACACCGAGGACACGGTGTTCGTGCTGCGAAAGATCGGCAAGTGATTCGCCGCGAGACGGCCGACGGCTGGCTGTTGATCTCGCAGATCGACCACGCCGTGCTCGCGGCCGAGGTCGCCGCCGCCTGGGGAAACGACGACGTCCCCACCCTGCCCCTCCGCGACGAGTTGCTCCGCGCGATCCGCCTGCACGACGACGGTTGGTACGACTGGGAGCAGGTCCCGACGATCGTTCCGGAGACCGGGAAGCCGCGGGACTTCACCGAGATGCCGATGGCCGAGGCCGCCACGATCTGGACCGAGAGCGTCGAACTCGCGGCCCGCGGCCCCGTCTCGACGGCCGCTGCCGCCGCCCGTCTCGGCGACGCCGCCTCCGTCACGGACGTGGCCGTCGTGCTGGACGCCGCACTCGGGTTTCCGTCCCGATTCTCGCTCGACGAACTCCGCACGGCCGTCGACGACGGTGTTGGAGAACCCGGACTCGACCAAGTCCGCAACCTGCTCGTCGAGTCTGGCGTACTGCGTTCGCGAGAACCGAGGCCGATGGCGACGGACCGAGTCTACGAGGTCGCCGACCAACGACTCGCCGAGAATCCGTTCGGTGGCATGTGGGTCAGTCGGCACTTCGCACGCCTCGCCGAGCACGCCAAGGAGAATCGGGACGATCCGCTCGACATCGCCGCCGCGTCGACGTTCCTCGACGACCAGGAGACCCGCCGCGAGGACTGGTGGCCTGCGCTGGAGACCTTTGCCGGCGACGACGCCGAAGCGGTCGCGAACGGCGGCTACCGGCTGCTGCGGTTCTTCGATTGGGTCAGCCTCTGGCTCTGCTGCCGCGAGCGTGACGAGGGGACCGACATGGAACTCCCCGGCGGCCCGACGATTCGCTTCGAGCCGGACGGCCCCGGCCGGTTCCGCCTCGCGCCGTGGCCACTCGCCGTCGAACGACTCGAGCTCGCCGTGCCTGCGGTTGCGATTCCACCGAAGCCGCTCGCGAGCGACGAAGAACTCGCCGCAGCCCTCGATTCGGGTGCTTCGACGGAGGTCACATTCGACCTGCGGCCGGCGGGGAACGGCGTGTAGAAGCCTTCTCGACCGAGATCACGCGCGGCCGGCCACGGAGCGGTCGGGCAGCGACCACTCGAACGTCGGCTTGCCGTCGATCTCGAGTACCGGCGGAAGGCCGCTGCTCTGGCCCGCGTCGTCGAGACCTTGGGCCGCCTCGGCAATCGCCCGGAGTTCGTCGCCGATCTCGGGGTGAGTCGACAACACCGACTCGACGTCGGCCAGCGGCCCGGTCCCCCCGACGACGCGAACGCGGTCGAACGCGTCCTGTGTGAGCACGAGCGGCCCGGCCGTCGGAAACCCGGCCTCGGCGAGCAACCCACGGATACGTTCCTCGAGCCGCGCCAACCGGGCCTTCAGGTCGGTCGCCGGAGCGGACTCGCCGGCCGGGGACGCCTGCGAGGACGTTGCTTCGTCGCTTCCCGGCGTGAGAGCGTCCCGCAGCATGCCGGCGAAGTGGCCGACGGCCTTCATGCCCTGCGAGCCGGCGGTCACGGCGAGTCCGATGGCGGGAAGACCGGCGAGTTGCAAGACGGACGACCTCCACGTTCGGGGACCCTACCGGTCGTATCGACTGTACGGCCCGGTCCGCTTGAGGCGACTGCGGCCCGCTCGGTTCCCCCGCTCGTCGCAACTCGTTATCGATAGACGCTTCCCGCCCCTTCGCGCGCGAGGACTCGATGGGCCGCCCCAACGTTCTGCTCGTCACCGCCGACCACTGGCCCGCCTCGCTGCTCGGCGTGGCGGGGCACGAAACCGTCCGCACGCCGACGCTCGACCAGATCGCCCGGAACGGCGTCCGCTTCACCAACGCCTACAGCGAGTGCCCCGTCTGCATCCCGGCCCGCCGCACGCTGATGACGGGGACCGACCCCCGCACGCACGGCGACCGGACCTTCCAGACCGAACTCCCGATGCCCGATCTGCCGACGCTCGCCGGTTCGTTCGTCGAGGCTGGCTACCAAGCGTACGCGGTCGGCAAGCTGCACGTCTTCCCGCAACGGGACCGCATCGGCTTTCACGACGTGATCCTCGTCGAGGAGGGCCGGCCACAGTACGGGCTGACCGACGACTGGGAGGTCTACCTCGGCGACCGCGGATTCCCCGGCCGCGGCTTCGACCACGCGATGAGCAACAACGAGTACGCCACCCGGCCTTGGCACCTGCCGGAGGACTGCCATCCGACGACGTTCATCGCCCGCGAGACGTGCCGCGCCATCCGCCGCCGCGACCCCACCCGCCCCGGCTTCTGGTTCCTGTCGTTCACCCACCCGCACCCGCCGCTGGTGCCGCCGCGGGACTACCTGGAGATGTACCGCGACACGCCGGTCGCGGAGCCCCCCGTCGGCGAGTGGGCCCACGACGAGGACGCACTCCCGTACCGGTTGAAGCTCCAACGCCGAGGCTGGGCGAAGCTCTCCCCCCCGGCCGTCGTCGACGCCCACCGCGCGTTCTACGCCCTCTGCACGCACATCGACCACCAGATTCGGCTCGTCGTCGGCACGCTACGGGAGGAGGGACTACTCGACGACACGATCCTCCTCTTCACGGCCGACCACGGCGACATGCTGGGGACGCACGGGCTGTGGGCCAAGCGGCTGTACCTCGAGGGCTCGGCCAACGTCCCCATGCTGCTCGTCGGCACGAAGGACGACGAGCGGGTCGGGCATCACCGGACGGACGACCGGCTCGTCGGCTGGCAGGACGTCATGCCCACGCTGCTGGACCTCGCAGACCTGCCGATCCCGCCGTCGTGCACGGGCCGTTCGATGGTGGGCGACGACCCCCGCAGCCACCTGTACGGCGAGTGCAACGAGGGGCACACGGCCACCCGCATGATCCACGACGGCCGCTTCAAGCTGATCTACTACCCGATCGGCAACCGCGTCCAACTGTTCGACCTCGAGGCCGACCCGCACGAATTCGTCGATCTCTCCACGGTCGCCGAGCACTCGGGCGTCCGTCGCCAACTGACGGACCGGCTCGTCGCCGAACTGTACGGCAGCGACCTCGACTGGCTGAAGGACGGCGAACTCGTCGGCCTGCCCGACCAGGACTGCCCGCTCGTGCCGAACCGCGACCTCAGCATTCAGCGGGGCACGCACTGGCCGCCCCCTCCGGTCGATCCGCCCGACCCCGCCGCGCAGACCTCGAAACTCCGCTGACCCACCCGGCCCCGCCGCCAAGGATCCCGTGATGACGACGCCCGTTCGCGCCTGCCTGCTGCTGTTCGCCGTGCTGGCCTCGCCCGCCGCCGGGGCCGACGGCTGGCCCGACGTGGTGGCGAAGGCGAAGACCGCCACCTACGACGTCCTGATCGGCGGCCGGCACTTCGGAACGGGCTTCGTCGTCACGAAAGAGGGGCTCGCCGTCACGGCGGCCCACGCCGTCGCCGGGGCGCGGGGCCCGATCCAGTTCATGGACCTCGCCGGCAACCGCGTCGACGCCGAAATCCTCGGCCGCGACCTCGCGCACGACCTCGCCCTGCTGCAGCTCGCCGAACGCGAGGACCCGTACCCACACCTGTCGGTCGCCGAGAAGGAACCCGCGGTGGCCGCCGAGGTCGCCGTCTTCGGCACGCCCATCATGCGGCGGCAGCTGCTGCTGTTCGGCCGGGTCGCCAGCGAGCACGCGGGCTTCGAGTACCTCGGCAACCGGGCCCACTACGTCGAGTGCCGGTACGTCTCCGGCTTCGCCCCGAAGGGGACGTCCGGTGGGCCGTGGCTCGACGCGACCGGGCACGTCGTCGGCATGCAGATCGGCGGGATGACGCTCTCCACCGGCTGGCAGGGCGTCTCGTTCGTCTCCCCGGCCGCCGCCGTCCGCCGGCTCGTCGAGGCGAAGGCCGACATTCCCACGCCGACGATCAAGCTCGTCGTCGAGGAGACCTGGCAGCAGTCGGAGGAGGAGTTGAAGTCGCTCCCGGCCGGGACGAACGGCCTGTTCGCCGACGTCCGCGACGAGAACGGCCCCGCCGCCAAGGCCGGCCTCGCCGACGACCACGTCATCGTCGCCGTCGACGGCCAGCCGGTCCGCTTCATCGCCGACCTGCTCCGCCACGTGCGGTCGAAATCGGTCGGCACGGAACTCGCCGTCGAGATTCTGACCGACGACCGCACGGCAACGCGGACGATTAAGGTCCCCGTCGCCGGACTCGTCGAGGCGACGCCGAAGCCGGCCGAGAAGCCGTGAGCGGACACGACGGCGACTCCCGAGATTCTGCGCGCAAAACGGCATCGAACCGTAACGGCAGCGTTCGGCGGGCCATGTCTCCGTAGTGACCGACGGGCCGGTCCCATCCTGCCGGAGTCCACGATGCGCGTTTCGCTCTGCGTGCTGTTCTGCACGGCCACCCTGCCCTTGGTCGGTCTGGCCGAGGACGCCCCGACGTTCGAGAAGGACGTGCGGCCGATCCTCGAGGCGAAGTGCGTCGGCTGCCACGGCGGCGACGAACCGCGGCAGGGGCTCGACGTCCGGTCGCGTGAAGGCCTGCTGCGAGGCGGCCGTTCCGGCTCGGCCGTCGAGCCGGGCTCGCTGCGGGACAGCTTGATCTGGGGCTTCGTCGCGACCGACAAGATGCCGGCCGAGGGCGAGAAGCTGACGAACGACGAGAAGGACGTGCTGCGGCGGTGGCTCGTCGCGGGGGCTCCGGACGCGACTCACCTGTCGCGGTTCGCCGATCGAACCGTCGCCCCGCAGCCGACGAAGCACGGCCTCGCGGCCACCGTTTCGACGATCGACCGACTGGTCGCCGAACGGCTGCGTGAGGAGAACGTGCCGGCGGCCGACCGGTGTGACGACGCGACCTTCCTCCGCCGCGTGTTCCTCGACCTGACGGGAACGGTGCCCGACTTCGAACGAACGGTCGCCTTCCTCGACGACACTCGCCCCGACAAGCGGGCCCGGCTGATCGACGAGCTGCTCGACTCGCCGGAGTTCGGCCGCCGGATGGCGGTCCTCTGGCACCAGCTGCTCGTCCCCAAGTCCTCCGGCGCGTACCGGCGGATCCCGCACGACAAGTTCAAGGCCTGGCTGGCCGAGTCGTTCGAGCAGGGCCGCGGCTGGGACGCCGTCGTCACCGACCTGCTGACCGCCGAGGGCTACCTGCCGAGCGAGAAGGACAACGAGATCACCCGCAAGAAGGCCTTGAAGCAGCAGCCGCAGAACGTGGCGACCGCCTTCGTGAACGTGCACAACGTGGAGGGCCGGCCGCAGCCGAAGGGGATCGTGGCGTCGGCCTCCCGGCTGTTCCTCGCCCAGTCGATCGAGTGCGCCCAGTGCCACAACCACCCGTTGGCCAAATGGCGCAGTGACGACTTCTGGGCCGCGGCCGCCTTCTTCGAGCGGGTCCGCTACGAGAAGGCGGTCTACTCCGAGACGCAGATCGGCCGGCTCTCCGAACCGGTCCAGGGGAAGCCGCTCGAGTACCGCGACGACAAGGCGGCCCGCTACGCCTTCGTCCCGGGCGTCTACGGCGAGCCGGTCATCGACATGGAGGATCCCGGCGGGAAGCGGACCGGCACGATGATCCGCGCCCGCTTCCTCGACGGCGTCGAGCCGGAGATGAACGCCCAGCAGTCCTACCGGGCCGTCTTCGCCGAGTGGGTCACCTCGCCCGAGAACCCGTACTTCGCCCGGGCGTTCGTGAACCGCGTCTGGAGCCAGTTGCTGGGCCGCGGTTTCGTCGAGCCGGTCGACGACATGTCCGAGGACAACCCGGTCTCCCACCCGGAGCTGCTCGACGCCCTGGCGGCCGAGTTCGCCGGGAACGACTTCGACGTGAAGCACCTCGTCCGCTCCGTCTGCAACAGCGAGACGTACCAGCGGAGCAGCGTCCCCGCGGCGACCGAACGCGCTCCTTCGAAGCTCTTCGCCCAGCAGTCGCCGAGGCAGCTCAGCGAGCACCAGCTCGTCGAGGCGTTGACGGTCGTCGTCCCGACGTTCGCCGACACGCTCGCGGAGGACCGCGAGGACAAGAACCCCGGCCGCTTACTGAACGAGTTCCTCGAGACGTACGCCGCCGGCGACGGCCCCACGACCGACTACACCCGCGGGCTGCAGCAGGCGCTGCGGATGATGAACGGGGACGGCCGGCTGTTCCACCACGCCGCCGTCGCGAAGCGGGTCTCCGAGGCCGCGTCCGTGGAGGAGAACGTCGAGGCGGTCTACCTGCAGGTGCTCAACCGCCGACCGACGCCGGCCGAGACCGAGCGGATGGCCGCCTTCGTCCGTCGTGCCGAGGAGGCGTGGGCCGGTCTCTCCGAGAAGGAACGGAAGCGGTACGCCCCGACCGAGAAGAACCCGCGGCAGTCCCCGTACTCGGACGTCCTCTGGGTGCTCGTCAACAGCGGCGAGTTCGCCTTCAACCACTGAGGTCCGCCATGAAGACCCCGTTCGACCGCCCCGTCAGCCGCCGCGAGTGGCAG
>JANQQW010000262.1 GCA_028284885.1 Planctomycetaceae bacterium
TCTCCATCCCCAAGGCGGGGACGCACCTGCTGTACCGGCTCGTCGAGCTGATGGGGTACGGACGGGGAATCGAGTTCTCCGGCGACCCGGCGCCCGGCAACTGGTACTGCGTGGAGTACTCGAACTCGCACACCGTCGCGCGGGACTTCTTCATCGACTCCGTGCGACGGAGTCCGTTCGGGCACCGGCTGCACGCCTTCCCTCGCAGCCCCACGCTGTTCGTCTACCGGAACCCGCTCGACGTCGTCGTCTCCGAGGCGAACTACTACCACAAGGACGGCCGCACGCTGTTCGGCGGCTACCTGTCGCAACTCGACTTCCGCGACCGGCTCCTGCGGCTGATCGACGACCCGTGGCTGCTCGGCACGATCCGCGACCGCGTCGGCGGCTTCCTCCCCTGGCTCGACTTCCCGAACGTCGTGCCGATCGCCTTCGAGGAACTCGTGGGGGCTCGCGGCGGTGCGAGCGCGGAACTGCAGTCCCGGCTGGTGTGGTCGCTGCAGCTGAAGCTGCACGTCCCCGGACGAACGTCCGACGTCGCCGCCAAGGTGTTCGACGAGAAGAGCCCGACCTTCCACGCCGGCAAGATCAACGCCTACCGGGACCAGTTCTTCGACGAGGCGTACGCCGCGTTCGAGGCACTCCCCACCGACTTCATGGACGGCTACGGGTACGAGGCCCACAACGTGCGGAACGGCCGCCCCGACCTCGACGCCTCGCCGATCCCGAGTCGCGTCGAGGAGTTCGCCGCACGCCCGCTGGTCTACAGCAGCACCTCCTTCGACGAGATGCCGGTCGCCGTCCGCTACGACCACCTCGGCTTCAACATCGTGCGGCACGGGGGGCAGTACCTCGGGATTCCGCAGGGTGTGGACTTCGACCCGGTGACGGCGAAGAAGGTGCCGCCCGCCGTCATGGTGGCGAACTCGTTGTCTCAGCTGGAGACGATGATCGTCGCGCGTCACTGCGCGAACCGAAGGGCGATCCTACTGGGGAGAGACGTTGCATGAGTCACCTTGCCGATGACGCCGAGTCGAGGGCGAACCAGGGGAGCCGCGAGATGTCAGCCAGCGAATCGCAGACGGCGGGACTCGTCTCCCCGCACGAGATCGTCGTGAACCGTCCGCGGCCGCAGGCCCGGGTGAGTGTGATCCTACTCGACTGGAACGTGCGGGAGAGCTTTCACAGCCTGTACTACCTCAACAACCAGACGGTCCCGCGGGAGAGCTACGACCTCGTCTGGGTCGAGTTCTACGAGCGACGGCCCGAGGCCCTCGAGAAGGCGGTCGCCGAGTGGGGCGTCGACGGGCCCGCCGTCGACAAGTGGGTCGTCCTGAACTACGACGAGGGCGTCTACTTCCACAAGCACCGCATGTACAACGTCGGCATCCTCGCCGCCGACGGCGACGTCTGCGTCATCTGCGACTCCGACGCGATGTTCCCCGAGGACTTCGTCGAGCGGATCGTCGAGGAGTTCGACGCGAACCCGAACCTGGTGCTGCACCTCGACGAGGTGCGGAACAACCAGAAGAAGCACTACCCGTTCGACTTCCCCTCGTTCGAGGAGGTGCTCGAGCCGGCCGACTGCATCAACTGGAACGGCCGCACGACCAAGGGCCTCGACGACAGCGACGACATGCTGCACGAGGCCAACTACGGCGCCTGCATGTGCGCCCGCCGCGAGGACCTGGTCGCGATCGGCGGGGCGGACGAGCACCTCGAGTACCTGGGCTACATCTGCGGGCCGTACGAGCTGACCTTCCGGCTCGTGAACCACGGCTGCACGGAGAAGTGGCTGGACGACGTGTTCCTCGTCCACACGTGGCACCCGGGCGAGTCGGGCATCAACGTCGACTACCGCGGCCCCTGTGACGGGCGGGGCATGTCCTCGCCCGCACTCGAGGCGCGGGAGTCGGGCCGGGTCGCGCCGCTGCTGGAGAACTCGGCCGTCCGCACCCTCCGCCAAGGGGGGACCGACTCGCTGGACTCGCAGCTCGACGCCCTGCACGACGAGGGGGCTCCCGAGTGGCGCGAGATCGCCGAACTGTACGGCACGGACGCCGAGCCCGAGTTCGTCGCCACACTCAACGGGTACACCGTCCACCGCCACGCCTGCACCTGGTACGCCATCCGAGAGTTCGACGGCGAGTTCAGCGTCGAACGCTTCAAGACGGGGGGATACCGCGGGTGCCTCGTGGCCCACTCACGCGAACAGCTCGAGAAACTGATCGAGGTGCAGCCCTCCCTGACCGAGCGCAGCAAGGCGTTCGCCGGACGAATCCGCGAGATCAAGCGTCAGCAGGGGGCCGTGAAGGCTGGCCTCCATGCCGGGGTCCGGCTCGGGAAGGTCGCCGTGCACAACCTCGTCCGTCTCCCGGCCCGGGCCGCGAGTGTGCTCGGCCGCCTCCGGCACCGGCTGCGACTGCGAACCCGAGTCCTGCAGACCGTGCGGAACGTCCGTTACCGCCTCCGACTGCGGACGCGCGCGTTCGCGATCCTCGGAGTCCAACGTACGAAGCCCACCGACGGGTCCGACACGGACCGGTCCGACGACCAGAAGATGGCGGCTTGAAAGCGTACGGACGCCCCATGACGGAAGCCGTTCTCCGACGACTGCTGCCGCTGCGGCTCCGCCTGCTCTGGAACGGCTTCCAGGTCCGGCGGCGGGTCCCGCGATTCGTGCACGAGGCCGACGCCGGACCACCGCGTCCGAACCGGCTCGCGGCCCGCGTGCTCGCCGGTCTCCGGTTCGTCACGCGAATGCACCGGGAGAACCTGCGGCTCCTCCGAGTCGTGCGACGGCGACTCACGTCGTTCGACCGCGGCCAACCGGTCGTCGTCGTCGGCCACGGAGACGCCCTCGCGGTCGTCCGGTCCGAGGCTCGCCGTCGCGGACTCCGCGTCGAGAGCACGTTCGACTGGTCCACCCTCGACGACGCCGGCCGCTCGACTCCCGAGGAGCGTCCCCTGCTGCTGGCGGTGCTCGCGGACCACGAGTCCTGGATCCGCCGACTCGAAGCGGCCGGCGTGGCACGCGAACGGGTCGTCGTCGCCTGCCCGCTCGCCGACGTCGACGGCTGACCGCGGCCACGAACGAGAAGACGCTCGCCGAACACGTGGTTCGACGAGCGTCCTCGAAGTCGATGGTCGGCCGGAAGGCTCAGCCCTTTGTGCCGACGTGCAGGTACGCGTGTACGTGCGGGGCGCCGCGGAAGTGGGAGACGAAGGTCGGCCCCTCGACCCGCCAGACGTCCCAGACCTTGTCGTTCTTCAGGTCGCCCTTCGAGTAGAAGGCGATCCGCAGCGCGTCGAGCCCGCCGCCGGCCTTGACGATCTGCATCGCCTCCTCGACGTCGTCCTCGCGGTACGGGGCGAGCACGATCTTGAGGACCTTCTCGAGCAGTTCCTTCTGGTCGTCGGACAACTCGCTCCCCGCGATGCCCGGGAAGCTCCCCTTCTCGCCCTGCAGCGCGACCGCGGTCTCGCGCGGCGTCCGCGAGAGCAGTGCCTGCTCACGCTGCTTCGGGTCGAGTGCGGCGAAGACCTCGTTGGCGGCCTTCGTCTGGTAGTGGAACACGTTCTGGGCCGGGTCCTCCTCGCTGTGCCCGTAGACGACCGGGCCGCCGAAGGCGAGTCCCTCGGTCGTGTTGCCGTCGGCACGGATCGTGTGGTGCCGACCGGTCAGCACCCACTCGAACTTCTCGCCCTCCGGCTCGCCGAAGAAGGCCATGCTGTAGAAGTCGAACCCGCCGGAGTCCTCGTCCATCGCCTTCTGGAACCGCTCGTGCCCCTCCTCGCTGGTCACGTTCTGGAAGACCTCGGCCGTGAGGGCCTGTTGTTCCCTGGTGAAGAACTTCTGGCCGACCGCCGGCTCGGAGACGTGCCAGTTGGCGCTCACGCGAAGCCGTCGCGGGTCGTCCCAGCCGAAGCAGATCGCCTGCTTCTGGGCGTCGGTCAGCGTGCCGTACAGCTTGGCGGAGGCGGTCTCGGCGGCGCTCTTCGACGAAGGAGCCGCGAAGGCCCCTCGGGAGACGAGCCCCAACGCGGAGGCGGCCACGGCGGACGCTCCCACGGACTTCACGAAGGAGCGGCGGTCGAGTTCGTTGCGGCTGGTCATGCGGGCATCCTTCGGAACGAGATCGGGACACGACACGAAACCCCGGAGCCCGGAGTCGGTGTCGCAGCAACTTTCCATCGGCGATGATAGATTCGTCGGTCCCGAGTCCGCAACGATCGGATCGTCGAGCCCCCGCCGCCCGCCCGTCGCGCCGGAGTGAGAAATGGTCGCCCGAACCGCCCCCCTCCCGCTGCTGCTCCTCGTCTTCACCGCACCGGTCCGGGCCGACAGCCCGCCCGTGCTCCCGGGGACTCGGCCGCTCGAACTCGACGTGCCACTCGACGAACTGATGGTCGACGGGATCAACCGCTTCGCCCTCCGCGAGATCGAGAGGTCCGTCGAACGCCGGAAGCGACACTGGAACCGCGACTACTCCAGCCACGAGGCGTACGAGAAGAGCGTCGAGCCGAATCGCGAACGGCTGCGGCGGTACCTCGGCGTCGTCGACGAACGAGTGAAGCCCGACAAGGGGCTGCTGCACCCGCTCGCGGAACAGGGCAAGATCGTCAGCTACCCTGTTCGGTGGCCCGTGCTCGACGGCGTCACGCTCGAAGGCCTGCTGGTCGTCCCGCCGAAGGAGCCGCGGGCCCTCGTCGTCGCGCTGCCGGACGCCAACAGCACCCCCGAGGCCTTGATGGGCTACCCGGGTTCGAGCTCGTGGATGGCCCGGCATCTCGCCGAGCAGGACTGCCTCGTCGTCGTCCCCACGCTCATCTCCCGCGACAACGAGTTCTCGGGGAACCCGGTCATCGGCTTCACGAACCAGCCGCACCGTGAGTGGGTCTACCGACCCGCCTTCCAGATGGGCCGTACGGTTGCGGGATACGAGGTGCAGAAGGTGCTCGCCGTCGTCGATCTGTTCGAGGAGTGGGCCCGCAAGGCCGGCGAGCTGCCGATCGGCGTCTGCGGCGTGGGGGAGGGAGGGGGGGTTGCCCTTTACGCCGCCGCGCTCGACACGCGAATCGACGGAGCCCACGTGGCGGGCTACTTCGCCGGACGGGACAACGTCTGGAAGGAGGCGATCGACCACAACGTCTGGCGTCTGCTGGACGAGTTCGGCGACGGGGAGATCGCGAGTTTGGTCGCACCGCGACCGCTGGTGATCGACATCGTGCCGGGCGACACGTGGGACGGGCCGGTCGAGGTGCCGGGGCGGCGAAACGGGGCCGCTCCGGGCCGCATCGCCAGGCCGACGATCGCGAACGTCCGAGGCGAACTCGGGGTCGCCAGGCGGTTCTACCGACAACTGGGCGTCGCCGACCGGATCGCGTTGGTCGACGAGGACGAGTGGCACCTGGGGACGCACGAGTTCCTGCGGCAACTCGGGGTCGAGCCCCGAGCCGAGCGACCTCGCTACCTCGGCGACCTCCGCGGCGACACCGGTCGCGGGTTCCGGTTCCGGCAGGAGCGAGAACGCGAGAGGCGGCAGCTGACCGAGTTGACCGACCACGTGCAGCGGCTGCTCGACGAGTCGGCCGGCGTGCGCTACGAGTTCTGGAAGAACGGCGACCGGGGCCGCTCGAAGAGCATGACGCCGGACGAGTGGGAGGCGTTCGCTGAGTCGTACCGGGACCACGTGCACGACGAGCTGATCGGCCGGTTGCCGGAGCCGACGATGCCGGTGAACCCGCGGTCGCGGAAGGTACTCGACGAACCGACGCACACCGGGTACGAGGTGCTGCTCGACGTCTACCCGGACGTGGTCGCCGGGGGCATCCTGCTCGTGCCGAAGGACCTGGAGGAGGGCGAGCGAAGGGCGGTCGTCGTCTGCCAGCACGGGCTCGAGGGGCGGGCGGTCGACACGATCACGACGGACGAGACCAGCCGGGCGTGGCGGTCGTACAAGGGGTTCGCCACGCAGCTCGTGAAACGGGGCTTCGTCGTCTACTCGCCGCAGAACCCGTACCGCGGCGGCGACCGCTTCCGGTCGATCCAGCGGAAGAGCAACCCGCTCGGCCGGTCGCTGTTCAGCTACGTCGTCCGGCAGCACGAACGGACGCTCGAGTGGCTGGCGACGCAGCCGTTCGTGGACGCCGACCGCATCGGCTTCTACGGCCTGTCGTACGGCGGGAAGACGGCGATGCGGGTGCCGGCCCTGCTGCCGCCGCGGGAGGGGAGGCCGGGCTACTGCCTGTCAATCTGCTCGGCCGACTTCAACGAGTGGGTGCGGAAGTGCGTGACCGACGAGGCGAGGTACTCGTACGTCTTCACCGGTGAGTACGAGATGTTCGAGTGGAACATGGGGCACGTCGCCAACTACGCGGAACTGGCGATGCTGATCTCGCCGCGGCCCTTCATGGTGGAACGCGGCCACGACGACGGCGTCGCCCCGGACGAGTGGGTCGCCTGGGAGTACGCCAAGGTCCGCCGCCACTACACCAAGCTCGGCATCCCCGAACGAACCGAGATCGAGTGGTTCGACGGCCCGCACACCATCAACGCGCAAGGAACGTTCCGGTTCCTGCATCGGCACTTGAAGTGGCCCGAGCCTGAAGGGAAGAAATGAGGAGTGGGGACTGGGGACTGGGAATTGCTCGCTCTCAAGGTCACCCGTTCTGCCAATTCCCAATCCCAAGTCCCCAGTTCCCAGTCCCCAATTCAGAATCCCCCAAAGTCCCTCATGACGTTCGACACGAAGCTCCTCTCCACCGAACCGGACGTCACCGCTCCCGACGGATCCGACGTACGGATTCTGCTCTCGCGACCCGGCGGCAGCATGGCCCACTTCGAGTTGGCCGTGGGCGAGACTTCGCGGGCGATCGTGCACCGCACGGTCGAGGAGATCTGGTACGTCCTCGGCGGCCGGGGTGAGATGTGGCGACGGCTCGGCGAGCATGAAGAGGTCACGCCGCTCGCAGCGGGCGTCTGCCTGACGATCCCGGTCGGCACGGCGTTCCAGTTCCGCTCGCTGGGCCCGGAACGGCTGACGGCCGTCGCCGTCACGATGCCCCCGTGGCCCGGCGAGGACGAAGCGGTCTTCGTCGACGGCCCGTGGTAGCTGCACTGCCACGCAGTGCAGAGATCGGCTGGCGGCGTTCGCAAGACGAGCGGACGGACGACGGCGGTCGAGACGTTGGGTTCGCCGCCAGACTGTGACTGCACTGCGTGGCAGTGCAGCTAGGCTTCGAGCGCCTGCTTGAGGTCCTCGACGAGGTCGTCTGGGTGTTCGATGCCGCAGGAGAGGCGGATGGTCTTCTCGGTGATGCCGGCCTCGCGGCGGGCCTCGAGCGTCATCGACGCGTGGCTCATCGTCTCCGGGTACTCCAGCAGAGACTCGACGCCGCCGAGCGACTCGGCGAGCTGGAACAGCTTGGTGCCGGTGAGCACCTTCTCCGCCTCGGCCCGGCCCCCCTTCACGTCGAAGCTGAGCATGCCGCCGAATCCGTCCTGCTGCTTCTTCGCCAGTTCGTGGTGCGGGTGCGTCGGCAGGCCGGGGTAGTAGACGTGCTCGACGGCCGGGTGCTCCCAGAGGAAGTTGGCGACGGCGGCCGCGGCCCGCTGGTGGGCCTCCATGCGGGGCCCGAGCGTCTTGATGCCTCGCAGCACGAGCCACGCGTCGAACGGGGAGCAGCCGAGGCCGAGGGCGTTGACGACGTAGGCGATCCGCTCGCCGCGCTCCTCGTCCTTCGTGACGACGCAGCCGCCGACGACGTCCGAGTGCCCGTTGAGGTACTTGGTGGTCGAGTGGACGACGACGTCGACCCCGTGCTCCATCGGCCGCTGCAGGCAGGGGGAGAGGAAGGTGTTGTCGGCGATCGACGTCAGGTTCGACCCACGGGCGATCTCGGTGAGGGCGGCGATCTCGACGCAGTTGAGCAGCGGGTTGCTGGGCGTCTCGATCCAGAGCCCCTTCGTGTTCGGGCGGATCGCCGCGCGGACGTCGTCCAGGTTCTGCTGGTTGACGAAGGTGAAGTCGATGCCGAGCTGCGGGAAGACGTCGGCGAACAGGCGGTAGGTTCCGCCGTAGATGTCGTGGCCGGCGACGACGTGGTCGCCCGCCTTGAAGAGGTGGACGGCGGCGGTGATGGCGGCCATGCCGGTGCAGGTCGCCCGGCACTGCGTGCCCCCCTCGAGGGAGGCGATGTTCTCCTCGAGCGCCGCCCGGGTGGGGTTGCCGCTGCGGGTGTAGTCGAAGCCACGGTTCGTCTCGAGGTCGTCCCAGCGGAACGTGGACGACGGGTAGATCGGCGTGGTCGCGGAGAGGTAGGCGGAGTCCTTGTCGACGCCGACGTGGACGGATCGCGTTTCGAATCGCATGGAAGTCGCTTCACCAGGGGCGGGGACGAACTCACGACTGTAGCGGAGCCCGCGGCGGCGGGACAATCAACGAAGGCGGACGGCTCGGCGTTCTCCGATTCCCGGGCCGCGGACCTCACGCACGACCCGGTCAGCCGGTAGACTCCGGTCTCAGTTGACTCGCCTGTGAACCGCGTGGTGTCGATCCAGGAACTCCTGAACTCGGTGGACGTCTGGCTGCCCGGGCTCCTCGCCATGTCGGCGTTGGGGTGCGTCTCCGGATTCTTCTCCAGCAGCGAGACCGCCTTCTTCTGCCTGACGCACGAGGACCTGCGTCGGTTCCGCGTCGGCACGTCGGCCCAGCGGCTGGTCGCCTCGCTGCTGGCCCGGCCGGACCGACTGCTGACCGCCATCCTGTTCTGGAACCTGCTCGTCAACCTCGCCTACTTCGCGGTCAGCGTGGTCGTGACACAGCGGCTGACGGCCACCGGGCACCCGGTCATGGCCGGCGTGTTCGCGGTCGGCGGCGTTCTCGGCATCATCGTCCTCGGCGAGGTGCTGCCGAAGAGCGTGGCGGTCTCGTTCCGGACGGGGCTGTCGGCCTTCGTCGCCTTCCCCCTCGCGACGGCGGTTCGCGTGCTGGACCCGGTGCTGCCCACGTTGTCGCGGGTCAGTCGCGCCCTGCGGCGGACCTTCTGGCCGCACGTGAAACCCGAGCCGCACATCGACACGGACGACCTGGAGCGTGCGGTCGAGGCGTCTCCGTTGAGCGAGGGGGCCCGGCAGCGGGAACGGCTCGTCCTGCAGAACGTCCTCGCCCTGACGGACATCACCGTGCAGGAGGTGATGCGGCCGCGAGGAACCTACGTCTCCCTCCCAGCCCCGGTCGCGCTCGCGGACCTACACCGGGAGACGCCGCCCGCCGGGTACGTGATGGTGCAGGAGCCGGACTCCGAGGAGATCGCCTCGGCGATTCCGCTGCACCGGTTCACACGGCTGCCGAGAGAGGACCTGCACCTCGGCGCGGAGGACGTCGTGCACGTGCCGTGGTGCGCGAACTGTGCCTTCACGCTGCAGCGGCTTCGCGAGCGGGCCTGCGGCGTGGCGTCGGTCGTCAACGAGTACGGCGAGACGATCGGCATCGTGACGTACGAGGACCTGCTGGACACGGTCGTCGTCCCGGAACCGAGCCGAGCGCGCCGCCTGCTGCAGCGGGAGCCGATCGTGGAGGTCGACGAGGGGGCCTACCACGTCGACGGGCTGACGACGCTGCGGTACCTGACGCAGCGGTTGAAGCTCGACGTCGACGTCGAGAACGAGGAGTCCGTCACTGTGACGGGCATGCTCGTCGACGCGCTCGAGAAGTGGCCCGTCGCAGGCGACGAGTGCGAGTGGCGGGCGTTGAGCCTGCGGGTGATCGAGGTCGGCCAGCGGGGCCGGTTGCGGATCCTCGTCCGCAGGACGACGGAGGACCTGGCCGGGGCGTCGGCGTCCGCCGAGGAGGTCGGCCCGTGAGCCCCGTCGTCCAACTACTCGTCGGTTCCGGACTGTTCCTCCTCGGGATGCGGTTGTCGGCCTTCTTCAGCGGCGTGGAGACCGGGTTCTACCGAGTCAGCCAGCTGCGGCTCGGCATCGACGCCGACCGCGGCGACCCGCGGGCCGTGCTGCTCTCGTGGTTCGCCCGCAACCCCGGTCACTTCGTCGCGACGACGCTGGTGGGGAACAACCTGGCGAACTACGCGACGACGGCCGGCATCGGCATCGGGGCGCCCGCCGTCGTCGTGGGAGACGCCGGCGGGGTCGAGATCGTCGCCACGCTGCTCGTCACGCCGGTCGTGTTCGTGTTCGGCGAGCTGGTCCCGAAGAACCTCTTCTTCCGGGCGCCGTTCGCGCTGCTGCACCGGGCGACGCCGTTGTTCGGCTTCTTCTACCGACTGCTGCTCCCGGTCAGCCTGCCCCTCGTGCTGCTGGCGCGACTGTTCGAGCGGCTCTCCGGTTCGGCCAACCAGGTCGACGCGCTCCTCGGCCGCAGCCGGCTGGTCCACGCGCTCTCGCAGGGTCACGAGCACGGCATTCTGACCGACGCCCAGGACCGGCTGGCCCACGGCGTGCTGGCCGCCGCCTCGCAACCGCTGCGGGAGGCGATGACGCCCGTCACCCGGGCCCTCGGCGTGAAGCTGGAGACGCCGACCGACGAGGCACTCGGCTACGCCGCCCGGTTCGGGACGACGCACCTCGTCGTGCGGCGCGGCGAGTCGCCGGACTGCATCGGCTACGTCCGCGTGGCCGACCTCGCGATCTCGGGCAAGTCGGTGTCCGACCTGTTGCGGCCGCTGCCGGTCGTCGAGCCGAGCGCGTCGAAACTCGACGCGCTCGCCGTGCTCCACGAGAGCGGCGAGACGCGGGGACTCGTCGTCGACGGGGACCGGCAACTCGGCATCGTCACCGAGCAGGGTCTCGTCGAGCAGCTGTTCCGTGCCGGCAGCGTGATCCGCACGGCCGGGGCGGCCTCGGCGTGAGGCCGTGGCTCAGGCGTTCTGGTTCGGCTGGAACAGCTGCGAACGCCGCAGTCCGAGGCGGTTCGCCCAGAAGGACGAGAGGACGCCCAGCGTGCCGAAGCCGTAGGTCAGGCAGCGGCGGAAGTTGATGCTGCTCGCCTCGTCGAAGTAGCGGACCGGCACGGGGACGTCGCCGATTCGGAAGCGGAAGTGGGCCGCCTGGGCGAGGAACTGGCTGTCGAACACGAAGTCGTCCGAGTTCCGCTCGAACGGGATCGTCTCCAGCACCTCTCGGCGGTAGGCGCGGAAGCCGCTGTGGAAGTCGCCGAGGTTCTGTCCCAGGGCGACGTTCTCCAGCAGCGTGAGGCAGCGGTTGGCGACGTACTTCCAGACCGGCATGCCGCCCTGCAGCGCCTCGCGACGCGTACGAATCCGCGACCCGAGCACCATGTCGCAGACGTCGAGTTCCAGGAAGCGGACGGCCGCGTCGACCACCCGGCTGTCGTACTGGAAGTCCGGGTGGACCATCACGACGTTGTCGGCCCCGGACTCGAGGGCGATGCGGTAGCAGGTCTTCTGGTTGCCGCCGTAGCCCCGGTTCCGGGTGTGCCGTTCGACGTGCAGACCGAGCCGGCGGGCGACCTCGACGGTGTCGTCCGTGCTGCAGTCGTCGACGAGGACGACGTCGTCCACGCAGTCTCGCGGGAGGTCGGCGATCGTCCGTTCGAGCGTGGCGGCCGCGTTGTAGGCCGGCATGACGACGACGGTCCGGCGGTTCGGCCGACTCGTCTGCGAGCCGTGCTCCCGGGCGATGTCCTCCAGCATGGAGTCGACCCACCCGGGATCGTCGGTGCGAGCCTCGCGACCGGACTCGACGGCGGACTTCTCGACGACGGGTGTGGTGGTCACGGCGTTCTGCTCGCACGGGGGACGGGCGCACTGGGCGGGAAAACCTAGCCCGCGGCGGCGGAGCGGGTCGCTCTCGGGCCGGTGGTGCCGTCGTCCGCGGCGTCGGTCGCGTGTCTCGTGCCGGTTGTGCGGACGAGTCCGACGACGAGACGTCGTGGTCCTGCCGCCACGTCCCGGGACACGAGCTAGGTTTCACTCTCCGGGCCGACTCCGCTCCGCCGTCAGGACGCTCGACGTGTACCAGTACCGCGACAACGACCTCGAGGAACGCCGCGACTTCGTGCTCGGCGTGGGCATCTTCGCGCTCGCGGCCGTCGTCTTCCTGCCGACCGCCGGCTACGGCTTCGTCAACTGGGACGACCCGTGGTACGTGCTGCAGAACCCGACCGTGAAGAGCTGGTCGGCCGAGAACCTGTACGCGCTCGCGACGACCGTGCAGGTGCGGAACTTCGCCCCGCTGACCATGCTCTCGTTCCTCGTGGACTACACGTTGTGGGGCGCGTGGGCCGGCGGTTACCACATCACGAACGCCTGGCTGCACGCCCTGAACGCCGCGCTCGTCTTCGGACTGCTGCGGCAGCTCGGTGCGAGCCGGTTCCCCGCGGTTCTGGCCGCCTGCCTGTTCGCCGCGCACCCCGTCCAGGTCGAGTCGGTCGCATGGATCTCGGCCCGCAAGGGCTTGCTGTCCGGGACGTTCATCCTGCTGTCGCTGCGGATGTGGCTGCGGCCGGAACGGACGACACGGGAAGAGGGGTACGGCATCCTGTTCCTCGCCCTCGCCCTGCTCTCGAAGGCGATCGCGGTCGTCGTCCCGCCGGTCGTGCTCGCGTACGACCTTCTGGTCCGCAAGCGAGACTGGGGTTCGTCGATCGCGCGACAGATCCTGCCGGGCTTCCTCGCGTGCATGCTCCTCGCCGTCACGATGTCCGCCCAGACCAGCGAGACCGGCGGCGTGCGGGACCACCTCGCCCTCGGCCGCGGTTACCTGCTGCTGCTCGACGCCACGCTGCTGTGGCGGTACGTCGCACACCTCTTCGTGCCGACGAACCTCTCCGTCCTGTACGACCCGCCGACGACCGGGGTCGCGCTCGAGATCGGCGTCTCGATCGCCGGCTGGCTCGCGGTCGGGGCACTCGCCTTCTCGTGGCGGGAGCGTCAGCCGTGGATCGCCTTCGGCCTGCTGGTCGCACTGCTGTTCCTGCTGCCGGTGCTGAACCTGTTCCCGCTGACGACTTTGATGAACGACCGGTACCTGTACCTCCCCTCGATCCCGCTGTTCGCCCTGTTCGCGACCGGCCTCGACGGGCTCGTGCGGGCGGTCTGCGGAGGAGTCGACGCGGAGCGGACGCTGCGGCAGGGCTTCCGGAGATTCGCGGCAGCCGGCCTGTTCGGCGCGGTCGGCCTCTGCTGCGTGGTCGGTGCCGTTAGACGAACGCAGGAGTACCTGCCGGTCTGGAAGTCGGATCTGGGCCTCTGGGAGCACGCTCGCGAGCAGACGCCCCGGCTGACGGTCGTCCGCATCCAGCTGGCGATCGCGTACCACCGGACCGGCCGGCTGGAGGAGGCGATCGACGAGCTCCGGTTCGCGGAGGCCGAGACGAGCCCGGACGCGGCCGACCTTGCTCGCATCGACGAGAAGCTGAAGAGCTGGCGCGCCGAACTGGCCGAGCGGCAGGCCGAGCCGCCGAGCATCGCCGAGGCCGGCTGAGCCGTTCGGAGTCGCCCGGTCTCCCGAACCCCGCTCCACGTATCGCCATGCGGCTGCACGGGACGTCGCTCCTGCGTTTCCTCGTGACAT
>JANQQW010000268.1 GCA_028284885.1 Planctomycetaceae bacterium
CGAGGGCACGGCTCACTCGGCTGCCGAGTCGACCGGGACGGCTTGGTCGAGTTCGTACGACTCGAGGACCACCGACGCCGACGCGCCGACCGAGTCGACGACGGGCTTCGGCCAGCACCCCAGACCGAACAGCAGGACGAGCAACGGCACGGCCGACAGGCACTCGCTCCAGCCGAGGTCCTCCGCACGATGGGACTCCGGCCGCGGAAACCGCCCGGACCCGGGGTCGCCGACGACCGGCTCGCGGAAGCGGCCGCGGAACAGTCGGTTCCACGTCCACAGCAGCGCCCAGGTCAGCAGGAACGTCCCCAGCATCTGGCCGAACAGCAGTCGCCCGGACGTGGCGAACAGGCTGGAGGCGACGAGCAGTTGTCCGACGAATCCCAGCGTGCCCGGCACTCCGGCCGCCGCGAGGATCGAGACCGTGCACAGCAGGGCGAGCCGTGGAAACCGCCGGGCGAGTCCACCGTACGCCTCAACGTCGTAGGTGTCGTACCGCTCGGCGAGCGAGTGGACGACGTAGGCGAGCAGTCCGATCGCACAGCCGTGGTGCACCAGCGTCAGCACCGCTCCGGAGAGTCCCTTCGGCGTGAGCGTGAACGTTGCGAGGAGTGCGGACGAGAAGAACGCCAGCGAGATGCAGGAGACGAACTTCGACAGGTTCCCCTGGGCCAACGTCAGCAGCCCGGCGAAGACGACGCCCGTGACGGCGACCGACGTCAGCACGGGCAGGGCGGCGGTGCAGGCCTCCGGGAAGACCGGCACCACGAATCGGACGACGCCGTACAGTCCGACTTTCGTCCCCGCGACGAGCAGCAACAGCGCGAGAGGTCGCGGCGACTCCTGCGAGACCGGCACGAACCACGTGTGGAGCGGAAAGGCCGCCGCGCGGAGTGTCAGCCCGGCGAGCAGCAGCGGGAACACCCACGGGGCCCAGTCGGCCCACAACACCGAATCGTCGAACCGCTGCAAGTCGAGGACGCGGAACGAGACCGAGTTCGCCCCGTTCTCGTCGGCGAGCGACCACGTCCGCAGCAGGACGACCAGCATCAGCCCGACGAGCACGAGCACGCCGGCCGTCGCCTGTGTGACGAGCCACCGTCCCGCGACCGCTCGACGCTCGTGGCCGCCGTACGTCCCGATCAGCAGGAACGTGAGCAGCACCGACGTCTCGGACAGCAGGCAGAAGAGGAGAACGTCGGTCGCCAGAAACGCCCCGAGCGTGCACGCCTGGACGAGCAGCAGCAGGACGTAGAGTCCTCGGGAGTCGTCGTCCGCGGGGGCCAGTTGCAGGACCGGGAAGACGCCGCACACGGCCAGCAGCACGAACCAGGCGTTCGTCCCGTCCATGCCGAACACGAACTGCACGCGTGGCCCTGTCCACTCCAACTTGCGATCCGTGTCGGTCGTCGTGACCTGCGGCGTGGCCGTCCAGTTCCACGCCCGCGTCTCCGCGGTTCTCCCGTCGAGACGTGGCGAGTCGACGGCGACGTGGTGCGATACGGCGGCGACCGCGAACAACGCCGTGACCAAGGCGTTCGACTGGGCCGTCCGCCGAACGGCGTCCACCCCGAGCGGCGCGGACGCGAACGCCAGCAGGGCACCCACGGCCGGCAGCATGAACAGCAGACTCGCGGCGTTCTGCAGCAGAGCCTCGAGCAGGGTCCCCAACGGCGGCATCCGATCTCCCTGTCCGTTGCCGTCGTCTTCAGTCGAGGATCGAGAATTCGGCCCACCCTTCGAGACGAGGTGCGACCGGTGACGAGAACGTCAGACTACCGACCGTGCCGGGAACGCACCACAGAACGACCTCGTCAGAGGACCATCGTCCACAGCAGCACGGCGACGGCGAGTGTGATCGCCAGCAGCGCCGCGGCGACCGAAGCGGACCGCGGTGATCCGGTCGCGGCCGACAGTCCGGCGACGGCCGTCCGGGGCGTGCCGGTGAGCAGCCCGTCGATCACGAACCAGTCCACGAATCGGCAGACCTGGGCGAACGCCCGGATCGGCAGCGAGGCGAACAGGTGCAGGCACTCGTCCACGTAGAAGCGACGTCGCGACAGCCGGACGAGCGGCCCGAACGGCTCGCCGACGCGTCCGGCGTCGCGGTCGTCCCGGCCGGCGACCGCCCACGCCGTGACGGCCCCCACGGCAGCCGCGATCAGGCCCGGCAGGAAGCCGGTCGGTGAGCGGTCCCCGGTCGCGGCGTCTTCACCCAACGGTCCCAGCAGCGACGCGTCCGGGCCGATGCTCCAAGAGGCGACGACGCAGCCGAGGAGCCCCACGTGGATCAGCGGTTCGGTGAGGACGGCGGAGACGGGGGACGGCTCGGGCGACGGCGAGCCGGTCGGACCGCCGACGGCCGGGTCGCGGGAGAGACGCAGCAGCATCCGCGTCAGTCCGTACCCGCTGAGTCCCAGTCCGCTCGCCAGCAAGGCGGTCACGAGTCGTCCCCCCGTCGCCTCGGTCGCGAGCCGGCTGCCCACGACGTCCGCCGTTCCCAGCAGACCCGAGCCGAGGACGATCGCCCCCGCAACCACGACCCTCCGGCCGGGCGCGGACGTCGCGTGCCGGAGCCCCCAGACGACCGCCGCCACGACGACCGGCAGCGTCAGGAGTGGAACCACGACCGTTCCCCCGGCTCCGCCGGCGAGCCCGGCGACCGCGACGCCGACCGTACTGGAGACCACGTAGCCGAGCACGACGCGTGGTTCGTCCTGGGCGATCGTGATCACGCCCGAGACCGCGGCGGTCAGGCCGCCTCCCGTCACGAGCACGAAGGCGACGTCGTCGGCGACGACGAGCAGGCCGGCGAACCGGAACACCAGCAACGCCCCCAGCGGGACGGCCATGCCGGTCAACAGGGCCGTACTCGTCGGCGTCCGCTGCCCCGCGTCGTTCAGCCAGCCGAAGAACGGGAACGCACCGCTGCGAGCCGCCGCCGCGCCGGCGACCGCGAATCCGGTCAGGCTGATCATCCCGGCTCGCGACACGAGGTCGGCGTCGCTGGTCGCCGCAGCGAGGAACCGTCGCGTCACGGACTCCTCCGACCAGACGAGCGCGTCGAGGTCGATGCCGGCCAGCCCGAGATCCCCGGCGACCCAGACCCACAGCATCACGACTCCCAGCGTGAGCAGCAGATCCGAAGCCAAGTGGGCGAGCAGGATTCTCCGGGTGCCCGCACCGGCCCCGACGGCCCCCTCCCGCGAACCGTCCGCCGTGCACGCGGCCACCGACACGACGATCCCCCCGACCAACCACTGGACCGGGTCGACTGCGGCCAGCGACCAGACGCCCGCGAGGACGGCGGAGACGACGCAGACGGCCTCGACCTGGCGGTCCGCCTCGGCTGTCGCTTCGACGCGGTCGCGGTCGCCGCGGCGATCACGCTGCCGCTCGCAGGGGCCGTTCTGCTGGCCGTCCCCTGCCGTCATCCGGGCCGGGAGGCCGTCTGCGTCGTCTCCGCCGTCCTCGCGGGCGTCTGGTCGCTGGCCGCAGTCGACCCGGTCCAGTGGT
>JANQQW010000283.1 GCA_028284885.1 Planctomycetaceae bacterium
GCACGGCCGACCGCACCCCCTCGCCATCGACGACGGTCCGGTCGACCACGCCCTCCAACTCCACCGCGAAGTCGACGTCGGCGTGCTCACAGTTCGCGCGGACGAGACGGGCGACGTCCTCGGCGACCTCGGCGACCGGACTCGCGACGAGCACCCGCTCTCCCTCCTTGCCCAGGGCCAGCAGGGACTTCACCTGTTCTTCGACGAGCGAGAGCTGCCGGAGGGCGACGTCGAGTTCCTCGGAAGGCTCGCCCCCGCTCCGTTTGGTGTGCAGCTGCAACGCGAGCCGGGCCCCCGTGGCGGCGTTGCGGAGTTGATGGGCGAGCCCGCCGGCGAGCTGGCCGAGCAGCCGGCCTCGTTCGGACCGACGGACGGACTCCTGCAGTTCCCGCAGCCGGGCCGCCATGCGGTTCACGGACTCGGACAGCTCGCGAATCTCGTCGTCCGGCCCGTCGAGGGTCACCGGGTCGAAGTCGCCGTCCGCGACGCGGGCCACCTTCTGCTGCACGCCGCGAATTCGTCCGGCGGCCCGCGAGGCGACCCATGCCGCGAGCAGCATCGTCCCCAGCAGCAGGGCGGCTCCCGTCAGCAGCGGTGGCAACGTCGCCTCCCGCCGAGCCCGGTCCAAGGCCGTTTCCGGGTACAGCGTGACGAGCGTGACGCGACGGCCGAGCGAGTCCGGGCGGTCGAGCGCGACGACCACGAACCGTTCGCCGTCGATCGTCGTCCGCGGTTGGTCCCGCAACCGTTCGACCACGTCGACGCGTTTGGCGGTCAACGCCTCCGGCGACGCCGCGTCGCCCGGCACCGTCGCCGCCTGCGGTACGCCGTCCCGCACCACGACGAACTCGGCCCCGGACAGTCCGCGCATCGTCTCCAGCACGTTCCGCGAGAGCGGGAAGTTCGACCTCGCCGGATCGCCGAGCGTCGAGAGCACGCGGTTCAACTCGGCCACGAGCCGCTGCTCGACCCGGCGACTCGCCAACCACGCCGACCCGAACGTCGCCGCGGCGATCGCCACGACGAGCACGGCGGCGAACGGAGCGAGAATCTGGTTGCGGATCGGCCAGCGCACGGGAGACTCGGTCACTCGGAGCGGACGACTGCAGTGTCGCCGTCATCCGGCGAACGACCAACCCCAGGACGACGAACTCTGGTCCGCCGAGCCATTGGGTCGTGGGTTGAATACGCGTTCACCGCGCCGTAGCGTGGCGACCGAAAGCGAGGCCGGTCTGGCAGGAAAGCGCCGCCAGCGAGTCGCCACGGACCACGCGGAAGATCGAGGAGAACTCGATGCTCGGCCTGATTCTCGGCGTCTTCACGGTCATCCTCGGCCTCAAGGCGTTCTCGGAAGAGGGGATCCCGCTGACCCGGACGAAGAACCTCAAGGGGGGTGGAGCGAAGGCGATCGGCGTCATCTGCATCGTTCTCGGCGTGCTGTTCTTCGTCAGCGGGCTGATCTCCACGTTCGGACTGATGGCCCGCTTCGGCGGCGGCTGACCATGCGTGGGCAGGCCGACGAGGTGACAACCGTCCGGCCCGCTCAGCCGAAGACGAGGCTCCACCGCCAAGAAAGCACGACGAGACCCGTCAGTGTGCAGCCCGCGTGCTCTTCACGTGCGAGTGGCTGACGGCCGAGCCGCCGGTCGGGGACTCTCTTCGGTCGTCTCGGACTCTCCCGTGGGTTCAGGAGAGTGACGCAGTCCGAGGCGCCGGGCAACGCGAAACCTCGAGCGATTCCGAGAAACTCCATGCGGCCTACATCACCGAGAAGTAGTTCTCGACGGCGAAGTCGAAGCCGGGCGGGGAGAGTTGCCGGTTGGTGCCGTGGTAGACGCAGAAGTTCTTCACTTGCTGCAGCAGGTCGCGCGGCTGGCAGGCGCGGAACGGGCGGTCGATCGGCTTGTAGTGCGTCTCGATGAGGTAGTCCACGCACGACTTCTCGTACGCGAAGCCGTACATCGGACACATCAGCTCGAACAGGGAGTGGAACTCGTCGTAGGACGGGTCCGGAACCTCGATCTTGTACGGGATGCGGCGGAGGAACGCGCCGTCGACCAGGTCCCGCGGCTCGAGGTTCGTCGAGAAGATGATCAGCTGGTCGAACGGGACCTGCACCTTCTTGCCGCTGGGCAGGTTGAGGAAGTCGTACCGCTTCTCCAGCGGGACGATCCAGCGGTTGAGCAGCACGTCGACCGGCATCGTCTGGCGGCCGAAGTCGTCGATGACGAGCGTGCCGCAGTTGCTCTTCAGCTGCAGCGGCGACTCGCAGATCTTCGTGGCCGAGTTCTGGCAGACCTCGAGTTCCTTCATCGTCAGCTCGCCGCCCGCGATGACGGTCGGGCGCTCGATCTCGACCCAGCGTTGGTCGATGCCGGAGGTGTCGAAGAAGCCCTCGGCCTGGGGGCGGGCGATCTCCTCGTGCACTCCGGGGTCGAAGATGCGGATGATGTCTCCGTCGATGCCGAGGGCGCGGGGGATCCAGATGCTGCTGCCGAAGCAGCGGGTGATCCGTTCGGCGATGCTGGTCTTGCCGTTGCCCGGCTCGCCGAACAGGAACATGCCGCGGCCGGAGTTGATGGCCGGGCCGAGCTTGGCGAGCATGCCGTCGTTGATGATGAGGTCCGAGAAGGCCTCCTTCAGATCGGCGACGGTCGCCTCCTGCTTGGCGATGCTCTGCTTCTCCATCGCCACGAGGTAGTCCTTCAGTGACACCGGGGCGGAGCCGAAGTAGCTGCACTCCGCGGCGTACAGGCGGGCCCGCTCGCGGCCGGCGTCGGTGATGGTGAAGACGTAGTCCCCCATCTCCGCCGTGCTGCGGAACGCGACCAGCTGCTCCTGCTTCAGCTGCTTGAGGATCGGGTCGACGACGTGGAACGGCAGCCGGATCTGCGTGCAGATGCCGCGTCCCGAGGCCGAGCCCTTGTTCAGCAGGTACTTGAGGACGAGCCGCTCGACCTCCTCGAAGGTGAGGTGGGCCTCCTCGAGCGTCTCCGGGGCACGGGGCCGGTAGGAGGAGTCCTCCGTGCCCAGCTCGCCGCCGAGCAGCATCTCGACCCGGTCGAACAGGTCCGTCAGCCGGGCGTCGGTGCCGAGGTCGTCGCTGGCGAACTCGCCGTCGAGGCCGCCGGACGCCTCGGCCGGGGCGTCGAGCTCCGACTCGACGTCGCT
>JANQQW010000340.1 GCA_028284885.1 Planctomycetaceae bacterium
CGTCCACTTCCGCTCCGCGGTCGCCTCCGACGCATGCGGCCGAACGGACGGCGACCACGTCCGGGCCGAGTCGGCCAAGCCGGGGCAGGTCGGCCAGGCCAACCCTCCCAGCGAGGGCAACGAACCGGGACTGCCGGTGGATCTCGGCAACGGTCGCCGCCAGCTCGCTTTCGTCGAGGATCTCCAGCAGCGACCCGCCCGACTTGTCGAACGTGTCGAACAGCACGCCGGCGGCACCGAGCTCGAGCGACCGCTCGACGACGTCGTCCGGACGGGGGGCCCGGGCAACCTGCCAGTCGGAGTACACGACTCCCACCCACGCCGGACGGTCGGCGGACCACCGCCGCAGTCGACCGGGCCAGTCGGGCCGGTCTGCCATGCCGGCCAGCCCGACCTTCACGAGGTCCAGTCCACGAGGACTCCGGAACCGGGTTGCCCCGTCCTCGGCGAGCTCTCCGAGAGCGGCACTCGTCGGCACGCCGGGGGCGACTCGCCGGACGGCCTCGACGACGGACGCGACCACGTCCTCGTCGGCTCGCCCGAGTGCCCCGCGTGCCGGCTCCTTCACGTCGACGAGGTCCGCCCCGCCGGCGACCGCGGCGAGCGCCTCCTCGGCGTTCCGCACGCTGACGAGCAACGACGGCGGACCGGAGCGGGAGAGCGAGAGCATCGACGGGACGACCGGGGGAACGAGACGCCGCCGATGGTCGCGGACGCGGTCGGGAAGTCAACCGTCGTGGCCGCGAGTGCTTCCCCGCCCGTGACGATTGCGATACCCTCTCCGGCGTCGAAAAGCACCCCGGTTGGAGCCAGTCTCGTGGACAGCGACGAAATCCTGTTGGACGCCGAGGAACGGATGCAGAAGGCGGCCACCGTCTTCACGGACGCCCTCAAGGGACTTCGCACCGGACGGGCCACGCCGGGCCTGGTCGACTCGGTCCGCGTGGACTACTACGGCTCGCCGACGCCCATCAAGCAGCTGGCGAACGTCAGCGTGCCGGAGCCTCAGCAGATCGTCATCCGTCCGTTCGACGCGAACGTGCTGGGCGAGATCGCCAAGGCGATCCAGGCCTCGGACCTCGGCCTCGCCCCCAACAACGACGGCCGCATGATCCGCCTGAACGTCCCGCCGCTGTCGACGGAGCGCCGCAAGCAGCTGACCGGCCGGGTGAAGGAACTCGCCGAGGAGGCCCGCGTCTCGATCCGCAACATCCGTCGTGACGCCAACAAGCACGCGGACTCGGCCGAGAAGGAGAAGACGATGTCCGAGGACGAGTGCAAGTCCTGCAAGGACGCCGTCCAGGACCTGACCAAGAAGTACGAGGGTCAGGTCAACTCGACCGCCGAGGCGAAGGAGAAGGACGTGATGGACGAGTGACGTCCGTCGCCCAGCCCGCGCGTGCCGCGGCCGGTCGTCGGCCCCCGCGCACGAAAAAGCCGCTGCCGTTCTGAGGGGGGTGAACGGCAGCGGCGGTACGGGTCATCCTGCGGTGTCCCGGCATCCACGGTCACGCGTTGATTCGTGTGGTCGTGGGAGAGTCCGGGGACGCCTGGCACCAGCCGGCCGTCGGAGGGGGCCAACAGCCGACTCCCGCACACCGGTTCCGCGTTGGGCCCGCAAGAGAGGGGGAACGGGCCGTCCCGCTTCGCCAGCAGATCTCTCATCGGCGGGCGGAACCAAGGGAGTTCACCGTCCCCGTCGGACACCGGCTCGTGCCGACGAGACCCGGCACACGGGTCCTCCCCACCACACCGGTGGTGCCGAATCCTCGGCCGAGCGCCCCCGCCGACGCCCCGACGACCCGCACCGTCCCCGCATTCGGAACGCGAGCGGACGCGTTGGACCGTTCGGGCCGCTTCTCTGGCCGCCGCGGTGTGGTCCGGTTGACGGTTCTGCGGACGGCCGCCGAACTCCGGAAGTTCTCGCCGGGCCGTGACGATCTCTGAGTCTGTCCACGTCGGCTCGGAGCTCGGTCGCGGGGACGCACTTCAGTTCGAACGGTGGCGCCGAGAATCGGGACGGGGGAAGACGTGAGCATCGCAACTGGGACAGGACGCTGGATGGTCGTGGGGCTCGTCCTCCTCCTCGCCGGGCCGGCCTTCGGACAGATCGTTCCGGGCACAGGTCGCCGGGTTCCTCACGTCGGCGACGACTTCGAGGACGTGAGGTGGTCCTTCCGCACGGCCGGCCGGAAGAGCAGCCAGGAGAACGACGGTCGCGTCCGCTTCCCCAAGGGCCGCTCCCGCAACGGGCGCTGGGACGAGGGCACCAAGCGCGGCCATCCGGACAAGATCGAACGGGTCGAGACGCCCGCCGGCGGACTCCCCGGCAGCAAGGGCGCCCTGCTACTGCAGTCGATGCACACCGGCATCCCCGGCAAGAAGACGAACCGGCAGCAGCAAGACGACCTGATGGCCCGCACGTTCCAGACCTCCGTCTCGAACAGCCCCAACTACCTCGTCCGCGTCTACCTCCCTCCGTTCGAGGAGTGGGAGAAGCGGAGCGGATCGACGTTCGGCTTCCGAGTCGGCGCCCGGGCGACCACGCAGGACCAGGTCGTCTCCCACCGGTACGGCAAGCGGATTCGCCGCAGCTTCGAACCGGTCATGCTCGACCAGGTCGAGGCGTACTGGCCCGGCATGTTCATCCAGTTCCTCAGCAAGGAGGACAGCGAACGGGAGACGGACGCCGCCATGCTCGTCTGCCGGGCCGCCCGCACCGGCAAGGAGTTCCCCGGCATCGCCCTCACCCCCGGCTGGTGGACGCTCGGCCTCTCGTTCACCCCGGACGGAGCGGTCCACTACTTCGCCGCCGAGGGCGTCGGCCGGCTCACCGCCAACGACCGCATCAGCAGCAGCTACCCGTACAACTTCCACGCCGACACCGTCACCACGATGTTCTTCAACATCTGCAGCCCGGACGACGGCAAGACCTGGTCGACCGCGTGGATCATCGACGACCCCGAGATGTACGTCGGCAGCGGCCGCATCGAGTCCGACCACGCCACCGTCGCCCCCCAGCGAAAGGTCGGCGGCTTTCTGAAGGGCCTCTTCCGCTGACGGCCACGGCTGGCAGCGTCACGGCGGTCAGGATCACGGCAAGCAGCATTCGGTGGGTCATCGGTCTTCTCCTTGAAGTGGTTGGTCTTCCGCGGTGGACGAAGCGACAACGGTGCCGCTCCAGTGAGTGAGTTCTGTGCGATCGTGTCGTTCGACGACGACCTAGGTGCGGCCGGTCTCGGCCGCGGTCCGCCGTTGCTCGAAGGCGAGTCGTTCGAGTCCCCCCGCAGCGTCTCGCGCTGTCGCAGCATCGGGTTCGTCTACAAGGCCCACTCGGTGAAGCTGCAGGGGCCGGTGGCCGTCAAGATCCTAAAGGAGGTCCACAACCGGAAGCGGGAGATCGTCTCGCGGTTCGAGCGCGAGGTGAAGGCGGCCGCCACCAATCGCGGCCAACACGTCGTGCAGGTGCTCGACACGGGCCGGTCCACGGAACCGCCGTTCCAGGACTGCCTGTACCTCGTCACGGAGTACCTCGAGGAGGGCGATCTGCTCGACTGGCTCCGCGACCATCCGCCGAACGACCGCGAGTCACTGCGGGCAGCCGTCGAGAAACTCGTCGAGGTCTGCTCTTCCACGCGACCCTGACGATGCTGATGGCGACCGCGGCCTCCGGCGCGAAGAAGCCTAGCTCTCGGGCGATCGCCGCCCACCTCAGCGAGTTGAAGGGGATCGCCGTCTCCGAGGAGAACGCCCGACAGATCAAGAAGCGAGCCAAGGACCGCTTCTCGCGGCAGCTCGTCACCGAGATCGGCACCCTGATCGGTCAACCAGACGACCTCGCCGAGATCGAACGAGCCGCCACCGACCTCGGCATGATCGACTACTGCCGCAAGGTGATCGACAAGCCGCGGGGATGAGTACGGAGACCGCCGGACGGCGTCATCCATTCGGCGTCAGGTCGCTGTTCTCGCGTGGACGAGAGCGATGATGGCGGGTCGAGCCCCCTGTCCTCCACTCCGTAGGCACGTTGCGAACCTCGCAAGGTGCCTCTTCTCGCGCGCTCGGCGGGTCACTGGTGCACGTCGAGGAAGTTCATCGTGAACTTCACGGCTCGGTGGTCGGTCACCTTGAAGTCGGTCTCGGCGATCCGTTCGGTCACGTCGAGGAACTCGATCTCCATCTGCTTGCGGTGGTTCCGCGTCGTGCAGTGCTCCTTGATGGACCGCGAGACCAGGACGTGGTCGATCTGCTGGCGGCGGCCGAGGTACTCGTAGGTCCAGTGTTCGCGGGCCCGCTCGTTGAACTCGTCGGAGGTCTCACTGTCCTTCTTGTTGAAGAAGAACGGGCCGCCGGTCTGCAGCAGGTCGGGCTGGACGTCGTCGAAGCCTCGCATGCGGCGGATGGTCGGCTGGCCGCGGCGGTCGTTCAGGTCGCCGACGACCATCACGTGCTCCCCCTTCAAGAGGTGCGGCAGGTAGTTCCGGCGGACGATCGACGCCTGGGCGATCCGTTGCTCGTCCGACTCGTGCCCGCCTCGCTCGCTCTTGAGGTGGACCGCATAGAGGTGCAGCGGCCGGCCGTCGACCTCGAGCGTGACGCTCATCCCCTTCGTGACGCCGGTGTCCATCTCGGACTCGACGTCGTCGAGCTCGCCGTAGTAGCCCTCGCGGCCGGGGATGGTGGTGCTGGTCGAGGTGAAGGGCCGTTTGGAGAAGACGGCGACGTTCTGGGCGGTCGCCTTGTCGGCCGAGTCGCCGTGGGCCATGTGCGGGTAGACGTCCTGAAGGGCCGCGTGCAGCACGGTCAGGTCGTTCGGCGTGACGAACTCGCCGTCCCGGATGGCAACCCGCGAGACCTCCGTCAGCACGATGACGTCGGCGTCGATCCGCTTGACGGCCGCCGCCGTCGCCTCGACCGCCTCGGCGTACCGGGCCCGCCGGTAGCCGGACTGCAGCCACGTCTCCCGCTGCGACGCCGACCAACTCCGACCGTCGAACGGCAGCCCGAACTTGACGTGCACGAACTTCAGCGACAGGAACTCGCAGTTCAACGTGGCCACGGAGAGCGTGTCCTCGCCGCGGGCAACCACGCTCGAGAGCACGAGTCCGGCGAGGACGACGAAACGGAGGCGGAGAGACTGCACGGCGGGCTCGCATTCAACGGTTCGAGTCGGAACCCCGATACTAGCGAGACACGCGAGGATCATCCCGCGTCGCCGGGCGAGCACATCGGTTCTTCACGAGACCAGACGGTGTCGCCGTCGATGTGAGAGTCGTGAAGGCACAGAGGGCCGCGGAGAGGGCACCTTCGCGACTCGGCGGCGTCGTGTCGAGACGGAGAGTCGACTCTGTTCGTCAGCTGGCGTTGAAGAACTGGCCCGTGTGGCCGCCTTCTTCGACGACGTCGATCCTCACCGGGGCTCCGCAGCGGGGGCAGCGGGCGACGTAGGCGGTGCGGTCGGCGTTCGGGTACGCGCGGACGTAGACGTTGCAGCACTGCATGTGCAGGCCGACGAACGGCTTCGGGCCGGCGGCCGGCTGATCTTCTGGCATCTCCGCGTTCCGTCGGGGCGGGACGAACGTCGGGGTTCTGGACCCGATCCGGGCTCCGTGTCGCGACTCGAACGACGTGTGGTCGTGAACTCCTCGGTCAACGACCGTCGCCCTTACGTGAGATGCGATATAGAACCTTCGGCCCGGCTCGATCAAGGTCGTTCGGCCGTCAGCAGTCGCGGAGGGAACGGCGAACGGCGAGGGCACGGTCGCGGGCCTCGTCCGGCGTGTCGCCGAGGGCCGTCACGTGGCCGATCTTCCGACCGGGCGGTGCGCCCTCCTTCCCGTAGAAGTGAACCGACGCTCGCGGCCGGTCGACGGCACGGGACCACGATGTGGCGTTCTCCGCGTAGCCCGGGCCGACGAGGTTCGCCATCGCGACCGGTCCGCGACGTTCGGTACTGCCGGGCGGGAGTCCGCAGATCGCCCGGACCTGCTGCTCGAACTGCGAGACGTGGTGCCCTTCGATGGTGAGGTGGCCGGAGTTGTGCGGCCGCGGGGCGATCTCGTTCACGACGAGCGAGCCGGCGACGTCGAAGAACTCGATGCAGAAGACGCCGACGACGTCGTACGCCTCGGCGATCGTCCGCGCGATCTCGGCCGCCTCCGGCTGCAGCGACTCCACATTCGCGGCCGGGGTCGTCGAGAGGTCGAGGATGCCGTCGACGTGCTCGTTCTCGACGAGGTCGTAGACGGCGAAGTCCCCGTTCGCGCCGCGGCAGACGACGATCGAGAGTTCGCGGTCGAACCGGACGGCCCCCTCCAGCACGCACTCCCGTCCTTCGACGGCCTGCCAGGCGGCGGCGAGGTCCGAGTCGGCCTCGATCCACTGCTGCCCTTTTCCGTCGTACCCGAACTCGGCCGTCTTCAGCAGGGACGGCGTGCCGAGGTCCGCGACGGCTGCAGTGAAGGACGCCGGGTCGGCGACCACGCGGAACGGGGCGACCGGGATGCCCAGGTCGGCGAGTCCCTGCTTCTCGCGGCCGCGATGCCGGGTCATGTCGAGGAAGTTCGGACCGGGCCGGACCGGCACGATCGCGGCGGCCGCTTCGACCGACGGTGTCGGGACGTTCTCGAACTCGTATGTCACGACGTCGACCGAGCGGGCGAACTCGGCGACGGCGGTCGCGTCGTCGTACGCGGCGACCGTCTCCCGGAGGGCGACCTGCCCGGCCGGGGAGTCCGGGCCGTCCGCCAACACGTGGACGCGGTAGCCCAGCCGGGCAGCGGCGACCGCGAACATCCGGCCGAGCTGCCCGCCACCGAGCACCCCGAGCGTTGCCCCGGGCAACAGGACCGTGTCGTCTCGCTCGGCCGTCACAGTTCGGCGTCCTCGATGACGGCCCGTGTTCGCTCGGCATGCCACGCGGCGAGCCGTTCGGCGAGTTCCTCGTCGTTCGTGGCGAGAATCCGAATCGCCATCAGGGCGGCGTTCTTCGCCCCGGACTCGCCGATCGCCATCGACCCGACCGGGACGCCGGCCGGCATCTGCACGATGGAGAGCAGCGAGTCCATGCCGCTGAGGGCCTTCGACCGGACCGGCACGCCGAGCACCGGGACGATGGTGTGCGAGGCCAGCATGCCGGGCAGGTGGGCCGCCCCGCCCGCCCCGGCGATGACGACCTTCAGGCCCCGTTCGTGGGCCGTTCGGCCGTACTCGGCCATCACGTCCGGCGTGCGGTGGGCGGAGACGACCCGCCGTTCGTGCGGCACGCCGAACTCCTCGAGCAGTTCGCAGCCCGGTTCCATCGTCGGCCAGTCGGACCGACTTCCCATCACCACCCCGACCAACGGGGCTGCGTCGTCCGCGGACATGGACGGCCTCTTCGCGTGCGGCGGAATTCCAGCCACACGATCCCGGCGAGCGACGAGAGGGTCAAGTGTGCGGCGAGAACCGCCCCCGCCACCCGGTCGATCGGAAGAACCTGTCGCCGAGTTCGCGTGTAACCACGGCGGTTCTGACGACAACTTCAGGCGGCCGGTCGATGCGGATACGATGGACGTTCGACCGAACCGTCTTGCTGCTCCTCTGGTTGGACCGATTCATGCTTCGCCGAACCTGCCTCACGCTCGGGCTCCTCGCGACGACCGTTGCCGTGGCGACCGCCACCGACGTGCCGTCCGGGCGGCGGATGGCACTGCTGATCGGCAACGGCTCGTACGACGGCGTCGATCTCGGCTTCGTGGGGAACAGTCTCGACGTGGTCGAGAAGGCGCTCGAGAGCCGCGGCTTCGAAGTGACGCGGCTGGAGGACGCCGACGAGAAGGCTCAGAAGACCGCCGCCGAGACGTTCGCCGCGTCGGTGCCGACGAACGGGCTGGCCGTCCTCTACTACGTCGGGCTTGGGGCACACGTCGAACGGCAGGGCCGCGTCTACAACCTCCTGCGTCCCGTGAAGGCCGAGCTCCGGAACGAAAGCGACTATCGCGACAAGGGCCTGCGGGTCGAGGACCTGCTCGAGAAGCTGACCACGCAGGGCGGCGCGGGGCGTGTGCTGTTCGTTCTCGACGCCTGCTGGGAGTCGCCGGTCAAACCGGAGGACCCGAGCGTCCGCCCGGGGCTACGGGAGATCGAGGTCGCCCGCGGCACGTCGGTCCTGTTCGCCGCTCCGAGTGCAAAGGTGGCCCCACTGCCCGAGGACGACGCCCCGACGCCGTTGGCCGTGGGCTTCGCGAAGTCGCTGCCGTCGTTCGAGACCTCCGTCCGGACGAGTGCGACGTCGCTCGCGAAGGGTTTGGGTGACGCGTGGTTCACCGCCGACGAAGCGGGCCTCGGCACGGAGAGCCCGCTGCCGTGGGTCGAGTCCCCCGACGAGGCGAAGAAGGCGGGCGACGGGTTCGCGAACTCCGTCGGCATGACGTTCCGTTGGTGCCCGGCCGGCAAGTTCCGCATGGGCTCCGACGACGCGAACTCCGCCGCCACGCGGGACCGCGCCCCGGTCGACGTGACGCTCACGCAGGGCTTCTGGATGGGCGAGCACGAGATCACCCAGCGGGAGTACGGGGTCGTCATGCGGAAGAACGTGAACCGTGGCTTCACGGCGGGGCCGAACGTCCCGTTCTGGGGCATGAACGAGGCCAAGAGCGTCTCGGACTTCTGCAAGAAGCTGAACGAGATCGAGAAGAAGGCGGGCCGGCTGCCGAACGGCTGGGAGTACGTCGTCCCGACCGAGGCGGAGTGGGAGTACGCCTGCCGGGCCGGTTCGCAGTCGGCCTTCTGCTTCGGCGAATCGCCGGCCGAACTCGGAGAGTACGCGAACTTCGCCGACGCCGCCCTCGCGGACGAGAACCCGAACTTCTTCTACGCGGAACGACGGGCGGACGACGGCTACGGCGAGGAGCTCGCCCCGGTCGGCCAGTTCCAGCCCAACGCGTGGGGGCTCCGCGACATGCACGGCAACGTCGCCGAGATCGTGGCCGACCACTACGTCCCGGACGCCGACCGCCCCGGCGGCGAGGATCCGTTCGTGAAGGTCGAGAAGAACGGCCAGACGCAGATCCGCGGCGGGGCGTGGTGCAGCACGGCCGAGTACTGTGAGTCCTCCTTCCGAAACGTCTACCTCTCCCGCGACAAGTCCAACTATGTCGGGTCGCGTATCGCGCTCAAGAAGGTGAAATAGCCCACCATGACTCCCACCTCGCGCCTTCTCACCGCACTCTTTCCGCCCCTCGCCCTCCTGCTGCTGGCCGGACCGTTGGTGGCCCAGGACGACGACAAGGTCGCCGCCCGCGACAAGGCCCTCGCCGAGGCCGACCGCAAGGCGTTCGAGGCCAACATGAAGGCCTTCGACGCCGACGTGAAGCCGCTGCTGGCGAAGTACTGCGTCTCCTGCCACGGGCCGAACAAGCTGGAGGGGGACCTGTCGCTGGCGCTGCTCGACCCGGACATGAAGGACTCGGCGAGCGGGGCCCGGTGGGCGACCGTCCGCGAGCGGCTCGAGACGCGCGAGATGCCGCCCGAGGGCGAGCCCCGGCCGACGAAGGACGAGACCGCGAAGATCCTCGCCTGGATCAAGGCGGAGATGAAGCGGGCCCGCCGCAACTTCACCCGCCGGCTGCAGCACGTCAGCGGGAACAAGGTGCCGCACGCCCTGCTGTTCGACCCGGAGCACGAGGCCGACCTCGACGTGCCGCCCCGCCTTCGCCGCAAGAGCGTCGAGATCTACGAGGTCTTCCGCCGCGAGCAGGCGAAGGGGTTCGAGAACCTCGTCGGCAACCCGTTCACGCCGGACCCGCGGTTCCTGTTCAAGGACATGGGCTCGCCCGAACTCGACGTCCCGACGACGTCGCAGCTGCTGCGGAACGCGATGACGATCGTCGAACGGCAGACGGCGTTCCGGGTGGAGGACGGCGAGGTGAAGCCGCTGCCGGGCGGCCGCAAGGAGTTCATCGCCCTCCTCGACGAGAAGAAGCCGTTCGGGCCGGAGGAGATGGCGAAGGCCGTCACCATGCAGTTCCAGCGGACGCTCGGCCGTTCGCCCAGCGACGAGGAACTGCAGCGGTTCGTCCGCCTGACGGAGAAGAACGTGAAGGACGCCGGCCGCGTGGCCGGGCTGCGGTACTCGCTGGCCGCCGTCTTCCTGCTGCCCGAGGCGATCTTCCGCTACGAGATCGGCGGCACGCCCGACGACGACGGCCGCACCCGGCTGACCCCGACCGAGATCGCCGAGGCCCTCGCCTACGCCCTCACCGACAAGTCGCCTCCCTCGTACCTGCTGAGCATGGCCGAGAAGGGCGAACTGGACACGGCCTCGGGTGTGCGGAAGGCGGTCGAGCGGATGCTGGCGGACGAGAAGACCGACACCGCCCGCATCCTCCGCTTCTTCCACGAGTACTTCGAGTATCCCAAGGCGGACGAGGTCTTCAAGAATCCCGAGGACTTCAAGCCCCACAAGGCGAAGGTCCTCGTCTCGGACACGGACAACCTCGTCCGCTGGATCCTCGAGAAGGACCAGGAGGTGCTCCGGGAACTGCTCACCACGAACAAGGCGTTCGTCAACACCCGCTACGACGCCGGCAAGAAGAAGATCGTCCAGTACGAGTCGAAGGCGCAGGCCCACCTCTCCTACAGCCTGCCGCCGGACTGGAAGTGGACCGACGAGCAACCGATCGAGATGCCGCCCGGCACGCGGGCCGGCATCCTCACGCAGCCCTCGTGGCTCGTCGCCTGGTCGATGAACCAGGACAACCACGCCATTCTCCGCGGCAAGTTCGTCCGCGAACGGCTGCTCGGCAACGTCGTCCCGGACATTCCGATCACCGTGGACGCCCAACTTCCCGACGCCCCGGAGAAGACGCTCCGCGAGCGGATGGAGGTGACGCGGGAGGAGTACTGCTGGCAGTGTCACAAGCTGATGAACGACGTCGGCTTGCCGTTCGAGAACTTCGACCACTTCGGCCGCTGGCGAGCCGTCGAGGTCGGGAAGCCGGCCGACGGTCGCGGCGGCATCGAGCTGACCGGCGACGAACGGATCGACGGCACGAAGACCGAGGACGCCCTGCAGTTCGTGCAAGCTCTCGCCAAGAGCGAGCGGGTCGAGCAGGTCTTCGTCCGGCACGTCTTCCGCTACTTCACCGGCCGCAACGAGAACCTGGGCGACGGCCCGTCCCTCCGAGCGGCTCACGCCGCGTACCGCGAGAGCGGCGGCAGCTTCAAGACTCTCGTCGCCGCCATCCTCGCGAGCGACTCGTTTCTCTACAGAACGCCCGAAAACCGCGAAACGGCGGCCAACTGAGCGGCGAATACCTGTTGAACCTGCCGACAAAACGCCGTAGGCTGGCTCCACCTCACCGGAGACAAACGCTATGCAGCTCGACCGTTCCCGCCGCAACTTCCTTCGCAACACAGGCTTCGGTGTCGGTGCGCTCGCCCTGTCGCCCATCATGCAGCAGCTCGAAGCGCGAGCGGCCGGCATTGCCCCGAAGGCGCCTCGGTTCGTCTTCGTCGTCGAGAGCAACGGCCTGCCGCCCGCTCACGTTGCTCCTCCGGGCGTCAAGCGGGGAACGCGAAGGCAGCAGCCGCTGAACGGCCCGGCCGAGTTCCTCGACCTCTCCCTCGCCGAACGCGACCTCCCGGTCTCGCTCGAGCCCGTCAGCCCGTGGAAGGACAAGGTCACCATCGTCCAGGGCCTGTCCGGCAAGGTCTGCGGCGGCGGCCACTCGAACAACTTCCAGGCCCTCGGTGCCTTCGGGGCCGGTCGTGGGGCGAGCGGCGAGTCGACCGCCGTCCTCGGCCCGACGGTCGACGGGGCCCTCGCCAAGCACCTTGGCGGCATCTTCCCGTACGTCGGCCTTGGCATCTCCGGGCGGCTGGAGAACAGCGTCGTCTACAGCATCTCGGCCGCTGGCGAGAACAAGCCGCTGCCGATCGTCGTGAAGCCGGACCAGGCGATGGGGATGCTGTTCGGCAGCGTTGCCAAGGGGCACGCCCGCGACGAGTTCGTGGCCAAGCGGAATCTCCTCGACTTCCTCCGTGAGGACGTCAAGCGGGCCGAGAACCGCCTCGCCGGACCGGAGCGGCGGCAACTCTCCGCGTACCTGGAGTCGTTCGACACGCTCAGCGACCGGCAGAGCCGACTCAACGAGATCGAGCACACCCTCCGCGAGCACGCTCCCGCGCCCGACGACAAGTACACGTCGGAGGTCGAGACCGACCGGCTCGACGCGCAGTTCGACCTCGCCGCTGCCTCGCTGATCAGCGGCCTGACGAACGTCGTCACCATCTCGTCCGCCGCCGGCGTCCGGGACTTCGGCATCACCTTCACCGGCCTCGGCCTCAAGAAGGGTAAGCACCACACCGGCCACGGCGGCGGCCAGAACGGCATGGACTGGGCCGGCGTCTACAACATGATCCGCCGTTACCACTTCGACCTGATCGCCGGGCTCGTCAAGAAGCTCGAGGCGATCCCCGAGGGGGACGGGACGATGCTGGACAACACCGTCATCGTCTACCTCTCCGACGGGGCCGAGGGGCACCACAGCCGCACGTGGGAGTGGCCGTTCGTCATGATCGGCAACGCCGGAGGCAAGCTGAAGACCGGCCGCTACGTCGACTACCCGGGCTACGGCCACCTCGGCCACCGCACCACGGCCAACCTCTACACCACGCTCCTCAACGTCGCCGGCTCGAACGTCGAGCGGTTCGGCATGATGGACCCGAACCTCAAGGACCTCGACCAGACAGGCCCGCTGCAGGAACTGCTCGCGTAGGCTGGAGACCGATCCCGGGCGGCGGCCGCTCACAGGCAGTCGGCGACGACCGTGTCCGCGAGGAGTCGGCCACGCCGGGTGAGGCGGAGGTGGCCGTTGGTCTCCTCGAGCAGGTCGGACGACCGGTGCTGTTCGAGGGCCGGGCCGAACAGGCTGCGGGGGTCGTGGCCGGTCTCCTCGCGAAACGTGGCGAGGTCGATGCCTTCGACGAGGCGAAGGCCGATCGCGAGGCGTTCGCGGGCTTGGGACTCGGGGTCGAGTTCCTCCCGGTCGGCGATGCCGGTCTCGCCCCGTTCGACGCGGGTGAGCCAAGTGGTCACGCTGCGGTGGTTCACCTCGCGGCGGCCGTCCAGGTAGCGGGCTGCCCCGGGGCCGAAGGCGTGAAACGACCGGCCCTGCCAGTAGACCACGTTGTGACGGCAGCGTTGGCCGGGCTTCGCGAAGTTCGAGATCTCGTACTGCTCGAAGCCGGCGACCGGAAGTCGGTCCATCGCGAGTTCGTACATCGTCGCCTCGACACCGTCGTCGCACGCGGTGAGTTGGCCCTTCTCGCGACGCGTCCAGAAGGCGGTCCCCTTCTCGAACGTCAGGCCGTAGGTCGAGACGTGCGTCGGTTCGAGTGCGACGGCCGCGTCGAGCGTCGCCCGCCACGCGTCGAGCGACTGGCCGGGCACGCCGAAGATGAGGTCGACCGAGACGTTCTCGATCCCGGCCGTTCGCAACCGCTCGACGGTCACCCGGACGTCGCTCGGCGAGTGGTCGCGTTCGAGGACCTGCAGCGAGTCGGCGTCGAACGACTGTGCCCCGAGACTCACGCGGTTCACGCCGAGCTCGGCGAGCGTCGCGGCCATCGTGCCGTCGACGTCGGCCGGGTTCGCCTCGACCGAGAACTCGCAACCCGGCTCTGGCGGGAATCGTTCGACGAGATCGCCGACGAGCTGCCGGAGTCCCTCCGGGGGCAGCTGGGTCGGCGTGCCGCCGCCGAGGAAGATCGTGTCGACCGGCACGGGCCGTTCGACCGACGAGAACTCCGACCGCATCGCGGCGAGGTACCGCGGCACGAGGTCGTCACGCCCGGCGACGAGCGTGAAGTCGCAGTACCCGCAGCGGTGGGCACAGAACGGGACGTGGACGTAGACGGATCTCGGAGTCACACCGGGCTCGCTGGCAGGTCAACCGAGTCTACGTTCGGGGCGCGGTGTGTCGCGACGGTTGGCCGAGTCCGCGGTGGCGCGTAGGCTCGTCGCAGACCGAGACCGACCAACCGAGTCCACTGCGAGCGCCCGCCATGCCGAAGGTTGTCTGTACGTCGTTGAACGCCGAGGCGGGACCGCACTTCGAGGTTCTCGCGGCCGCTGGTTGGGAGTGCGTCGTCGCCGACCGGTCCCTCGACCTCTTCCAGCCGGGCCCGTTGACCGAGTCGCTCGCCGGCGCGGCGGCCGTGATCGCGGGCTCCGAACCGTACACGCCGGAGGTGATCGCCGCGTCGCCCGAACTGCGAGTGATCGCGCGGACGGGTGTCGGCTTCGACGCCGTCGATCTCTCCGCCTGCGACGCGGCCGGCGTCGTGGTGACGACGACGCCGGGCGTGAACCACCACAGCGTGGCCGAGCACGCGCTGGCGATGCTGTTCGGCGTGGCCCGCGGGTTCCCGGAGAACGACCGTCGCGTCCGCGAGGGCCGCTGGCAGCGGATCGCCGGGCCGCGGGTGGCGGGCAGCACGCTGGGGATCGTCGGCCTCGGCCGCATCGGGCAGGCCCTCTACACGCGGGCGGTCGGCGTCGGGCTGAAGGTCGTCGTCTTCGAGCCGTACCCGCCGGAGCCGTTCGTCCGCGAGCACGGCGTCGAACTCGTCCCGTTCGACGACCTGCTCGCCCGCAGCGACTACGTCTCGCTGCACTGCCCGGCGACGGCCGAGACGCGGCATCTGATCCGGGAGGAGACGATCGAGAAGATGAAGCCAGGAGCGGTGCTGGTCAACACGTCGCGGGGGGCGCTCGTAGACGAGGCGGCGTTGGCGAGGGCGCTCGAGTCCGGCCGACTGCGCGGGGCGGGACTCGACGTGTTCGAGGTCGAGCCGCTGCCGGTCGACAGCCCGCTCGTCGAACTGCCGAACGTGATGCTCGCCGGCCACCTCGCCGGGCTCGACAACGAGTCCCACGAGGACACGTTCCGCATGGCGGCCGAGACCGTGCTCGCTCTGCACCGCGGCGAGTGGCCTGCCCACTGCATCCAGAACCTCGCCGGAAAGCAGAAGGGGGACTGGAGTTGGGACGACCGCACGTCCGGCTGAAATCCCGTCTGTCCGCACTCGTCCACTTCGCGTAGGATGGGTTGTTCGCAAGGACGCCATTGCGAATCGGCCCCCGGCGAGGATCGCCCCGTGACGGTTCCGAAACCACGACTCCTGTCGAACGCGGTCCGCGCGGGCCTCGGCTCGGCACTTCTCTCGTTGTTGGTCGGGGGATGTTCGCAACCGCTCTACAACGGCCCCTCGTTCCTGAACTCCCGCAGCACCGAGGTCGACCGGGTGCGGTACCAGCGATTCGACCCGCTGCCGGACGAGACGCTCGCTCCGGACACCTTCAGCCGGCCGCGCGGGTACGACCTGCAGCGAACGCGAGCCCGGCAGGCGGCCGAGTCCCGCATGCTGCCGATCCAGACGCTCCCCGCCCCGGACGGCCTCTCGGCCAACCCGTACGACGGCGTCGTCCGCGACTGAACCTGCGCTGGCTCCCTCTCCCCCGAGGGGAGAGGGTCGGGGTGAGGGGTTCGCAGGGTGGGCGACCGAACGACGGCAACGGCTCCCCTGCGCGGACGCGCCCCTCCGGGCGAGTGGGAACCGGGGTGACGTTCTCTCGCACTGTCGCTCGACTGCTCGCTGGCGTCCTCTTCCTGGCTGCGGGCCCCGGCTCGCTACTCGCCCAGGAACGGCACCTCCCGGACGCGATCGCCCCCAGCAAGAAGTTCGTCACGCCGCGGACGCGTCGGTCGATCGACGACGGGCTCGCCTACCTCGCGTCCCGCCAACGGCCGGACGGCTCCTTCGGCTCGGGCAGCATCTTCGAGCGGAACGTCGCCGTCACGTCGCTCGCCGGCATGGCGTTCCTCTCCGGCGGCCACGCGCCCGACCGCGGCAAGTACGGCAGGAACGTCACGCGGGCCGTCGACTTCGTCCTCTCCCGCTGCCAGCCGAACGGGTTCATCACCGACGAACAGGCCGAGTACCACGGACCGATGTACGGGCACGGCTTCGCCACGCTGTTCCTCGCCGAGGTCTACGGCATGACCCGACGGAAGGACGTGCGAACGAAGCTGAAGGCGGCCGTCGACCTCATCGTCAACACGCAGAACGACGAGGGGGGCTGGCGGTACGACCCGGTCCCCAAGGAGGCCGACGTCTCCGTCACCGCGTGCCAGATGATGGCCCTGCGGGCGGCCCGCAACTGCGGCCTCCACGTGCCGAAGGAGACCGTCACTCGCTGCGTCGACTACGTGAAGGACTGCCAGCACGAGGACGGCGGGTTCAAGTACCGCCGCACCCGGGGCGAGAGCCTGTTCCCCCGCTCGGCCGCCGCCACGGTCGCTCTATACAACTCCGGGCTCGACGAGGAGAACTCGCCCGAACTCCGCCGGGCGGTCAAGTACCTGTACCGCTACAAGCCCAGCGACGCCGTGCTGCGGTACGAGACCCACTACTACTACGGGCACTACTACGCGGCCCAGGCGATGTGGCAGACCGGCGAGACCGGCCCGTACTGGCCGCAGTGGTATCCGGCCGTCCGCGACCAACTCGTCGGCCGGCAGCTCCCCAGCGGAGCGTGGTCCGCACAACGCGTCTGCCCGGAGTACGGCACGGCGATGTCGCTGCTCGTGCTGCAGATGCCCAACAACTACCTGCCGATCTTCCAGAAGTGACGTCCTTCGCCCGCGCCACCCTCCTGCTCGTGGCCGCCACGTCGGCGGTTGCCGAGGACCGCGTGCTCGTCGAACGGTTCGACGGCCAGACGCTCGAAGGCGTGCTCGTCGCGTGCGATGACTCACTTGTCGCGGTCGAGACGGCGGACGGGGTCCTCGAGCTGCCGGTGCGTGAGGTTGTGTCGATCCGCGTGGTCGATGCGACGGAGACGGAGTCGCCCCGAAACGTCGTGGTCATCGCCAACGGCGACCGGCTCGTCGGCCGACCGCTCGACGCCGACGAGGACACACTCCGGCTCGACGTGCCATCCTCGGCCGAGCCGCTCGCCGTTCCCCTCGAGACGATCCGCGGCGTGGCGTGGAGCCTGTCGCTGGACCGGAACGTTCGGGAGACGACGCTCGCGGACCTCGGTCGCGTGCGGGGCGACGGGGACCGACTCGTCTCGACGAACGGCGACTTCGTCCTCGGCGAGTTCCGCGGCCTCTCCGAGGAGGGGGTCGAGCTCGTCGTCTCCACCGCGAACACGACCGTCCCGGGCGACCGCGTCCGCGCGCTCTCGTTCGACCCGACGCTCATCACGCCGCCGAAGACCCCGAAGCGGCACGTCCTCGTCCGGCTGAACGACGGCACTCGTCTGACGGCCGCGACGGTCGCCGTCGACGACGCGATCGTCTCGGTCGAGGCGGCGTTCGGCCCGACGATCGACGTGCCCCGCGAGCGGCTGCAGTCCCTCCGATTCGTCGGCGGCCGCGCCCGCGACCTCTCCGACCGCGAGCCGGCGACGTTCGAGCACACGCCGTGGCTGGGGCCGAAGCGGGACTGGAAACGGGACCGTGCCGTTACCGGCCACCCCATGCGGCTCAGCGGCGTGACGCACGACAAGGGGCTCGGCCTCCCGTCCGGCACGCGTCTCGTCTACGACCTGCAGCCGGGCGACCGCACGTTCCACGGCCACGTCGGCATCGACGACTCCACCCGCCGCCGCGGCAGCGCACGCGTCGTCGTCTCCCTCGACGGCCGCGAGGTCCACCGCACGCCCGTCGTCCGCGGCGGCGAGAAGCCGGTCGCGATCCCGCCGACCGACGTCGCCGGCGCGAAGCAGCTCGAACTCCGAGTCGATCCCGCCGACGACGGCGACCTCCTCGACCGCGTGAACCTCATCGACCTGCTCGTCGTCGGCGAGTGAACTACGGAGTCTTGTACGGCGCGTGGGCGTAGTACTTCGGTCGTGAGTCCAGCCGGACGTGCAGCCAGGCCACGCCGCCTCCGGCCGTACTGAGCCAGACCGGTTCGTCACCGCGGCGGCGAGACATCTCGCGGCCGACGACCTGCCAGAGCGCATCGACTTGCTCGGCCGGTGCCCCGCGGACGAAGGCAGCGAGATCGCCGTAGGCCGAGTCGTCCGCTCGGGGCGACGGCACGACGAGCGTCGCATCGCCGCGGAGGTTCCGAAACGTCACGACACTCGCATCGACCTCGCTGTCGGTGAAGTGCTCGGCGAACGACTCGCGATCGGTCTGCCGAGAGCGGAACGCCGGTGCGTCGACGAGGACGAACTCGAACTCGCGACTGGCGAGATCGTCGGAGTACGCGGGCGTCTCCCACCGGTACGCCTCGAACGGCGCTTCGGCCAACGTCCTCGTGAAGACGGTCCGGAAGTCCGCCGACTCCTGCCAGAGTTCGACGACCCGCGCGTACGAGAGACATCCGCTCTCGTCGGTCGGCCTGAATCGCATGACTCGACCGCTCGTCACGACCTCACTGGCGAAGTCGATGCCCATCACCGCGTTCTCGTCGGGGGAGAGATGAGTTGAACCGCGGATAGCGCTGATATCGCAGATCACCAGCGGTTCTTTCTCATCCGAGATATCTGCGCTATCCGCGGTTCTTCGATTCTCTGTGCCCTCTGCGTCTCTGCGGTTCAACCCAGCCGCCCGGCCACCTTCTCCGCCACCAGTTTGCCGATGTTGAGCGACGCGGTCGCCGCTGGGCTGGGGGCGTTGCAGACGTTGACGATGCGGTCGTGTTCGAGGACGAGGAAGTCGTCGACGAGGCCGCCTTCGGGGGTGAGGGCCTGGGCGCGGACGCCGGCGGGGCAGGCGACCAGCATGTCGCCGGTGATCTCGGGCATCAGCCGTTGCAGAGCTCGGACGAAGGCGGCCTTGCTGAACGACCGCCACATCTCGCCCATGCCCATCCGCCAGTGCTTCCACGCCATGCGGCGGAAGCCGACGTAGCCGAGCGTGTCGGCGAGGTCGCCGAGGTTGAGCGTCCAGCGGGTGTACCCCTCGCGGGCGAAGGCGAGCACGGCGTTCGGCCCGCACTCCACGCCGCCGTGCACCATGCGGGTGAAGTGCACGCCCAGGAACGGGAAGCTGGGGTCCGGCACCGGGTAGATCAGGTTGCGGCAGAGGTGTTCGGCCTCGGGCTTCAGCTCGAAGTACTCGCCGCGGAACGGGACGATCTTCGCCTCGGGCTTCTGTCCGCCGAGCTTCGTGAGCCGGTCCGAGTAGAGGCCGCCGCAGTTGACGAGGAAGCCGGCGTCGACCGCGCCACCGGTCGACTCGACGTGCACGCGGCGGTTCCTCTCGGTGATGTTCGTCACCCTGGCGTTCAGCAGGATCTCGGCGTCGTGCTCGCGGGCGATCTCGGCGAGCCGCTCGCAGACCTGCTTGTAGTCGACGATGCCGGACTCCGGGACGTGGATGGCGGCGACCCCGGCAACGTGCGGCTCCAGTTCGTGCAGCCGGTCGGCGTCGACGACCTCGCAGGTCACGCCGTTCTGCTGGCCACGTTCGTAGATGTTCTGCATGCGGGGGATCTCGGACTCGTCGACGGCGACGATGACCTTCCCGCAGAGTTCGTAGGCGATCCCCTCCTGCTCGCAGAACTCCTGCATGGCGAGCTTCCCCTCGCGGCAGTTGACCGCGCGGAGGGAGCCCGGCTTGTAGTAGATGCCGGAGTGCAGCACGCCGGAGTTGTGTCCGGTCTGGTGGGCGGCGACCGCGGCCTCCTTTTCGAGGACGACGATCTTCGTGCTGGGCTGCTGCTGGAGGAGCCGGTAGGCGGTGGCCAGCCCGACGATGCCTCCGCCGACGATCGCGACGTCGGCCTGCTTCACTTCACTCACGTTTCGCCTCCGTGCGAACTTCTCGATGACGGCACGTCACGTTGGGGAAGCGTACCGACTGCGGGCCCCTCACCCCAGCCCTCTCCCGCGGGAGAGGGAGCACGTCAGGTCTTGGCCGTGGCGGTTTCCAGCTCGGCGTCGCGGGCCTGGCCTTCCTCGACGCCGCCGCAGGAGGGGAGCGGGTTGGTGCAGGCCTCGCAGATCGACTTGCCGTCGCGGTCCTTCATGTTGGCGAGGCCGCCGCAGGAACCGGTGATGCGGCGGTTGCTCAGGATGACGCCGACCGCCATCGCGGCGATCGCGACGAGGAAGACGCCGAAGGCGATCAGGTAGGTGGTCAGCGGGGACATGGCGGGGGCGGGCTCGTTCTCGGCGTTGGCGGCCAGCAGGGTCTCGAAGGCGGGGGTCGCCCGTTCGACGAGATCGTCGCCGTTCCGGACGATCAACAGGGCGGCGAGGTTCTGCTCCACGGCCAGATCATACCCGCGGTCCGGGCCGAGCACCAAGAGGGCGGTCGCCAAGGCGTCGGCGTCCATGCACGTTTCGGCCACCACGGAGACGCTGGCGAGGTCGTGCGTGACGGGTCGGCCGGTCGTCGGGTCGATCGTGTGCGAGTAGCGGACGCCTTCGACCTCGAAGAAGTTGCGGTAGTCGCCGGAGGTGGCGAGAGCCCGGTCGCCGATGACGAGGGCCGTCTGCACGCTGCGGAGTCCGGCGACCGGTCGTTCGATGCCGACCTTCCACGGCTTCCCGTCGGCTTTCGCGCCTTTCGTCCGCAACTCGCCGCCGACCTCGAAGAGGTAGCCCTCGATCCCGAGGTCGTCGAGTTCGCGGGCCACCTCGTCGACGGCGAAGCCCTTCGCGATGGCGGAGAGGTTCAGCCGCAGATCCACGTCGAGCTTCTTCAGCGCCGGTGGGTCGGTGCGGATCACGATCTTCTCCCAGCCGACGTGCTCGCTCGCCGCCGCGATGGTCTCGTCGGTTGGGAGGAGTTCTCGCGTCACCACGTCCTCTTCGCCGAAGCTCCAGAGATTGACGATCGGGCCGACCGTGACGTCGAACGCGCCGCCGGACGCCTCACTGACCTCGGAGGCCCGGAAGACGACGGCCATCGTCTCGCGGGAGACGTCGAACCAGTCGGTCTCACGGCTCGCGTTGAAGCGACTGATCTCGGACTCCGGGTCCCACGTCGACATCAGCCCGTTGACGCGGTCGAGCCGCGACTGAACTCGGGCCTGCAGACCGTCCTCGTCGAGGCCGTCCGGCAGTGCGTCGACCTTCACGTTCCAGACGATCGGCCCCATCGTCGTGCCGGAGACGTGGACCGGCTCCGTGCCTTCGGCAACAGCCCCGACGAGGGCGAGGAGAGCGATCGGCAGGGTGCGGATCATGTGACGTTCTCCGTGGGCTGCGTGCAGGCGAGCGGCCGGTGTGAGCCGGCCGGTTTCGCTTGCTCCATTGTTCGACCGACCATCCCGTTGGCAACGCGTAACCGGGGGGCTGACACCCTCCGCTCGCCTTCAGAGTACCCGGCCTACTGCGGCCCGTCGTCCGGGAACAACCGGCTCACGCTCGTCCGGTTGTGGATCGAGCGGATGGCCTCGGCGAACAGTGGGGCGACGGAGACGGTCTTCAGCTTCTCCGGGTAGCCGTGCCGGTGGGGCGACTCGATCGTGTCGGTCACGAACAGCTGCTTGATGACGCTGTTCTGGATTCGTTCGGGGGCCTGGCCGGGCAGCACGGCGTGGCTGATGCAGGCGTAGACGTCGTTCGCGCCGCGGGCCTTGAGCAGTTCGGCCATCTTGACGAGCGAGCCGCCGCTGATGGCGAAGTCGTCGGTGATGAGGACGTTCTTCCCCTCGACCTCGCCGACGACCTCGAGGACCTCGGCCGACTCGGTGTGGTCCATCCGCTGTTTGTAGCCGATGGCGACCGGGCAGCCGAGCAGGTTGGCGTATGCGGCGGCGTCCTTGGCGAACCCGGCGTCCGGGCTGCAGACGACGAGGTTCTCCAGCCCCAGCGTACGGATGTGGTCGCAGATGACGTGGCGGGCGTAGAGGTGATCGACCGGGATGCCGAAGAAGCCCTGAATCTGCGGGCTGTGCAGGTCCATCATCAGGCAGCGGTCCGCCCCGGCCGCCTCGATGGCGTCGGCACAGACGCGGGCCCGGATGGAGACCCGCGGCTCGTCCTTCTTGTCCCCCTTCGCGTAGCTGAAGAACGGGATGACGGCCGTGACGTTGGCCGCGCTGGCCCGCTTGAGGGCGTCGATCCAGAACAGCAGTTCGACGAGGTTGTCGTTCACGGGGAAGTGGACGCCCTGCACGATGAAGGCGTCCTTGCCGCGGACGTTCTCCAGGATGCGGACGAAGACGTTTCCCTCGCTGAAGACGTGGGCCTCGCACGGGACCAGTGGCTCGCCGAGCTCGCGGGCGATGGCGGCGGCGAGCCGCGGACTGCCGGAGCCGGCGAGGAGGGCGATGTCGCCGCGGGGGGGCTCGGTGACGCCGGGGGCGAGGTCGGTGACGGACTCGGACATGGTTCTCGGATCGCTCGAGGCGGAACGGCGAGATCGTACAGCCCGTGGGTCCGGCTGCGAAGTCGGCCCCCGGTCGCTGTCGGGGCGGGCGAGCGGATCCGTATTTCTTTGTGGATGAGTGGAACCACCCAAGCCGATCTTGTACTGTTGGCTCCAGCGGTTGGACTTCTCGGGGAGCTCTTCCCCTCCAACCGCTCGTGGTTCTTCGACGATTCCGTCACTTCAATCCACTCGAGGCGAGGTCTCCATGTCTCCGCACGTCCCTGTCGTACGCCGTCGTGGGTTTACGCTCATCGAACTGCTGGTGGTGATTGCCATCATCGCGATCCTGATCGCGTTGCTGCTGCCCGCCGTCCAGCAGGCCCGCGAAGCCGCCCGCCGCTCTTCCTGCAAGAGCAAGCTGAAGCAGATGGGCGTCGCCCTGCACAACTTTCACGACGTTCACGGTGCCCTGCCGGCTGGCAGCATTCGGGACGGCAACAACCAGGAGGCGTGGGGCTGGGGGGCGTACCTGCTGCCACAGCTGGAACAGGCGCCGCTGTTCGACGACCTCGACGTCTTCAACCGGAGGCTGCGGGACCTCGGCGGCTCGGCCGCCAACCGGGCCCTGGCGCGGACTTCGTTGGACATCTTCCTCTGCCCCAGTGATCCGGCTGAAGAGATCAACGCCCGCCGCCACTTCGACGGCAGCGGGTGGCCGGGGGGTGGCAACGGACGAGTGGCCACTGCGAACTACATCGGCGTCTGCGGGACGGGCAACGTCAGCGACACGAACAACAACGGCGTGCTCCGGATGGCGCCGAACAACTCCGAGTACGCACTGACGAAGTTCCGCGACATCACGGACGGCACGTCCAACACGATGATGGTGGGCGAGCGAAGCTACCGCTGCTGGGCCGGAGCCTGGGCCGGGAACCGCAATCCGCGGGGCAACGGACCCCGGGGAGCGGACTACACGATGGGCCGCACCCAGATCGCCATGAACGGGGCGATCGGCAGCAACACGAACGGATGTCGCCAGTCGTTCGGCAGCGAGCACACGGGCGGCTCCCAGTTCTGCTTCTCGGACGGCGCGGTCCGCTTCGTCAGCGAGAACATCAACATCAACACCTACCGGCGACTCGGCCGGCGGAACGACGGTGAAGTCGTGACGCTCCCGTAACGGGTTCGCTTCGTGGGATCAGACGACCCGGGTACGGTCGACGGACCGTGTCCGGGCCCCTCTACACTTTTCTCGGAGGCAAGACGTACATGGCGCGCTGCGTGAACGTTGGCCGGTGTTTTGCTCTGCTGCTCGTGGTGGCCGTCGCCGGTTGCGGCGGAGGGGGCGGCTCCGACCAGCCGGACTTGGGGACCGTGTCCGGCGTGGTGAAACTGGACGGCGAGCCGTTGGCCAACGCCAACGTCGAGTTCCAGCCCGAGGAGGGACGCCCGTCGACCGCCACGACGAACGACGACGGTGAGTACGAACTCAAATACACCTTCGAGACGAAGGGGGCCAAGATCGGTACCCACAAGGTGATGATCTGGACGTTCCAGGAAGGGGACTCCGACGACGGAACCCCCACGGTCCTCGTCGAGGAGAAGGTGCCGGTCGTCTACAACCGGGACACGACGCTGGAGGAGACCGTCGAGGCGGGCTCGCAGGAGATCGACTTCGAACTCGACTCGTCGCTCGGAGAGATCGTCCAGAAGCCGCCTTACTGAGGCGACCGTCCATGACGTTTCGCCATTTGCGCGAACGAGTTGCGACGCCACGAGACCTCGGAAGCGGAGGCCCGCGGATCGTGGGCGGGACTGCTGCCCGCGTTCTGTGGGCCGACACGGCTGGAAAATCCGGGTGGACTGGTGGAACCACCTAGGTCGATTCGATAAGGTGAAGGACTGGGCTGGGTTCCGGAGGAAATCTCTTCCGGCCCTCCATTCTCTCTCTGACGATTTCCGTCATCACTTCTTCACTTGAATCGAGGTCTCCATGTCGCTGACTGACCCACCTTCCGCGCGCCGCCGCGGGTTCACGCTCATCGAGCTGCTGGTGGTGATTGCCATCATCGCGATCCTCATCGCGTTGCTGCTCCCCGCCGTGCAACAGGCCCGTGAGGCCGCCCGCCGCTCTTCCTGCAAGAGCAACCTGAAGCAGATCGGCGTCGCCCTGCACAACTACCACGACGTCCACGGCTCGTTGCCGATCGGCGCGCTCGACCAAGGGGCCAACAACGAGGCGTGGGGCTGGGGCGCCTCGATCCTGCCGCAAGTCGAGCAGTCGCCGCTATTCGAGAATCTCGGCGTCACTCGTCGAACGCTGCGTCAGGTTCTGGCGGACGGGACCGACCGGAATCTCACCCGCACGGTCCTGACCGTCTACAAGTGCCCGTCCGACACGTCCGGTGACCGTCTCGAGGATCGTGACTTCGACGGCAACGGAGCCCCGACGGGGTGGACGGTGGCCGCGTCCAACTACGTCGGTGTCGCCGGCAACAACGACGTGGAGACGATCAACAACGACGGAGTCCTGTTCCGGAACAGCTCCGTGAAGTTCCGCGACATCACGGACGGTCTCAGCAACACGTTCGCCGTCGGCGAGCGTGAGGAGTTCTGCAAGGCGGCCGCCTGGGTGGGCAACCGCAACCCCACCGGCTCCGGCTGGAAGGGACCCGACTACACCACTGGGCACACCGGCGAGGGCCGCGTCATCAACGGCACGACGACCGCCAGCAACGACACTTGCACCGAGTCCTTCAGCAGCAAGCACACCGGTGGAGCACAGTTCGTGCTCGCCGACGGCAGCGTGAAGTTCGTCAGTGAGAACATCGACGTGGTGACCTACCGGCTCGTCTCGCGACGAAACGACGGACAGGTGGCGACGCTCCCGTGACGAGAGTCCGTGGCCGACGCCGGGACGCCGACTTGGTGTCGTCTCGGCGATGGACTTGACAGCAGCGAGAGTTCGGCGGCGAGTCACGACGCCGGGGCGAGTCCGGCGGACTGCGTGCAAAACGCGGCCGACGAGTCGGGAGTTGCTCTCCGTCATCGCCAAGCGCTCCGGGGGTTCGTCGTCCCGACGGGCCCCCGTTTTCGTTCAACGGCTCGCAACGTCGGCGACTGCGTCGGGTCGGCCGTCGCGTTAGGATGAGGACTTCCATCGTTCGCAACGCACACGGCAACGGCATGAGCAACGACGAGTCGAACCAGGACGAGGCCGACCTGGCCGCGGTCGAGAAGTTGGAGTCCGCCCGTCAGCGGATCACCGAGGAGCTCGGCAAGGTCATCGTCGGGCAGTCCGCGGTCGTCGAGGAACTGCTGGTCGCCCTGCTCTCCGGCGGCCACTGCCTGCTGGTCGGCGTTCCCGGGCTGGCGAAGACGCTGATGGTCCGGACGTTGGCCGACACGCTGAACCTGTCGTTCAACCGCATCCAGTTCACCCCGGACCTGATGCCGTCCGACATCACCGGCACCGAGGTCATCCAAGAGGACAAGGGGACCGGGTCGCGGACGTTCCGGTTCCTCGAAGGGCCCGTCTTCGCGAACGTGGTGCTGGCCGACGAGGTGAACCGGACGCCGCCGAAAACGCAGGCGGCCCTGCTGGAGGCGATGCAGGAACACCAGGTGACGGCCGGCGGCGAACGACACCGGCTGCCCGACCCGTTCTTCGTGCTCGCCACGCAGAACCCGATCGAGCAGGAGGGAACCTACCCACTGCCCGAGGCCCAGCTCGACCGCTTCATGTTCCAGGTGCTCGTCGACTACCCGACCGAGGAAGAGGAGTTCGAGATCGTCCGGCAGACGACGGCCGACACGAGGCCGACGGTCCAGAAGGTGCTGTCCGACGAAGAGGTGCTGGAACTGCAGCACGTCGTGCGACGCGTGCCGGTGGCGGACCACGTGATCCGCTACGCGATGCGGCTCGCGCGGCAGTCGCGGAAGGACCAGCCGGGCGTGCCGGACTTCGTGCGGGAGTTCGTCAGCTGGGGGGCTGGCCCGCGGGCCAGCCAGTATCTCGTGCTCGGCTCGAAGGCCCGTGCGCTGCTGCATGGCCGCAGCTGTGCGGGCCTCGAAGACGTCCGGGCGATCGCGAAGCCCGTGCTGCGTCACCGCATCGTGACGAACTTCAACGCCGAGGCCGAGGGCGTCACGACGGACGGGCTGATCGACCGGCTGATCGGTTCGACTCCCGAGTAGTCGTCGGGTCACTCCGTGATCCGAACCCGACCGATTCGCCGCCGGCTCCGTCGACGAACCGCCCGGAAACTCCGCTACGATCGGCGTCGAAGCCGACGTCCTTCGACGAGACTGCGAGCCACGCCGTCGGGCTCGGATCACGGAGTGATCCGACGACTCTCCTCGCGGCGACCGGGCGAAGTCGACGGCTCCGTCCAGCAGACCTGCTCGACCGTCGTGCGTCGCACGGCCTCCTCGTCGATCGTCACGCCCAGGCCCGGTTTGCGGATCGCGTGGCCGCGGCCGCGGTAGCCGAACGTGAGGTCCTCTTCGGTGAGCGCCTCGCGGACGAGGTAGCGGTCGAAGCTTCCTTCGAGGAAGCGGATGCCGGCGACTGACGTCGCAAAGTGCCGGCCGGCCGCGGTGAGGATGCCGGTCTCGCCGACCTGGCAGCCGAGTTGGAAGCCGAGCCCGGCCCGGTGGGCGATCGCGGCGATCCGCAGCGACGAGACGAAGCCGCCGCACTTCGACAGCCGAACGTTGAACAGGTCGCACAGCCCGCGCTCGACGGCCCGGTGGGCGTCCGCCTCGCTGCACAGCGACTCGTCCAGCATGATCGGCACGCTCGTCGACTTCCGGACCTCGGCGAGTCCGTCGACCGCCTCGTGTGGCACCGGCTGCTCCAGCGACGAGATTCCGAACGGCTCCAACGGCCGCATGCGGTCCGGGATCTCCTCGCAGGTCCACGCCTCGTTCGCGTCGATGCGGACGTCGACCTCGTCGCCCAGCACGCCGCGAAGGCGCTTCAGCGACCGGGCGTCGTTCACCCCCTCCACGCCGACCTTCACCTTTACCTGCTTGAACTTGTTGAGCCGCAGCTTCCAAGCGCGGATGTACTCGCGGAACGCGTTCATCGAGGTGACGACGCCGCTGTAGTAGACCTCGTCGACCGAGTGCCGAAGCCCCATCGTCTCGGGCACGAGCTCGGTGACGGCCGAGAGCGGCACACCGTCGGTGCGGGCCGCGGCGTCCAGCAACGCGATCTCGAGAGCACAGCGGACCGAGTTCCCGAAGCCGTCCCGTTCGTCGCCGCTCCCACCGTCCGTCTCGAGCGAGAAGTGCCGACAGCGTTCGACCGCCTCGGGCAGGTCGGCGACCGGCTCGCCGAGCACGTCCCGAAGGTTCGTCGCCCGGAACGTCGCAAGGGCCGACCCGATCGTCTCGCCGGTGACGTACGGCCGCGGCAGCCCCTCACCCCAGCCGACGACGCCGTTGTCCAGCCGGCAGCGGACGACGAGCGTGTCGTTCGACTTTCGCGTGTGCGAAGCGTGCTTGATCGTCTTCCGCAACGGAATGCGGAGGTGGAACGCCGTCAGTTCCTCGATCCGCATGGAGCTCTTTCGGGAGGGCAGCGAGGTGTTCGGGACGGGGCGGGTAAAGGCCCGGCACAGCTTGATCGACAAGCCCGCTGCGCGGGCTCCACCCTCAGTTCACCGGGCGGCCTTCGGTCCGCCTGTGCGGGTCAGGAAGAGTAGGCGGAACTCGGCGACCTGACGGCCGGGGACGTTGGTCGCCCGCAGCACCAGCGGCCCGCGGCCCGGCTTCAGGTGCATGGTCCCCATCGCGAGCGGCTTGAAGTCCTTGACGTACGACTCGGGTCGCCGGACACGGTCGTTCTCGGCGCCGCGGGCGGGCGGGTCGTTCGGCTCGGTGATCGTCTTCGTCAGCTTGGCGTCGCCGAACGAGAGCTCGATCGTCGAGCCGACGTCCTTCGCGGGACAGGTGTAGTGCAGCTCGACCTCGTAGTCGCCCGCGGTGAGCACCTCGGCGTCGAACGAGATCGTCTCCTCGGTGCTCGTCCAGTTCCGGAAGTAGGAGCAGTTCGGGAAGCGGTTCGACCGCTCGATCTTTCCCGTCGCGACGGCGTCGCGGGCCGGGAGCTGTGTGAAGTCGAAGTCGGCGTGCCCGATCGGAAAAGGCTTCGGCTTCGTGTCGAGTTCGGAGAGGACCGTCTCCTTCCAGTTCGCGACCTCGGCCTGCATTCGCTCGACGACTTTGGGGAATCGCTTCGCGACGTTCTCCCGCTGGCCGGGGTCTTCGGCGAGTTCGAAGAGCTGCCCCTTCTCGTCCATGCGGAATCGCTGGTTCCGAGCACTCACCCGATTCCGCCAGTGGGCGAAGATCAGCCGGTCCTCCCACTCCGCCTCCCCACCCACCAGCAGAGGCTTGAGCGAGCGGCCGTCGAGCGGCTTCGTCGCGTTCACCGGGATGCCGCAGAGGTCGGCGAGCGTGGGACGGAGGTCGATCGCCCCAGCGATCGGTTCGATCTCGAGCCCCTTCTCGATCTGTCCCGGCCACCGCATCAGCAGCGGCGAGCGGACGCCTCCTTCGTCCGTGCTCCCCTTGCGGCCCTTCATGTCGCCGTTCCAACGCCAGCTGTTCGGGCCGTTGTCGCAGAAGTAGACGACGATCGTGTTCTCGGCGAGCTTCAACTCGTCGAGCTTCTCCAGCACACGGCCGACGTTCCAGTCGACGTTCTCGCACATGGCGAGCGCTGCCCGCGTGAAGTCGACGTTCTCCTTCTTCGCGTCCCGGTTCCGCATCTTGATCGGCCGGTCCTTGAACTCGTCCCAGAACCGGTCCGGCACCTGCATCGGGGCGTGCGGGATGTTGTACGGCAGGTAGACGAAGAACGGCTCGTCGGCGTGCTTCTCGATGAACTCGAGGGCGTGCGTGGTGAAGTCGTCGACGCAGTAGCCCTCGCCGCGGACGAGCCGGCCGTTGTGCTCGAGCACGGGGTCGAAGTAGTTGCCCCAGTGGCCGGAGCAGAAGCCGTAGTACTCGTCGAAGCCGCGGGCGTTGGGGTGGTAGGGGGGCTGCATGCCGTTGTGCCACTTGCCGAACGCGGCCGTGTGGTAGCCGGCCGCTGCGAAGGTCTCGGCGATGGTCGACTCGTCGAGGTCGAGCCGCTCGCCGCCGGCCGACGTGCTGAAGACGCCGCAGCGGGGGTGGTACCGTCCGGTCAGCAACTCGGCTCGCGTGGGCGAACAGACCGGCTGCACGAAGAACCGCTCGAAGCTCGCCCCGTCCCGCGCCAGCGAGTCGACGTGCGGCGTCGAGAGGTTCGTGTTCCCGCTGACGCCGAGGTCCCCCCAACCCTGGTCGTCGGTCAGCACGACGACGACGTTCGGCTTGTCGGCAGCCACGGCGAGGGACGCGACGATCTGCAACAGGACGACGGGCAGCAGTCGAGACACGGCGGACTCCGGCAGTTCGAGGGCGTTGCTCAGGCAGTTCGCCCGAGAATACCAAGAACCAAAGCGTCTCCGCCTGCCCGGAGTCCGCGGTCACTTCGTCCGCCAGCCGTCCTTCTCTTCGAGGACCGACTTCGGACCCGCCCCCTGCAGCCACTTCTTCGCGTCTTCGTCGCCGCGGAGGTACGTGTCCCAGAAGGCGGTCGAGAGAGCGAGGACGGCTCGGTGGTGGTTGGGGTTGCGGGCGACCTGGTCGCCGGGCAGGGCGCGTTCGGTGAAGGCCGAGTGCTCGGCGTCGTGCAGGACGAGTTCGTACTTGTCGCCGGCGGGCAGGTTCGGGAACACCTGCTGCCGGCTCTCGACGGTCTGCTGGCCGATGGGCGACGTGTCCCGCGTGCCCGTCATCAGCATCCACGGAACGCGGACGCGCTCGAACGCCTTGCCGGGGTCGCCCCGCGGCGGAACGCTCGGGCTGAGGGCGATCGCCGCCTTGATCCGCCCGTCCGTGTAGCGGTTCTTCACGAACGCGTACGACTGCCCGCTCGTGGCCTGCGTGGTGACGGCACCGAACGAGTGGCCCGACATGCCAACGCGGGACAGGTCCAGCCGACCGGCCAGCGGGTGCTTCGAGTCTGCGTGCCAGTCCTTCAGCTGGTCGAGCACGGCCGGTACGTCCTCCGCCCGCAGTTTGAAGTTCGCCCCCGACGCGGCCCGCCGCATCGCGAGCATCCGTTGCAACAGCGGCACGTCCTTCCAGACGGAGTCGTCGCTGCCGGGATGCTGCAGGAAGACGGCGACGTAGCCACGGGCCGTCCAGTGCGTCGCCAGGTACTTGCAGCCCGTTCGCGCCCCGCCGAGCCCGTGGCTGAACAGCACGACCGGGGCCGGCTGCGTCTCCTTCGGCAGGTAGACGAGCGCCGGGATCTCGCGGTCACGGTCCTGGTCGCGAACGACGAGGTCGTGTTGCTCGGGGGCGAACCCCTCGGGAACGCGCAGCGGGTCGTAGTCAGCCGCGCGACCGGCCGTCGCATACGCGAGCCCGAGGGCGGAGAGCAGGACAATTCGCCGGGACATGGGCGGACCTTCGGGCAGGTGGAGGAAACCGGACACGACTTGAAGAGGGTACTCGCCGAGACGAGGCCGGGTTTCGTCGCAACCGCCCCGACGAGACCTCTCTACGAATCACCGTCGGTTTCACTCCGCCGGGGGTTCGCCTTGGACGAGTCCGCTGCTCCAATCCTGCTCACCGGTGCAACCGGGTACGTCGGCGGTCGGCTGCCGCCGCGTGACCGAGAGGCTCGGGGAACTCGCTCCTCGCCTCGGCGCGGACAGCGAGGCGGTTCGCGGGGACGTGCTCGACGAGAAGTCGTTGGACGGCGTCGAGACCACCGACGTCGGTGCCGTCCGACTCACTTGGCACTTCGCCGCGGCTTGGGGCGCAGCGTGGCGAGACCGCCGTCGACGCCCAGCACCTGCCCCGTCGTCCAGGAGTTGGCCGGGTCGAGCAGCCAGGCGATCGCGGAGGCGACGTCGTCCCCCTCCCCCAGTCGGCCGAGCGCGTGCATCGACTCCGAAGCGGACGCGCTCGCCTCGTTCTGCCAGATCGACTCGGACATTCGCGACTTGACGAGCCCGGGGGCGACGACGTTCACGCGGATGCCGCGGTCGGCGTAGGTGGAGGCGGCCGAGACCGCGAGCCCCTCGACGCCCGCCTTCGCCGCGGCGATCGCCTCGTGGTTCGGGATGCCCGTCCGGGCGGCGGCCGTGGAGACGAGCACGATCGAACCGCCCTCGCTGCGCATCGCCTTCGTCGCGGCGCGGACCACGGCGAAGGCCGACGTCAGGTTCACGTCGATCGTCTCCCGCCACTCGTCGTCCTTCACGATGTGCGCCGGCTTCAGCAGGATCGAACCGACGCAGTGGGCCACGCCGTCGAGACGGCCGAGCGTCTTTGCGGCGTCGGCGACCAGGTCGTCGATCGAGGACGTGTCGAGGGCGTCGAAGGTCGCGGTCGGCTGGTCGAGCTCGCCGGCCAGTTCGGCCAGCCGACTGTCGTCGCGGCCGGCGAGCAGCACGCGGTCCCCGGCCTTCACGAGACGGCGTGCGAGGGCGGAGCCGACGGTCCCGGTGGCCCCGAGAACGAGATGATGACTGGGCATGGGCGGTTGTCGTTCGAGTCTTGAGATTCCCAGAAACTGTTTCCGAGCGGGCGAGATCGTCCACGAGGTTCTCGGAATCGCCGGGTGATCGCCGAAAATCGCCAACGTGACGCATCGAGCATCGTTAGAACGACAGAGGCGAGGCGTCTTTCCAGTTGCCATCCCAGTGCCGCGCGGAGCCCCCCGGCCATGCGAGCCTGTCTGCTGCTTCTCGTCGTCGTCGCCAGCGTCCGGCCCGTCACGGCCGAGGAGAATTGGCGGAGCGTTCGCGACCGCGTCGACGGGCTGATGGCCGCGCGTTGGACGGCCGCGGGCGTCGTCCCCGCTCCACCGGCGAACGAGGCGACGCTGCTGCGGCGGACCTATCTCGACCTGACCGGTCGCATCCCGACCGTTGGCGAGACGCGGGCCTACCTCGCCGACTCCGACCCGGCCAAGCACGAACGACTCGTCGACCGGCTGCTGGGCAACGCGGCCCGAAACCTGCCGCCGAATCCCCGCTTCGCGACGCACATGGCCAACCGCTGGCGGGAGACGCTGCTCGGCGGGACCGACAACGTCTTCGTCGCCGGCCGGGCGCCGGTCGTCGAGGCGTGGTTGCGGCAGCGGTTCGTCGAGAACACGCCGTACGACGAGGTCGCCCGCGAGCTCCTCACCGTCACCGGCAATGCGTCACAGTCCGGGCCGGCCCTCTTCTACACGGCCCTCGGGATGAAGTCCGAGAAGATCGCCGCGAGCACGTCGCGGCTGCTGCTCGGCATGCAGATCGAGTGCGCCCAGTGCCACGACCACCCGTTCGACAAGTGGACCCAACGGGACTTCTGGGGCTACGCCGCCTTCTTCGCCCGGTTGCAACAGGGGAACGCCCGCCAACAGGTCGTGTTCCAGGTGGCCGACACGGACGCCGGGGAGGCGACGCTTCCCGACTCCGACGA
>JANQQW010000323.1 GCA_028284885.1 Planctomycetaceae bacterium
TCCGACGCTCCGCGTCCCGCACCCGGCCACGTGGTATCGCCGCTTCGTCCTCGACCCGCTCGTCGAGATCGCCGCGGACGTCGTCCACCCGGTCAAGCAGAAGACGATCGCCGAACTCCGGAACCGACTGCTGCCGCGACCGCTGACGATCGCGGTCCCCGGATTCGACACGACTTTCCTCGACGAGATCCGCGAGCGCTTCGACCCGGGATCGATCGCGACGGCCTCGCCGGAGTCCGCGACGTTCGTCTTCGGTCTCGGCGGCCACGCCGGGCCGGCCGACGAGCAACGCGTCTCCTACGTCGATCTCGCACACCTCGCTGACGACTCCGAGCGCCAGCGAGAGTCGGTGATCGACGTTCTCACGGCCGCTCTCGGCTGAGGATCGCCGATCAGGCTCCGCGTTCCGCTCTCGGTCTTCAGTTTTCGAGTTCGTCGAGCAGCCAGTCCTCGAGCACGACGTGCCGGATCGCGGGGGCCTTGAGCAGGAAGGCCTCGCGGAGCAGCAGGCGTCCCAGCCAGGGGCGGTTGACGAAGCGCGAGACCGTCCGCATGCCGAACCCGGCCCAGGTGGGGGCCGCGAGCTGGGCGGCCACGTTGTTCGCGAGCCGGGCGAACGTCGCCGGCACGATGTTCGGCTCCGGCCCGACGTGGATCACCGTCTGCACGTCCTCCTCGAGGACGTGTTCGATCGCGGCCCACAGCAGCTGCGGGTGGTCGACCCACTTCACGAGCAGGTCGCGGGCGTTCCAGTCGTTGTAACCGAAGTCGCCCGTCACGCAGGAGAGGACCCGCGGCCGCGTCTCGCCGAACCCGCCCGCTGCATTGCTCAGCAGCACGCCCGCCTGGTTCGGGACGTTTCGCTGCCACGTGACGGGCGTGTGGACCGGCGGCCACTTCCCGTCGTTCAGCTTCACGTGCACCTTCGTCTCGAAGAGGGACTTCGCCTCCGCCTTGAAGGTCTTGACGGTGTCTCGCTGCCCGAGGAGCAGCACGGTGTTCGGCGAGAGGATCGACGAGACGGCGAGCGTTCCCTGGCCGCGGCTCGTGATCTCGACGCAGACGCGCTTCACGCGCTCCATGTTGAGGGCCGGGCCGCGGGAGAAGACGATTCCCATCGTCACGTCGTGGGCGAGTGCGGCCGTGTCGTCCGCGAGGGCGACGAGGATGCCGAGGGCCGTCTCCGTCGAGAACAGCCCGGTCGCCATCAGCGCCGAGACCTCGCCCAGGCTGTAGCCCATCGCCATCCGGACCGAAGCGAGCGGTTCCTCGAGCACGTCGGCGAGAATCTCGACGTGGGCCTGCTCGACGCCGACGACGAACGCGAGGTTCTCGGCGTAGGTCTCCAGCGTGGCCGGCTCGTTCTCGCGGGCCATCGTCACGAGGTTGCACGGCCGGCCGGTCACGTTCGAGCAGATCGCCTCGGCCTCGCGAAGGTGCCGTTCCACGACCGACCCGAACCGGGGATGGTCGAGCAGTTCCGCGGTGCGGCCGGTGTTCGTGACGTTGTAGCCGCGGAAGGCGATCGCCGTGGACTTCAGCCCGAGCCGCAGCGACTCGACCGTCGGCGGCAGCAGGCGCGCGGCATCGGCAGGAGCGTCGTTCATCCGTGAGTGACCCCGGCGCGTGGATCGGACCGTTGGACGGGGATCATCCCACAGAGACCGAATCCGCTCAACGGGGACCTACGCCAGCAGTTCGTCCTTCACCTCGCCGCCGAAGGGCGTGATCGGGATCGGGCGGATGCCGACGTAGTGCTGGATTTCGGTGTCGATGCCGAGGGCCTTGTAGACGGTGCCGAAGAAGTCCCCTTCGGTCACCTTCCCGTCGACGACGTCGTAGCCCTTCTCGTCGGTCTTGCCGTGGACGTAGCCCCGCTTCACGCCGGCGCCGGCGAGGGCCGTGCTCCACGCGCGGACGTAGTGGTCGCGGCCGCTGCGGTTGTTGATCCGGGGCGTCCGGCCGATCTCGCCCATCCAGATGACGAGCGTGTCGTCGAACAGCCCCCGCTGCTTCAGGTCCGTCAGCAGGCCGGACCACGCGTGGTCCATCGTGGGGACGCGGCTCTTGTGGCCGCTGAAGTTGTCGGCGTGGGTGTCGTACCCGGACTGCCCCACCTCGACGAACGGCACGCCCGACTCGACGAGCCTGCGGGCGATGAGGCACCGCTTGCCGACGAGGCTGTCGCCGTACATGTCCTTGTACCTCGGCCACTCCTCCTCGGCGTCGAACACGTCGAGCACGTTCTGCAGCCGACGGGCCTGGTCGTAGGCCTCGCGGTGCATCTTCGAGGTCTCGGCCGGGTGCTCCTCGGCGTAGGTCTCCTCGAGGAACGACCGCAGCGCGTGCCGACGGGACTCGAGGGCCGGGTCGAGGTTCGACTTCGAGAAGCTGGGCAGCCGGCCGCTGTGGTTCAGGCTGAACGGTGCGAACCGCGGCCCGAGGAAGCCGGCCCCGGTGTCCCCGTTCGAGGCGATCTTCACGAAGCTCGGCAGGTCGAGGTCGGGGTTGCCGAGGTACTTGCCGACGACCGCCCCGAGTTCCGGATAGCGAATGCCGGTCGTCTTGGAGTAGCCGGTGTGCATCAGGTGGATGCCCCCTGGGTGGTCGATCTGCGAGGTCCGCATCGACCGGACGACGCAGAGGTCGTCCGTCATCCCGGCGATCCGCGGCATCAACTCGCAGACCTCGACGCCCGGCAGCTTCGTTTGGATCGGCCGGAACGGCCCGCCGGTCTCCTGCCCGACCTTCATGTCGAACGTCTCGAACTGGCTGGCCCCGCCGTTCAGCCACAGCAGAATGCACCGCTTCCCCTGCCGCGCCGCCGCCTCAGCAACCGCCTTGGAGTTGAACAGGCTCCCGAGATTCAAGACCGTCCCGCCTGCCGCGGTGGCGAGCGTCCCCTTGAGGAGGGACCGACGGGAAAGGTGCTCGTGCGTGGGGCAGTGGGTCATGGCGATTCGTTCCGTCAGTGGTTGAAGCGGAATTCGCTGCAGGTCATCAGGGCCCAGATGGCTTCGCGGAGGCGGTCTTGTTGGTCGTCCTCGGCGGCGAGGTGGGCGACGAAGCGTTCGGTTTCCGCGGGCTTCGGGCGGCGGGAGAGGACGGTGAGGAACAGGCGTTCGACGCGTTGCTCCCACGGCTCCTCGCTGCCCGCAAGGCGGTCGTAGAGGCCGCCCTTCGACGTGCTGATGAGCGAGGTGACCTGGCCGTTGTTGAAGTAGAGGTGCTCGGAGAGGCCGCCCTGGAAGTCGCCGACGCCGTTGTTCGGCTTGCCGAAGAAGCGGAGGACGAAGCCGCTGGTGAGCGGGTCGAAGCGGTTCTTCTCGACGCGCTGGGCGGCGTCCGGGCGGACGGAGAGATAGTCGGTCGCGACCCGCCAGGCGTCGGCGAGTTCCTCGGCGGAGAGGGGCCGTGTGCGGGCCCGTTCGAACCACCGGGGCCGGGCGTCGACCACGCTGCCGGTGTGGCCCAGTTGGTAGGTCCGGCTGCTGGTGATCTCGCGGATGAACCACTTCAGGTCGAAGTCGTGCTCGATCAACCCGGCGGCGAGGGCGTCGAGCAGTTCCGGGTGGCTGGGCGGGTTCGACGGAGCGAGGTTGTCGACCGGATCGACCAGTCCGCGGCCCATGTACTGGGCCCAGATCCGGTTGGCGACCGCCTTCGCGAACCACGGATTCTCCGGCGAGGTGATCCAGTCGGCGAGCGCGTCCTTCCGTGAGAAGTGCGGGGCGGGCGGGACCTTCTTCGCCGGGAAGCTCTTCGGGTCCTCAACGCCCTCGGGCAGTTCGGGTTCTTCGAGGACGTCTCCCTGCATGAACTTCGGGGCGACCGCCTCCCCCTTCTTGCCGGGCGTCTGGTCGGTGGCGGCTCCGCTGAAGAGGACCTCGCCGGTGTTCCTCTCGCCGACGACGATCTTCTTGACGTTCGTGTGGACGCCGACCCTCGTGGTGCCGAGATCGACCTTTCGCAGCCGTTCGTAGAACGCGGCCATGCCGTAGAAGTCGAGCTGCGTGTAGTCCTCGAAGGGGTGGTCGTGGCAGCGGGCGCACTCCAGCTGCACGCCCAGGAAGATCTTGGAGACGGCGACCGCGGCGTCGAGCGGTCGGCGGTCGTACTGCACGAGGAACAGTGGGGCGCCGTGGTCGGCGGAGTTCCCCTCGGCCTTCAGGACGGCGGCGGCCCAGACGTCGTACGGGGTGTTGTCGTTGAACCGCTCGGCGATCCACTTCTGGAAGCCGGGCCTGTCGCGGGTGTCGTAGCCGGCCGGGTTGCGGCCGAACAGGACCATGTCCCACTCGTCCCCCTGCTTGCGGCCGAACCGCGGGTCGGCGAGCAGCCGGTCGATCAGCTTCTCGCGTTTGTCGGGCGAGGTGTCGTCGAGGAAGGCGACCGCCTCGTCGTGGGTCGGGATGGTGCCGACGAGGTCGAGATGGACCCGCCGGAGGAAGACGGCGTCCGTCGAGCGGGCGGCCGGTTCAAGTCCCTTCTCCGCCCACGCCTTTGCGACCTCGCGGTCGATCACGTCGCGCAGCGGCTCGGCGGCCGCGACGACCGAGGTTCCCAGCAGCAGAACGAGGATGGCGAAGTTGACTCGAGGCATGTCGTTCCGTCCACGAAGGTCCGTGACGCATCGGCGGCTGCCGATCCTAACCGTCTCGTCGCTCGTTGGGAACAGTTCGCTCGGCAGCTCGGCCGGGGGAACGGTGGTCCCTCCCGGGCGATCTGCAACAATGCGGCACAGCGAACCGCCCGACAGGATGTGCAGACATGTCCATCACGATCACGAGGCAGGCTGACAAGACCTACCGTCTGGAAGCGGAGCTCTGGCTTCCGCGAACGCCGGAGGAGGTCTTCCCGTTCTTCGGGGACGCCTTCAACCTGCAGGAGCTGACGCCGCCGTGGCTCGACTTCTCGGTCGTCACCCCCCGCCCGATCGAGATGCACGCCGGCACGATCATCGACTACAAGCTCCGCGTCCGGATGCTGCCCGTCCGCTGGCGAACACTCATCGACGTGTGGGAGCCGAACGTCAAGTTCGTCGACATGCAGATCCACGGGCCGTACCAGCTGTGGCACCACACCCACGAGTTCTTCCCGCGGGACGGCGGCACGCTGTGCACCGACGTCGTCCGCTACGTCCCGATCGGGGGCTGGTTGACGAACTCGCTGTTCGTGCAACGCGACGTGCGGGGCATCTTCGAGTACCGGCAGCGGCGGCTGCTGGAACTGTTCGGTGAGCCGCGGGAGGACTCCAAGGAGTCCGAGCCCGCGACGGTCGGGAGCGCTTCGTGAAGCCCTCGATCGTCTGGTTCCGTCAGGATCTTCGGCTCGCCGACAATCCGGCCCTGCAGGCGGCCGTGGAACGTGGCGGGCCGATTGTCCCGGTCTTCGTCTGGGCACCGCACGAGGAAGGCGACTGGCCGCCCGGCGCGGCGAGTCGTTGGTGGTGGCACCAGACGCTGGAGTCGTTCGCGGCCGACCTCGAGTCGGTCGGGTCTCGGCTGATCGTGCGAGACGGCGACTCCCTCGCGGAACTCGAGCAGATCGTCGAGGAGACCGACGCTGAGGCGGTCTTCTGGAATCGACGCTACGAACCCGCCGTCGTCGAACGGGACAAGGCGATCAAGATGACGCTCGGCGCCCGCGGCCTCGAGGTCCAGTCCTTCGGTGGCTCGCTGCTGTTCGAGCCGTGGCAGGTCGAGACGAAGGAAGGGAACCCGTACCAGGTCTTCTCGGCCTTCTGGCGGGCGTGCAAGCGACTGGACGAACCGGAGGAGCCGAGCCCGGCCCCGGAGAAGCTGCCGCATCCGTGGAAGTGGCCGGACAGCGTGGAGGTCGACTCGCTCGAACTCCTTCCGAGGATCGACTGGGCGAGCGGGTTCCGCGATGAGTGGACGCCGGGCGAGAAGGGGGCGGCCGAGCGGCTCGACCGCTTCCTGCGTGAAGCCGTGCCCGACTACAAGGACGACCGCAACCGGCCCGACCGGTACGCGACGTCGAAGCTGTCGCCGCACCTGCACTTCGGCGAGATCGGCCCGCGGACCGTGTGGCACGAGACGAGGCGACGGCTCGGCGACGCCCGCTTCACGAACGCCGACGAGGGCGGCGAGGTCTTCCTGTCCGAGATCGGCTGGCGGGAGTTCGCCCACCACCTGCTGTACCACTTCCCCGAGACGACCGACCGGCCGCTGCGTGAGAAGTTCGACGACTTCCCGTGGCGCGACGACGAGGACGAGTTGAAGGCGTGGCAGCGAGGCCGGACCGGGTTCCCGATCGTGGACGCCGGCATGCGGGAGCTGTGGACGACCGGCTGGATGCACAACCGCGTCCGAATGATCGTCGCCTCGTTCCTGACGAAGGACCTCCGGCTGCACTGGCTGGAGGGGGCGAGGTGGTTCTGGGACACGCTCGTCGACGCGGACCTGGCGAACAACACGCTCGGCTGGCAGTGGACGGCTGGCTGCGGTGCCGACGCCGCTCCCTACTTCCGTGTCTTCAACCCGATGACGCAGGGGGCGAAGTTCGACCCCGACGGCGAGTACACGCGGCAGTGGGTGCCCGAGCTGGCGTCCGTCGTCGACAAGCACCTCCAGCAGCCCTGGGAGGCCGGCAGTCCCCCCGCCGACTACCCGGAGCCGGTCGTCGACCACGCCGAGGCACGGAAGGAGGCGCTCGCCGCCTTCGAGACAGTGAAGGGCTGACGGCCGTCGTTTGTGATCCGGTCTGAACGGGCGTAGAATTCCGGCATGAGCGGGGTGACCTCCTCGACGGCGACGATCGTGGTGTTCGAGACGCAGCCGCGTTGGGCTCCGGAACTCCAGCACCAGTTCGTCGACGAGGACGTCCACGTCGTCGGTCGTTCGACGACGACGGACTTCGTGGTGGAGGTCGAGTCGGCCGAGCGGCCCGTGGGGCTTCTCGAGGTCGCCTCGGACCCGGCCGGCTGTCTCGCTCGAATCGGAACCCTGAACTCGCGAGCCCTCCCGCCCGTCGTCGCCGTGTTGACGCGGGACCTCGCCGACCTGGAGTGGCCGCTCCGCGAACTCGGCGTGACCTCGGTCGTGGACGAGTTCGTCCCGGGCCACGAACTCGCCGCCGTCTGCCGCCGACTCCTCCCCGACTGACCCTGCCGCACGTCCCTTCGGCAACCAACGAGACCGCACGCCATGTCCGCCGACGCCGTCCTCGCGAAGCTCCGCCCGCTCAACGACCCCGAGATCGGCCGTTCGTTCGGCGAACTCGGCATGCTCAAGGCCGCCCACGTCTCGGACGGCAAAGTGGTCGTCGAGATCGACCTCCCGACCCCGGCCTATCCGGGCGTCGAACGGATCACGTCCGCCGTGAAGGGGGCGCTCGGCAGCGAGTTCGGCGACGTCGACGTCACCTTCGGCTCGAACGTCCGCGGCAAGGAGACCGGCGGGAAGATCGGGCTGAAGGTGAAGAACGTCGTCGCGGTCGGCAGCGGGAAGGGGGGCGTCGGCAAGAGCAGCGTCGCCACCGCCGTCGCCTACGGCCTCAACCACTTCGGGGCCCGCGTCGGGCTGATGGACGCCGACGTGTACGGCCCCAGCATCCCGCACATGCTGGGCATCGCCGACGGCAAGCCGGCCATGATCCAGCGGCCCGGCCCGAACGGCGAGCCGATCAACCGCATCGAGCCGATGTCCGCCGGCGGCGTGAAGTGCGTCTCGATGGGCTTCTTCGTCGAGCCGGAGAAGGCGGTCGTCTGGCGAGGTCCGCTCTTGCACCGGGCGATCACCCAGTTCCTGCAGGAGACCGAGTGGGGCGAGCTCGACTACCTGGTCATCGACATGCCCCCCGGCACGGGCGACGTCTCGCTGACGCTGTCGCAGCTGCTCGGCCTCGCCGGTGCGGTCATCGTCTGCACGCCGCAGCAGGTCGCCCTGCTGGACGCCGTGAAGGCGATCAACATGTTCCAGCAGGTCAACATCCCGGTGCTGGGCATCGTGGAGAACATGGCGGGCGACGTGTTCGGCCGCGGCGGGGCGAAGGCGAAGGCCGAGGAGATGGGCGTGCCGTTCCTCGGAGAGATCCCGATCGAGGCGGACGTCCGCGTGAAGGGGGACGCCGGCGAGATGCCCGGCCTCTACGCCGAGGACAGCCCCGCTCGCGAACCACTGCTCGAGGTCACGCAGAACGTCGCGATGCAGATCGCCAAGTCGCTGCTCGAGAACCCCTCGCTCCCGACGCTGGAAGTGCTGTAGGTCGGCGGTTCGTGGGGACGACAGAGCTCTACCTGCCGTCGTGCACCCAGATGCGGGACGTGCGGAACAGCAGGAACGTGACGAGGACGGTCAGGACGAAGAGTGTCCACGCACAGGCGCTCGCGTAGCCCGCTTCCAGGTGCTTGAAGGCCCAGAGGAAGACGTGCATCGAGAGGACCCGCGTGCTGCCCTGCGGCCCGCCGGTGCCGCCGCTGACGACGTACGCCTGCGTGAAGTACTGCACGGCCGCGACGACGCCCATCACCACGTTGAAGAAGACGACCGGCGTGAGGTGCGGCAGCGTGACGTGCCGGAACCGTGACCACCAACCGGCCCCGTCGAGCTCCGCCGCCTCGTACAACTCCCGTGGCACGCTCCGCAGGGCCGCGAGGTAGATCACGACGAAGTTCCCGACGCCCCACAGCGACATCAGGGCGAGTCCGTCCTTCGAGCCGAACTCGGGCGTCCACGAGGACCAGGAGGCCGGGTTGAGGCCCTCCGCCGGGCTGTTGAACCAGTTCGGGGCGACGCCGAACGTCTCGACGGTCCACCGACCGACGGCCGTCTGGTTGAGCATCGCCGCGAACTGCACGGCGAGGCCGCTCTTCGGGTCGAGCAGCCACGTCCAGACGATCGACGTCGCGACGGTCGGCACGAGGGTCGGCAGGAAGAACAGCGTGGTGAAGAAGCCCGGTTTGCCGGACGACGCCGGACCTCGCGACGTGAGGAGCAGGGCGAGACCGACGCCGAGCAGCACGCTGCCCGGAACGACGAGCAGCGCGTAGTAGCCGGTGTTCCAGAGTGCCTCGCCGAACTCGCGGCCTTCGGCGACCTCTCGGGCGAGGCGTTCGTAGTGGTCCGTCCCGATCCACTCCGGCTCGCCGAGCAGGTCGTACCGGCAGAAGCTCCAGTACAGCGTGGCGAGGAACGGGTACAGCACCAGCAGTCCGAAGCCGACCAACCACGGCGAGACGAAGGCGAGGCCGGTGAGCGTGCGGCGGGCGGACATCGCGTGTGGACTCGCGGAGAGGACTTGCGTTGGATCATCACGGGCGGTCTCGGGACCGTCAACGGGGAGGGTGCGCGAGTCGCCTTGTCGGCTCGCACGCGATCTCCGATAGTCGTTGGTGTTCGATTCCCCGGTCCCATGCCCGGAGCCGTCATGACTCTCCTGCGATCGTCGGTGTTCCTCCTCGCGCTGCTGTGTGCCGCCCCCACGTGGGCCGGTGTGCTGGGCGGCGTCGTCCAGTCGGTCCGCGGTCGCCAGATCACCGTGGAGTACGGCAACCAAGGGAAGGTGAAGGTCTTCCACGTGCCGACGAGGGCCAAGGTGCTCCAGGACGCGCTGCCCGGCCGGTTCGAGTCGATCCAGGTCGGCACGGCGGTCTCCGTCTACACGACGACGAGCGGGCAGGTCTACAAGGTCCGCGTGAAGTCCGGTGACCGGGCCAACCCGAAGCCCTCGACGCCCGACGTCAGCCGCGTCATCCCCGAGATTCGCCCCGGCGGCACGGAGAAGGTCGAGTCGAAGGAGTCGTGGGCCCAGTTCCGCGGACCGGACCGGGCGAACCGGTCCCTCGCGACCGGCCTGCTGAAGGAGTGGCCGGCCGACGGCCCCCGGGTCGCCCAGGTCTATCGCGGACTCGGTGCCGGCTACTCGTCGGCCGCGTTCGACGGCAAGCGGCTCTTCACGATGGGCACGCAGGGGAACGACGAGGTCGTGATCGCCTTCGCGATGAACGAGATCTCGCGGCCGCTGTGGTCGATCCGCACCGGGACGATCTTCCGTGACGGAACCGGCGACGGCCCGCGAGGCACCCCCTCGGTCGACGACGGGTTCGTCTACGCGCTCGGGGCGAACGGCGACCTCGCCTGCGTCGCCGCGGAGTCCGGGACGGTGAAGTGGCGGAAGAACGTGCTGCAGGAGTTCGGCGCGGCGAACATCACCTGGGGCATCAGCGAGTCGCCCCTCGTCGACGGCAACCGCGTCGTCGTCACGCCGGGCGGGCAGGCCGCCACGATGGTCGCGCTCGAGAAGTCCTCGGGCCGTACGCTCTGGCGGAGCATCTTCCCCGGCGGCCCCGGGGCCGCGTACGCCTCGGCGATCGTCTCGCAGCTCGGGACCGTCCGGCAGTACGTGAACTTCACCAGCAAGGGCGTCATCGGCGTCCACGCCGACACCGGCACTCCACTGTGGGGGAACGACGCGACCTCCAACGGCACGGCCAACTGCCCCACGCCGCTCGACGTAGGCTCGGCCATCTTCAGCGCCTCCGGCTACGGCACCGGCGGCGGGCTCGTCAAACTGGCCGCCGGACGGAACAACGTGCAGGCCCAGCTCGCCTACAAGGTGCGGGAACTCGTCAACCACCACGGCGGCATGGTCTTCGTGAACGGCTACGTGTACGGCACCAACGACAACGCGCTCGTCTGCGTGGACGTCAAGAACGGCGACGTCCTCTGGAGGGACCGCAGCGTCGGCAAGGGCTCGGTCACCTACGCCGACGGTCACCTCTACGTCGTCGGCGAGGCAGGCGAGATCGCCCTCGTCGAGGCGTCTCCCGACGGCTACGTCGAGAAGGGACGCTTCAAGCACGTGAACCGCAGCGACAAGCGGTTGTGGGCCCACCCCGTCGTCTTCCAAGGCCGGCTGTACGTCCGCGACCAGGACACGCTGACCGTCTACGACGTCTCCGCCCGCGACTGACGCCCGTCCGTCGTGCGTCGGAAATCGCCGGGAGAACTCGATCGGGGCGTAAGGTTTCTCACCGTGGACTCGTCTCACGTTCGGCTACCGTCCTCTTGCGGTTCCGAACCACTTTCCACAACGAAAGGTGCAGACGATGTCCGACTCCGTGAAACGACGTGACTTCGGCAAACTGGCGCTCGCGGCCTTCGGCGGCCTCGCCGTCGGGGCCGGCAACGGTGCCAGCGTGCTGGCCGACGAGAAGAAGCCGAAGATCCCCGTCGATCCGGCGCTGCTGCTGAAGGATCCCCACGTCTGCCGCGGGCTCAACGTCTGCAAGGGGCACGGTGCCGGCGGGTCGAACAAGTGTGCCGGCACCGGGGCCTGCGCGTCGGTGAAGCACGACTGTGCCGGAGAGAACGAGTGCAAGGGGCAGGGGGGCTGCGGCGGCTACCCCGGCCAGAACAACGTCTGCAAGGGCCACGGCAGCTGTGCCGTCCCGCTCGACGCAGAGACCTGGGAGATCGCCCGTCTCCAGTTCGAGGAGATCATGGAGGCGAACGGCAAGAAGGTCGGCAAGGCCCCCAAGGCGAAGAGCTGAGCCCGACCGCCCCGCAGCTTTCTCGATGTCGGCGAAACTCGCCCCCCGTGTCCTGCTCGCGGAGACACCGGGGGGTGTTCTCGCCTTGGGTTCGTGCAACAATCGGCCGGAACTGATCCGTCGATCAGCGGTCGAGAGAGGTCCGGGCCCGATGTCGCGACTCGTCTGCCTGACAGTGCTCCCGTTGGTTCTGTTGGCGGCCGTTCAGCGTACGGCGGCAGCTCAAGCAGACGCGACGACCGAGAGCCCCGCCCCCAGCAAGCCAGCCGTCGGGGACTCGTCCGCAGCGAAGATCGTCGATCAGGCCCGCGCCGCCGTGGACCGCGGCGACTACGCCGACGCAGCGGTCGTGTTGAACGCGGTGCTCGACTCGGACGAGCGGCTCGTCGTCCGCGATCCGGCCAATACGAAGCTGTTCCGCAGCCTCGCCGACGATGCCGAACGGACGATTCGCGAGGCCCCGGCCGAGTTTCGGGCGTTCTACGAGAGGGAGTTCGGGCCGCGTGCCGCCGAGCGACTCCGTCAGGCCCGGCAGGCCGGCGACTTCACCGAACTCGAGCAGGTGCAGCGGCGGTTCCTGTACACGAAGGCGGGGGCGGAGGCAGCCTACCTGCTGGCCCTGCGGTCGTCGGACGCCGGCGACCCGCTTGCGGCATCGCTCTCCTTGGAGAGGCTGCTTCGGAGGCAGCATCTGGAACCCGAGTTCGAACGCCGCGTGCGACTCCGGCTCGCCCTCGCCGCCGCCCGGTCCGGCCGGCAGGACCGAGCCAGACGCCTCCTCGCCGAACTCGGTGACCCGCGGCTCCGCGTGGCCGGCGGCCCCGCGCTGCAAGTCCCGGCGACCGAGTTCCTCGAGCGACTTGGTTCGTCGGAGCCGTTCGGCGGAAGCACGTGGCACGGCAGTGTCGCCGGGGTGTCGTCGTCCGCAACCGAACGGCCGTTCCCCGAGGCGACGACTCTCGCGGCGGTCGAGGACGAGTTCGTGCGAACGGCCGTCGCCGCCTTGCAGCGAGGGCTGAACGACCGCGGGGTCGGCCGAGTTCCCGCGGCCCGTCCGGTCTTCGTCGACGGGGCCCTCGTGTACCGACTGCCGGACGGAATCGTCGCGGTCGACCTCGAGTCGAGCGAGGTTCGTTGGCGGGTGCGGAACGAGAGCCCGTCTCTCGACTTGTTCGGCGTGAGCGACCCGACGACGCTCTCGGACGCGGTGCGGGACCGTCGTGGCCTCCAACGACTGTTCCACGACGTCGGGTTCGGCGCGTTGAGCACGGACGGACGACTGGTGTTCGCCGTCGAGTCCGTGGCATTCGACGTGGGAACGGACCGGTTCGGGCTGCAGCCCGCCGACACCTTCCAGGCCAAGCCGGGTGTTCCCGCTCAACCCGTTCCCCGAGGGAACAGCCTCGCCGCCTACGACGCGCGAAGCGGCAAACTCGTCTGGCAGATCGGTCGGACCGTCGACGGGGAGACGCCGGCGCTGAAGGGAGGCCGCTTCGTCGGTCCGCCGATGCCGCTCTTCCAGCGTCTGTACGCCGTCGTGGACTTCGCGGACGGAACCTCGCTGGTTCGGCTGGACGCGTCGGGCAAGGTGCTCGACCAGTGGATCGTGGGCCTCCGCGAACCGCTTCCGCCCGCACCCGCTCAGTACGGTGGTCCTCGCGAGCCGTCGGAGCCGGTCGGCGTGGCACCCCCCGTGCTCGCCGGGACACTCGCCATCTGTCCGACGCCGTCTCGCGAGTTCGCCGCAGTCGACGTCCTCGACGGCTCCACCCGCTGGGTGTTCGGACTCGGCGACGAGGAGGAGGACGGCCCGTTGGCCGTTCGGCGTCGAAAGGTCCTCGAGCAGGGGCTCGTCTGGCAACCGGATCGCTGGGTGGCCGACGAGGCCGTGGTCGCCGGAGACTCGGTCGTCCTCGTCTCGAACAACGCCACGGAACTGATCGCACTCGATCTCGAGTCGGGCGTGAAGAAGTGGTCGGTCTCCAGCGGTCGCGGTTCGTACGTCGTTCCCCGGTCCGACGACCTGCTGCTGGTCGTCGGTCGCCTCGGGGTCCGTGGTCTGCGGGTGAGCGACGGCGGCACGGTCTGGGAGTCACCCGGGTTTCCGGACTACGCCGTCCCCAGCGGGCGAGGCGTGTTCGTCGGCGACGACTACGCGGTCCCGCTCAGTTCCGGACGGATCGCCTTCGTCGACGTGCGGACCGGTCGTCCGAACGGCATCGCGGTTGGTTCGTTGTCCGGTCCGCTCGGCAGTCTGGTGGTCCGGCGTGACCGTCTGTTCTCCAGCGGCGTCGACGGCGTCCGCCGACTGGCGACGATCGAGACGCTCCCGGACGAGTCGCCGACGCCGGAGTCGCGACCGGACGACGTGACGTTGGCCGGGCGAGTCGCGTTGGCGAAGGGAGAGCCGCGACAGGCACTGGCCGAGTTGGAACGGGTGCCCGAGGCGGACCGGAACGCTGCCTGGTCGGCTGCCGTTCTCCGGGCTGTCTCGGAAGCTCTCCGCGAAACACCCGGAGAGGCCGAGGACGTTCTGTCGAAGCTCCCCGAACTGACCGACGTGGCCTTGGCGGAACGGGTGGGACTCGCCGAGGAGTTGCTCGACGCCGGTCTGAACGACGAGGCCCGTGCTCTGGTCGCGAACGCCGATCCTGTGAGGGCAGGGGAGGTCGTCACCCGGTCGGGAGTCTCGAACCGAGTTCGGCTCGGCCGTCGCGTGGCTGCGCTGCAGCGTCGAGTCGGAGTCGCGTCGCCGCCCGCTCCGGTGGACTGGTCGACGTCCTTGGTGGCCGACACGTCCAACGGGCGGTACCTCGACGCGAAGCTGTCCGCGAAGGCCGAGAACATGACGCGTGACCCGCGGAAGCCGCAGCAGGACGTTGTTGCACCCGTCACCATGGTCGGCCCGCGACCCGTTGGCGGACGCGTGACGTACGACTGGCGTGAGCACGTGCTGCGGGCTTGCGACGACGTCGGACGCGGGCGGCTGTCGCTGCGGCTGCCCACGCCGCCGCCGGCCGGGAACTCCGTCTACCTGAACTCCCGGGTGACGTTCTTCCACGGCGTCGAGCGGGACGGAGTCCTGCTACTCCACCGGCTGCGTGACGTGGTCGCCGTCGACACGCGGGCCGATCCTCCCGTCGTGCTCTGGACTCGCAGCGTCGCGGCCGGGTCCGACGAGACGTTGGCCCAGCAGAACCTGTGGGCGCAGGTCCGCAAACAGGCCGGCCTGCAGTGGGTGTGGGGGCAGACCGTGCCGTTGTCGGTCGCTGCCGAGCCGAGGTTGCTCGCGCCGACGGGCGACGGCGTCTGCTTCTGGACACGTGGGGAACTCGTCTGCGTCGAACCCCGTTCGGCAGACGTGCTCTGGGCGCGGAACGACGTCGGTCCCTGCAGCGACCTGCTCACCGACGAACGCCGCCTCGTCGTCACCCCGGTCCGCGAAGTCGAGTCGACGCTCGTCGTCGACGCGTTCGACGGTTCGTTCGTGGACCGCCGCCCAAGCCGACCGCTCGCTTCGAGAGTCGGGACCTCGGCCGGTCTCGCCCTGCACCGTATCGACGACGAGAAGGGTGGTGTCGCCCGGCTGGAACTCCGCGATCCCTACGAGAACGAGGTCCGGTGGTCCGAGACGATTCCCGAGAAGGCCGTCGTCTGTGCGAGTGGTGACCGGGTGCTGGTCGTCGCCCCGGACGGTGCCCTGCGAGGTCTGGACTACCTGACGGGCGACGACCGGTTCACGACGAAGGTCCCGGTTCCGAAGCAACTCGAAGGGGCTCACCTCGTCCGGTTCGACGGTGGCCGCGGCGTGCTCGTGCTGCAGTCCCCGCCCGGTCGCCTGGCCTACGGTGCGTTCTCCGTCGGCGAGGTTTCCGTCTCCGGCAAGCTCGTCGGCCTCGATCTCGACGAAGGCCTCGTGAAGTGGCAGCGCGACGTCGAGGGGCTCAAGGTACAGTTCAACCAGCTTCGTGGTTTGCCGGTGTTCGTCGCCGCCAACCGCTACCAGAAGCCGAAGCCGCGGAAGGGGGGCGGGGTGAGCTACGACCAGCCCGTCGCGCTGCTGCAGTGCCTCGACGTCCGGGACGGACGCGTGCTCGAGGACAGCCGGCCGCGCTCCACCTACGGGGCCTCGTTCCGGCTCCGGTTCGACTCGGAGCAGCGATCGCTTGCCGTGGAGACGGCCGTCCGACGCGTCACGATTCGACTCGAACAGAGCGAGTGAACGATGAACAGCCTCCTGCAGCCTCTTCGAGTCCCGACGGCGCTGCTCGTCTTCTTCGGAGTCCTGCTGGCGACGTCGGTCCGTGCGGAGGACGCTCTGTCGACGGCGGAACTGGTCGTCGATCTCGGCTCCGAGTCGCCGGCCGTTCGTGAGACGGCCGAGCAACGGCTGATGGAGCGAGGCCTCGAAGCGTTTCCGGAGTTGTTCGACGCAACGCTCGACGCGGACGCCGAGCGAGCCCGCCGGGCGCGGCGGCTGGTCTCCCGCCTGGACCGCGCGGCGATCGGACCGCTTCGAGAGGTCGTGCTGTCCGAGGACGACCGCAGGGCGGACCGGGCGAAACGTCTGCTCGACGCGCTGACCGACCGGATCGTCCAGGAGTACCGCGAGAGCCTCGTGAAGCGCGTGGACGAGGCGGAAGCCGTCACGGCGCAGGAGCGGCTGCAGTGGAGGAGTCAGTTGCTCCGGCAGAAGTTCCTGCTCGACGAGTCCGGTGTGCCACTCCCCACGTCGATCGCGTTGCGGCTCGCCGGGCGTGAACTGCTTCCCGACGAACTGGGCGAGTCCCGCGGGCTCGACGACGCGGCAATCGCCCGATTCCGAGAGACGGGGACGATCGACGACGCCTACGCGGCCGCTTGGCGGCGTTTCGCGGAGGTCCACGGAGACGACGGCCCGCGTCGGGACTACTTCGCCGCGATGGTGGCCGCCGAACCGGATCTGATGAAGGCCGCCGCCGGGGGAATCGCCGCCCGCGGCACACCGGCCGAGGAACGGGCGGGGCTCGTCGCCGGCGGCCTCCACGACTTCCGCTCGGTCGAGTTCCAGAAGGCCTTCCGCGAGAGCTTCAGAGGCCGTCGCCCGGAGAAGGGGAAGCTGTACCCGCCGATGCCGAGCGACGAGATGTTCGCGAGCGTCTCCGCCCTCGCGTTCGTGGACGCGGAACTCGGCCGCTACACGCCCGACCCCACGCTGAAGTCGCTGCAGCAGTTCTTCACGACCGGGCTGGCCGGCTACTTCCAGTCGAAGCAGCCGGTCCTCGAACTGGTGAAGAACCCGCAGTCCGACCGGGACCGCACGTTCGTCGCCCTGTTCGACCGGGTGATCGTCTCCGCCGAGTCCGGAGAGGACCTGCAGTACGGTCTGCAGACGGCCATGTACTTCCGCCGCAAGCAGCCGGCCCTGGTGCTCGCCGAGCGAGTCCTCACGGAGAACCCGGTTTTCCCGAACGACAACCTGGCGATGCAGGTGCAGTTGCTGGCCGGCCACGCCCTGTTCGTGCACGGACGCGGCTCCGAGTCCGCGCTCGGGCTCGCCCGCAAGCTGCTCGACCGACCCGAACAGGTCCGCCTCAACGGCTACCGCAAGGAGCAGGGCCGGAAGTACGTGGAGCTTCGCGAGTTCGGCTTGATGGCGATGCTCCGCATCCTCGGCAAGAACCACGGGAACGTCGGCGGCAGCACGAAGGTGACCGGCTACTGCCCGATCAAGCGGTTCACCAACTTCGAGGCCATCGGCGACGCGAAGCGGTGGCCCGGGATCGTCGAGAAGGTCGACGGCTGGATCGCCGAGCGCGAGGCCGGCGAGTAGGCAAGTCCGTACGACGGGCTCGGCGCGAGTCGCTCTTGACCGCGCGGATCCCTGCCTGTACACCCCCCGCCTGCGTTCTCGGTCTCGACGCGGTTCGAGCGGCTCGTCGCGGTACGCATCGTGACGAGGACGAACGAAGCAGGCTCAAGGGGGGGCAATGGACTGGATCGACCGACTCGAGCGGTTCGCGCGAAGCCGCTGGACCTATCTGCTGTTCTTCGGCACGGCCACCGTCGTCTTCTCCGACTTCGTGTTCCGGGGGGAGTTGCTGCACGCGTGCAACGACAACCTCTACGGCCACTTCCCGAACCTGCTCTTCGGGTACCGGGCCTTCCATGCCGGCCATCTCGGACTGTGGAACCCGTACGTGTTCTGCGGCATGGACATGACCGAGTCGATGCACCATCACATGCTGCATCCCTCGAACTGGCCGCTGCTCCTCCTCCCCGAGAAGCTGCTCGTCCACGGGATCACGTTCAAGGTGTTCCTCGAGTACGCACTGGTGGGTTGCCTCGTGCTGGCAATCGCACGGCGGTTCCTGCCCCCGATCGAAGCCCTGTCCGTGGCGGTCGTCGGTCAGTTGGGAGGGTTCGGCTGGTTCACGGTCACGACGTTGATCGGCACCCACCTGCTGGTCGGTGCGCTGTTCGCGATCTGGCTGATCTGCACGCTCGAGCGTCGACGACCGCTCGCCAACTTCGTGTTGTTCGGCCTCGTGTTCTTCGACATGCTCGCGATGGGGCACGTCGGCTACATCCTGGCCTGCGGACTGCCGGTGCTCGTCGCCTTCGCCTGGCGCTGTTGGCCGCACTGTCTCACCCGGCCGTGGCGTGCCGAGTACGCCGCGGTGTGGATGGCCGGCCTGTGCGGTCTGGTCATGGCCGGGTACCGAATCCAGCCCGTGATGCACGCCCTCCAGAACGAGCAGGGGGCCGTGCACCATCCCATGCCCCGCGCTCCGAACGGATACTTCGAGTTGACGGGGCTGGTCCCGGGAGTCCGTGGTGTCGAGATCGCCGACGCCCAGGCGGTCAACGGACACCTCTACTACCCGCTCGGCTGGCACAACCAGTTTCACAACTGGCTCTACCTCGGCGTGGTGGCCGTGTTCGTCGTCTACCTCGGGACAACTCGGTTCCTGGGGGACTCCACTCGCCGAGCGTGCGCGGTGTACCTGCTGCTCGGTCTGGCAGCCGTCACCGCGATTCGGCCACTGACCGACGTGGTCAACGTGCTCCTCCAACCCGTCAACCACGGCATCGTCCTCCGGACCGGTGCGATGTTCTTCCTGGGCGTACTCGCCTACGCCATGGGGCTTCGGCACTGGTCCTCGTCGCGCGAACCCGTCGACACGAGTCGACTACGCGGATTCGCCCTGTTCGTGGGTGTGGTCGTACTGTGCTGTCTCGCTCTCTGGGCCCGCGTCGAAGAGTCGATTCGCGGTACCGACGTGAGTGCACTCTCGTCGGTGCACCTCGCCGCGAAGGTCGCCATGTTCGTGCTGATCGTCGTGATCGTCCTCCAGTACCGGTGCGGGACACTCGACGTCCGCACGGTGAGTCGGAGGACGACCGTGAACATGCTGCTCTTCGGCGGCGTCCTCGTGCTCGGCGGCGTGGTCGCCGGAGTGTTTGGCATGCTCCTGGGGCAGACGTTCGTGCTACGGAACCTGGTCTACGCCTCCGCGTCGCTCGTGTGGTGTGTTGGAGTCGCCGTGCTCGCGAGAACGGTCCGTGACGGAGCCGGAGGGGGATCGTCGCAGCGTGTGCCGCTGCCGGCGTGGTTCACGACCGCCCTGCTGTGTGGCGCTGCGGTGGTGCTCCTGTGCTGGCAGGTCCCCTACGGAAACGGGCCGCGGAGCGCCGAGAGTCTCGAGATCGCGGCCGCGTTCGCCGTGCTGCGGTTCGTCGTGCTGGGCTCGCTCGTCGTCGAGTTGGTCGTTCGGTTCTCCGACTCTGGAGGGCGGCGAGCCCTCGTCCCGCTGCTCACGCTTCTCGCCGTTGGCGACCTTCTCACGTTCAGCCGCGCCTACAGTCACTGCGGGGCTCGGCCCTTCGTCCCGGTCGCCTACCCCGATCTGCAGGTCACGCCGACCACCGAGGAGTTCGCTCGCTGGCGAAGGTCCGCGGCGGAGGGCAACCTGCTCGTCAACCACGCACTCCGTGGGGACGACGCCGGGCTCGTCGGCTGGGCGAAGGGCGGTGCCGACTCGAGCGTCGAGGTGGTCGAACCCGGCACCGTCCGTCTCGTCAACCGGGCTTCGGACGCGGGCACGATCTTCCAGGATCTCGTGGAACTGCCACCGGCCACGAGCTATTCGTTCGGTGCGTGGGTTCGCTCAGACGTCGCGGGCGCGGTCAAGCTCGTGTTCACGTCCAGTCAGCACGGCTCGACATCGGTCGCCCACACGGGCAGCGGCCAGTGGGAGTGGCTCACCGCGACGATCCAAGGCGACTCGGAGGCGGAGTCCTTGCGGCCGCACGTCATGGTCGAGGGGGCGGGCCGAACCGACGTCAGAGGTCCGCGGGTGGTGCTCGGACCGTCCGTGCCCCCCCTCGACGGCCCGGACGAGTCCGAGGTGCTCGAGACCCCGTCGTTGACTCTGGCACGCCGCGGTCCGGTCGAGGAACGCCTCGATCTCTACCGGGTCAACCGCCCCTCGGTGTACCTGGGGTACGCCGTGGTCGAGCAGACCTCGAACCTCCCAACGGTCTACCGACTGCCGACGTACGTCGGCGTCGACTCCGCCGTCTCCTCCCGGTACACGAAGATGCTGACCACTCTGGCTCCGGAGTGGGCACGGCGGAGTTGGCAACGGTTTGGTGGAAACGGCGACCTCGACGCGGAGGGCGACGCGAGACTCCTCGACGTCCTCGGCGCCCGTTACGAACGGACTGAACGCGGCCTCGTCGAACGACCGTCGGCACTGCCCCGACTCGGCGCGTTCTCGTCCGTCGAGACGTTTCAGAGTCAGGACGAACTGCTCGAACGGCTTGCGGACCCCTCACACGACCCACGGCAGACTCTGTTGCTGGAGGGAATTGCCGAGGTGCCGGCCGGCGGGAACACGGGGACGCCGTGCCAGCCACTCGAGTACGAGAGCCCTCGCCCCGAGACGATCCGGGTCCGAGTGGAAGCGAGAGCGTCCCGGTTCGTGCTCTTCAACGACTCGCATTCGGAGTACTGGACGGCCTCCTGGAACGGAGAGGCCATTCCCCTCCACCATGCGAACGGGAACTTCATGGGCGTCGTTCTGCCCCCCGGGGCTGGGGAGCTGGAACTCGAGTTCCGTCCGACCACCTTCGTCTACCTCGCGAGGCTCAGCGCGCTGCTCGGCGTCGTGCTCCTGTTGACCGCCTCGTACGTCGTCGTCGACTCGGTCCGAACACGTCTGCGACGGTCCAGCGCGACGACCTCTGGACTGGTCTCCGACGTCCCGCGCCGTCAGGCCGCCTAAATGGCCAGATGCACCTTGATCACATTCCACGATGCGCCTACAACCCGCGTCGTCTAGAGGCAGGGGGAGCCCAGAGGTCATGTCGAACGGAATCGACGTGTCCGTCGTCGTCCCGGCGTACAACGAACGGGACGCGATCGGCACGACCATCACGGAGATCGTCGAGTACTTCGACCGCCGCGGCGAGCGCGTGCAGGTCGTCGTCGCAGCCGACGGGAACGACGGAACACGGGAGCACGTTCGAGAGACGTTCGGCCACCTGCCGGACCTCCAGGTGCTCGGGAGTGCCGGCCGGGGCGGCAAGGGACTCGGCATCCGGAGAGCCGTGCCCCACTGCCGTGGCCGCGTGATTGGTTTCGTCGACGCGGACAACAAGACCCCGATCGACGAGTACGACAAGTTCGCGCCGTTGCTCGCCGCCGGGACGGACCTGGTGATCGGCGCTCGGCGAGGTCCGGGCTGCGTGATCGAGCGGAAGCAGAAGCTGTATCGCCGAGTCGGGTCGTGGGGTTTCCGACAGCTCCTGAGGGCCGTCGTTCCCCTGCCACGTGGCGTCGTGGACACACAGTGCGGCTTCAAGTTCTTCCAGGCGGACGTCGCCCGTGACCTGTTCGCGCGGCAGCGGATCGACGGGTACATGTTCGACGTGGAGATCCTCCACCTCGCCTGCCTGTCGAACCACGTGGTGGAGACCGTGCCGGTCCGGTGGCGTGACGACGGGGACAGCCGTCTCGACGTCGTCTCCGGCAACCTGCGCAACCTTCGCGACGTCTTCGGCATCCGGTTCCGCCGGACGAGCGCGACGACGGAACCGACGACGGTTCCGACCGCCGCGGCCGAGACGACGGACGACGTCGACGAGTTTCGGAACGCGGCCTAGTTCGCCGAGATCCACGGGGGCAACATGACGACCACAGTCTGGCCGAAGACGATCGCTCCGCTGACGGAGGAGCAGCGTCGCATCAGCGACGACTTCATGAAGTACTGGCACGAGGAGCTTCCCAGGAAGTACGGCCTCGTCGACCGCTTCAACCACCTGTATCCGGTCAAGAACGCGGAGGCCGGGTTCCGCCGGACGCTCGAGATCGGCGCGGGGCTCGGCGAGCACCTCGAGTACGAGACGCTCACGGAGGGGCAGGAGCGCGAGTACTACGCCCTCGAGCTCCGTGACAACATGGCCGAGGAGATTCGCCGCCGCTTCCCGAAGGTGCAGACGATCGTCGGCGACTGCCAGAAGCGACTCGACTTCGACGACGGGTACTTCGACCGCATCCTCGCGATCCACGTGCTCGAGCATCTCCCGAACCTGCCGGCCGCCGTCCGCGAACTGCACCGGCTCTGCGAGCCCGAGACCGGTCGGTTGTCCGTGGTGATCCCCTGCGAGGGGAGCCCGGCGTACTCGCTCGCCCGGCGCGTCTCGGCCCAGCGCATCTTCGAGAAGCGGTACAACCAGCCGTACGAGTGGTTCATCTCGCGGGAGCACATCAACGTCCCGCGAGAGATCCTGGGTGTTCTCTCGGAGTCGTTCGAGGTCGTCTCCCGCCGCCACTTCCCGGTCCCGGTGCCCTTCGAGTTCTGCAATCTCGTGATCGGACTCACACTGAAGCCGAGGAGCAACCCTTGACGAACATCCGACGGGCCTTCGTGACCGGCGCCGCCGGTTTCATCGGCAGCAACCTGGTGGACCGCCTTCTCCGCGACGGCGTTCGCGTGGTCGGCTGGGACAACTTCAGCACGGGCCAGCGACGCTTCCTCACCGGTGCCCTCCAGAACGGCGACTTCGACCTCGTGCAGGGGGACAACCTCGACCTCGACGGTCTGACGCGGGCCATGGAGGGGTGCGACGTGGTGTTCCACCTCGCGGCCAACGCCGACGTCCGCTTCGGAACGGACCACCCGCGGCGGGACCTCGACCAGAACACGATCGCCACGTGGAACGTGCTCGAGGCCGCCCGCAACAACGGCGTCGAGAAGTTCGCCTTCTCGTCGACCGGCTCGATCTACGGAGAGCCGGACGTCTTCCCCACGCCGGAGGACGCGCCGTTCCCGGTGCAGACGTCGTTGTACGGCGCGTCGAAGCTCGCGGCCGAGGGAATGGTCGAGGCGTACTGCGAGGGCTTCGGCCTGCAGGGGTTCGTGTTCCGGTTCGTCTCGATCCTCGGCGAGCGGTACACGCACGGGCACGTGTTCGACTTCTACCACCAGCTCCAGCAGCACCCGGACCGGCTCCGCGTCCTGGGCAACGGCCGACAGCGGAAGTCGTACCTGTACGTCGGGGACTGCGTGAACGCGATCCTCGCCGCGATCGAGAGGGCGGACGGACGCGTCAACCGCTTCAACCTGGGCACCGACCACTACTGCGAGGTGAACGACTCGATCGGCTGGATCTGCGAGACGCTCGGGGTGCAGCCGGAGATCGAGTACGCCGGTGGCGAGCGGGGGTGGATCGGCGACAGTCCGTTCATCTTCCTCGACACGACGAGGATTCGGTCGCTCGGATGGGAACCGACGCTCGACATCCGACAGGGAGTCGTCCGCACGGTCGAGTACCTGCGGGACAACGAATGGGTCTTCGACGTCCGGGCAGCCTGACGGCGCCGGGCACTCGAAGACGACACGGACACAAGACACACGACGAACCAGGGAGGGCCTCGTGATTCGCCAACTCGTCCACCGCGTTCTCGAAGTCCCGTGGGTCTTCGAGATGCAGCAGCGGCTGTGCAACGACTACTCGGGCATCCGCAAGCACTTCCTCGACTACGTCGACGGCGAGGGGCTCGACATCCTCGACATCGGGTGCTCGACGGGAACGTGCGCCCGCGCGGTCTTCGACATGTCGCGGAACCACTACACCGGGATCGACATCGTTCCCGAGTACGTCGAACGGGCCGGCAAGGCGAACCCGCACGGGACGTTCCTCGCCATGGACGCCCGGGACATCGCGTTCGACGACGACTCGTTCGACGTGGTGATGTTCGTCGGGGCGTTGCACCACATGAACGACCAGATCATCCACGACTGTTTCGCCGAGATCGAACGGGTGCTCCGCCCGAACGGCGTCGTCCTGTGTGCCGAACCGGTCTTCACGCCGGGCAAACCCGTCAGCAACCTGTTCCTCCGCAACGACCGCGGCGAGTACATCCGCGACGAGCCGGGCTACCGGGCGCTGTTCGGCAACATGCCCGTTCTGCGGCAGGAGTACTTCCGCTTCTCGATCCACCGGTTCTGCTCGTTCGTGTTGGGCAAGCAGACGGCGTCCGGGGCCGAGCCCAAGAGCACGGCGGCCTGAACGACACCGACAACAATCACTCGGGGGGGACTGCACGTGAAGGTCGGCGTCGTTGGACTCTGGCACTTGGGAACCGTGACCGCGGGATGTCTCGCGGACGGTGCAGCGGACGTGGTGGCTTGGGATCCGGACGAGGCGGTCCTGGAGGGGCTCCGAGAGGGGCGGCTTCCAGTGGACGAGCCCGGACTCGCCGACCTGCTCGACCGCGGCACGGCGGCCGGGAGGCTGCGGTACGCGGACTCGCCGGCCGGCCTTGGCGACCGTGACGTCGTCTGGATCACGTTCGACACGCCCGTGGACGACGACGACCGGGCGGACGCGGCGTTCGTCGTCGACCACGTCAACGAGATCGTCCCGCTGCTCGCGAACGAAGCGCTCGTCGTCGTCTCGTCGCAGCTCCCGGTCGGCACGGTCCGGTCGCTCGCCGAGGTGGCTGCCCGGCGTGTTCCCGGCAAGAACCTGCGGTTCGCCTGCATCCCGGAGAACCTGCGGCTCGGTCGGGCCATCGAGGTCTTCACGCGCGCCGACCGCTTCGTCGTCGGAGTCGACGACGACCGGTCCCGCCGTCAACTCGAGACCCTGCTCTCCGGGTTCACCGACACGTTCGTCTGGATGTCGGTCGAGTCCGCCGAGATGACGAAGCACGCCATCAACGCGTTCCTCGCCACGTCCGTGGTGTTCGCCAACGAACTCGCCCGTTTCTGCGAGCACGTCGGGGCGGACATGCACGAAGTCGCCGGGGGCATGAAGAGCGACGTTCGCATCGGCCGTGCGGCGTACGTCCGGCCGGGGGCCGCGTTCGCCGGAGGGACGCTGGCCCGCGACGTCTCCTTCCTCGCGGAGCACTCCGCCGAAAGGAAGATCGGGACGACGTTGTTCGATGCCGTCCGGCGTTCGAACGTCGAACACCGCGGTTGGGTTCGGCGGCGACTCGTCGAGCTCCTGGGCGGCGTCCGCGGTCGGACGGTCGCGATGCTCGGTCTGACGTACAAGGCCGGGACGAACACGCTTCGCCGCTCGGTCGCGGTCGAGGACTGTTGCTGGCTGACGGCCGCGGGGGCCACCGTGCAAGCCTACGACCCCACGGTCTCCACGCACCCGGACGAGCTCCCCGGCGAGGTCGAACTGTGCAGCGACGTCGAGGAGGCGCTCCGCGGTGCGGACGCCGTCGTCGTGGCGACGGAGTGGCCCGAGTTTCGCGAGGTCTCGCCCCGTGACGTGGTCGAGGCGTCGGGAGACACCGCGCGATACGTCCTCGACCCGAACGGCTTTCTCGCCGGCAGCTTCGGACACGGCGTGAACGGCTCGGCTCCGGAGTACCTCACGGTCGGGAGGGCGGCATGACTCTCGAAGGACGACGAGCGATCATCACCGGCTCCAACCAGGGGCTCGGTCTCGTCATGGCCGAGCACTTCGTCCGCGCCGGCGCTCACGTCGCCTTGTGCGCACGGAACGCGGAGCGGCTCGAGGCGGCCCGCGAGCAGGTCGCGACCGCGGCCCCCGCCGGCGTTCGCGTCCTCGCCCGCCCCTGCGACGTCACCGACGAGACGGCGCTGAGGGGACTCGTCGACGAGGTGGTCGTGGAACTCGGCGGGGTCGACGTTCTGGCCTGTTCGGCCGGGGTGTACGGCACGAAGGGACTCGTCGAGGAGATCGACCTCGAGGAGTGGCGGCAGTGCCTGGACGTCAACCTCGTGGGCGTGCTGACGAGTTGCCGGGCCGTGATTCCGCACATGAAGGAACGGGGCGCTGGCAAGATTCTGATCCTGTCCGGTGGCGGTGCGACGAAGCCGATGCCCTACCTGAGCGCGTACGCCGCCTCGAAGGCGGGTGTGGTGCGACTCGCGGAGACGATCGCCGGCGAGGTCGCCCCGCACGGGATCGACGTCAACACGATCGCCCCCGGTGCTCTGAACACGAGGCTGCTCGACGAGATCCTCGAGGCCGGGCCCGAGCGCGTGGGCCAGTCGTTCTACGAGGCCTCGGTTCGGCAGCAGGACAGCGGCGGGGACTCGCTCGACCGGGCCGCCGAACTCTGCGTCTACCTCGCCTCGACGGAGAGCGACGGCGTGACCGGCCGGTTGATCAGTGCGAAGTGGGATCCCTGGGAGACCCTGCACGAGCACCACTCGGACCTCGACGGAAGTGACGTCTACACGCTCCGGCGGATCGTTCCCGCCGAGCGAGACATGGACTGGGGGGAGCGGACGTGAGAATCGGCGTCGTCGGTTGCGGACTGATCGCGAACAAGCGGTGTCGGGACCTCCCCGAAGGACACAGGGTCGTCGCCTGCGCGGACGTGGTGCAGGACCGGGCCGAGGCTCTCGCCGCGTCGACCGGGGCCGAGGCCTTCACCGACTGGCGGGCCGTCGTCGAACGCGGCGACGTGGACGCCGTCTTCGTCTCGACGACGCACGACGCGCTCCCCGTGGTGACGCTGGCAGCCGTCGAGACGGGCAAGCACGTCCTCGTGGAGAAGCCGGCCGCCCGGCGTCCGGGCGAGCTCGACCCGGTCATCGCCGCCTGCGAGCGGACCGGTGCCCGCGTCCGCATCGGCTTCAACCACCGACTGCACCCGGCCCTGCAGAAGGCGAGGTCGCTCGTCGACGAGGGACGGGTCGGCGACCTGATGTTCATCCGAGCCCGTTACGGCCACGGTGGACGTGTCGGCTACGACCGCGAGTGGCGGGCCGATCCGAACCTCTCCGGCGGCGGCGAGCTGATCGACCAGGGGGTCCACCTCGTCGATCTCGCCCGGTGGTTCCTCGGGGAGTTCCGCACGGTCGAAGGGTGCGCCCCGACCTTCTTCTGGGACATGCCCGTCGACGACAACGCGTTCCTGCTGCTGCGAACGGAGGCCGGGCAGACCGCGTTCCTGCACGCCAGCTGCACGGAGTGGAAGAACACGTTCTCGTTCGAGATCTACGGCTCCCGGGCGAAGATCGACGTCTTCGGACTCGGTGGCAGCTACGGGACCGAGCGGATCACGCTGTACGAGATGCGGCCCGAGATGGGGCCGCCGGACACGACCAGCTGGGAGTTCCCCCGGCAGGACCGTTCGTGGGTGCGGGAGTTCGACGAGTTCGTCCGCGACGTCGAGGAGGGCCGCGATCCGTCTCCCGGTCTGCGTGACGCCCGCGCCGTGCTCGAGGTCGTAGAGACGATCTACGAGGGCGACGTGGCACGGAGGGAGGCAGCATGATCGTCACGCGAAGCCCGCTGCGGATCACGCTCGGCGGAGGTGGCACGGACCTGCCCTCGTACTACGAGGAGCACGGCGGATTCCTCGTCGCCGGGGCGATCGACCGGTACGTCTACATCACCCTGCACGAGACCTTCGTCGACGAGCTCATCGTCAAGTACTCGGAGCTCGAGAGAGTCGACGATCTCGACCAGCTGCGGCACCCGATCATCCGCGAGGCGTTGAAGCTGCTCGAGATCGCGCCGCGACGGCTCGAGATCACGAGCATGGCGGACATCCCCGCCGGGACGGGCCTCGGATCCTCCGGCAGCTTCACGACGGCTCTCCTGCGGGCCCTGCACGCTCGGCAGCGGAACCTCGTCGAGACCCGCGTCCTCGCCGAGGAGGCCTGCCATATCGAGCTTGACCTGCTGAAGAGTCCGATCGGACGGCAGGACCAGTACATCGCCGCGTACGGCGGGCTCACGCGATTCGACTTCGACAGCGAGGGCGTGACCACTCGCCCGATGAACGTCGACGAGGAGACGATCTACAACCTGGAGGACAACCTGCTGCTGTTCTTCACCGGATTCACGCGGTCGGCCTCGAAGACGCTGAAGGAGCAGGACGACAAGAGCCGCAAGAACGACCCGGAGATGACGGCCAATCTGCACTTCGTGAAGGAGATGGGGCACCAGAGCGCCGCCGCGCTGGAGTCCGGCGACCTGCACGCGTTCGCCGAGCTGATGAACGTGCACTGGGAGCACAAGAAGAAACGTTCCAACAAGATGAGCAACGACCGCATCGACGACTGCCACCGGGTCGCGCTGGCGAACGGAGCGATCGGCGGCAAGCTCATCGGAGCCGGCGGCGGCGGGTTCCTCATGTTCTACACGGAGGACCGCGTTCGCCTGAGACACGCGATGCACGAGGCGGGACTGGAGGAGGTCCGCTTCCGCTTCGACTTCGAGGGCACCAAGTTGGTCTCGAGCTGAACCCGACCGACCTCTCGGAAAGGAAACCGAGCCCGTGTTCAACGACAGCCTCCCGGTGGCGATCCTCGCCGGCGGTCTCGCCACCCGCATGCGACCGCTGACGGAGACGTTCCCCAAGGCGCTTCTCGAAGTCGCCGGGGAGCCGTTCGTCGCGCACCAGCTTCGCAGCCTTGCGAGGCAGGGCGTGCAGGAGGTCGTTCTGTGCCTGGGTTACCGAGGTGAGATGGTCGAGGAGTTCGTCGGCGACGGGGCCGCGTTCGGGGTCGACGTCACCTGCGTCTACGACGGCGAGGTCCTGCTGGGAACGGCCGGGGCGCTCCGAAGGGCGCTCCCGCACCTGGGCGAGGCGTTCTTCGTCCTCTACGGCGACAGCTACCTGACCTGCGACTTCCGCGCCGTGCAGCGGACGTTCGAGGACTCTGGTCTGGACGCCCTGATGACCGTCTACCGGAACGACGGACGGTTCGACAGCAGCAACGTGCTCTTCGAGGAGAACCGCATCGTCGCCTACGAGAAGTCCGGTGACACCCCGGGAAAGCGGCACATCGACTACGGGCTCGGGGTGCTCTCGGCGAAACTGCTCGACGCGGTCCCCGCGGACCAACCCCACGACCTCGAACTGGTCTATCAGGAAGCGCTTGCCGAGGGGCGGCTCGTGGCCCACGAGGTCCACGAACGGTTCTTCGAGATCGGCTCGTTCGACGGACTCGAGGAAACCGACACGTTCATCCGAACCCAACGAAATCGAGAGGCGGCCTGATGACGACCTTTGCGAAGACCTATCTCGACGAAGCTCGAAGCGTACTCGACGCGATCGACACGGACGCGATCGAGGAGATGGCACGGATCCTCGCCGACACACGGGAAACCGGTGGCCGGCTGTTCGTTCTGGGGGTCGGCGGGAGCGCGGCGAACGCGTCCCATGCCGTCAACGACTTCCGCAAGATCGCCGGAATCGAGACGTACGCGCCGACCGACAACGTCTCCGAGCTGACGGCACGGACGAACGACGAAGGCTGGGACACCGTCTTCTCGACCTGGCTCGCCGGCTGCCGCCTGACGCCCTCCGACACCGTCCTCGTGTTCTCGGTCGGCGGCGGCAATCTCGAGAAGAACGTGAGCCCCAACCTCGTCCGCGCCCTCGAGTTCGCCGAAGGCGTCGGAGCGAGGATTCTCGGCGTCGTCGGCCGCGACGGCGGTCACACGGCTCGCGTTGCCACCGCCTGCTGCATCGTGCCCACGGTCAACCCGACGAACGTGACGCCGCACGCGGAGGCCTTCCAGTCCGTCGTGCAACACCTGCTCGTCTCGCACCCCGCGGTCAAGGTCGAGCGGACGAAGTGGGAGATCGCGGCGTGAACCGTGCGGTCTTCCTCGATCGGGACGGCGTGCTCAACAAGGCCGTCGTTCGCCACGGGCGTCCCCATCCACCGGCCGACGTGTCCGAACTCGTCGTGCCCGAGGAGGTCCCGCGCGCCCTGCGGACCTTGAGGGCAGCGGGCTACCGGCTCGTCGTCGTCACCAACCAGCCCGACGTGGCCCGCGGGACCTGCTCGCGCGAGGTCGTCGACGCCATTCACGACCGACTGCGGTCCCTGTTGCCGCTCGACGCGGTCTACGCCTCCTTCGAGGACGGCGACCATCCGCGGCGGAAGCCGAACCCGGGCATGCTTCTCGAGGCGGCGGCAGACTGGCAGCTCGATCTCCCCGAGTGCTGGCTCGTGGGCGATCGCTGGAAGGACGTGCTCGCCGGGCAGAGGGCCGGCTGCCGGACGATCTTCCTCGACCACGACTACGACGAACCAAGGCCGGCCCCCCCGGCCGAGTTCACGGTGCGCTCGCTCACCGAGGCCACGGAACGGATTCTCCCACTCACCACACGACGAGGAGCGGCATGATGCCTGCGATCGAGGACCTTCGAGTCAAGATCTACGCCGACGGAGCGAACCGCGAGGAGATGCTCGCGTTGGCCCAGAACCCGCTGATCAAGGGGTTCACCACGAACCCCACGCTCATGCGCCGCGCCGGCATCACCGACTACAAGGGGTTCGCCACGACGATCCTCGGCGACATCACCGATCGTCCGATCTCGTTCGAGGTCTTCTCGGACTCCTTGGAGGAGATGGAGGCCCAGGCCCGCGAGATCGCCTCCTGGGGTGAGAACGTCTACGTCAAGATCCCGGTCACCAACACGCTCGGCGAACCCACGACACCGGTCCTGCAGGAACTCGCGTCCGCCGGCGTCAAGCTCAACGTGACTGCGATCTTCACCCTCGAACAGGTCTCCGAGGTCTGCCGCGCCGTCGGCGGCCGGACCGCGGCCGTCGTGTCCGTCTTCGCCGGTCGCATTGCGGACAGCGGCGTCGACCCCGTGCCGTTGATGCGACACGCACATGCCATGACGAGCCGGTTCCACGGGGTCGAACTCCTGTGGGCCAGCCCCCGCGAGGTTCTCAACGTCTTCCAGGCGAGCGACATCGGTTGCGAGATCATCACCGTGACGAACGGGATCCTCTCGAAGCTCGGCAACGTCGGGAAGGACCTTGTCGAGTTCTCCCGCGAGACGGTCCAGATGTTCCGCGACGACTCCGTCGCTGCAGGCTTCTGCATCGAGACGACGACGCCGCTTCGCCGTGCGGCGTAGTCCGAACAGCGAGGCGGACGGGAGAATCGACAACGTGCGCACGCCTTCCGCGCTGCAGTTTCGCAGCGGGGAAGGCTCTCTCCATCAAGGCGACGACTTCGGCGGGAGTTCTCGGACAGGACGAACTCCCGCATGGCTGTGGGCCCGATTATGCCGAGGCGAGTTCAGCGTCGGAGCTGACAGGCTCGGAAAGTTCCGCTTGGGCGGTTTTTTCGTTTGACACCGGCTCGAGAATGTTGAGACTGAGTCTCGATGTCGGGCCTGTGCTGCCCGGCCGTGCGAGACAGCCAGCGACGCAATCCCTGCTCTAGCTAGCGAATTTCGAGTTGTCGGAGGGTCCGGCAACCGTCGATTTCCCCGCTTGTTGGAGACATGGAGAATGCGAGGCACGCTTTCAACGTTCCGCGCGAGGCGAGGCTTCACGCTGATCGAACTGCTGGTGGTGATCGCGATCATCGCGATCCTGATCGCCCTGCTGCTGCCGGCCGTGCAGCAGGCACGCGAGGCGGCTCGGCGGACGAGCTGCAAGAACAACATGAAGAACATCGCCCTGGCCGTGCACAACCGGCACGACGCCTTCGGCACGCTCCCCTACAGC
>JANQQW010000324.1 GCA_028284885.1 Planctomycetaceae bacterium
GCTGTAGGGGAGCGTGCCGAAGGCGTCGTGCCGGTTGTGCACGGCCAGGGCGATGTTCTTCATGTTGTTCTTGCAGCTCGTCCGCCGAGCCGCCTCGCGCGCCTGCTGCACGGCCGGCAGCAGCAGGGCAATCAGGATCGCGATGATCGCGATCACCACCAACAGTTCGATCAGTGTGAAACCTCGCCGCCGCGCGGCGATCGGTTCGCTCGACATCTCTCTCTCCCTCAGTCGTCCAGTTTGGCGTGATGACGGCCGGACCCTCCGGTCGTCGACATGCGGCTGGCTGGCTGAAGCAGGAGTCCCTGCGTCGCTTGCTGGCCTCTCGCTGTCGCTTCCGACTCACTCACTCACTCGCCCTCGGGCTGCGACTCCTTCGCGAAGCAGTAGACGACGTCGCCCCGCCGCACGAGCAGGCGGTCGTGCAGGGCGACCGCCGCGTACTGCACGGGGCCGGAGAAGTCGCCCGGCTTCCGGGCCCCGCCGCCGGCCTCCCACGACCGGTTCTCGGCGAGAATCTCGAACTCGTCGCCCGCCTTCACGACGGCCGTGGTGCCGGACTTGCCCACGAAGTAGACGCGGTCCTCGACCGCGATCGGCGTCGCCCAGATGCTCTCGGGCAGCCGCTCGGCGTACCGTTCCTCGCCGGTCTTCGCGTCCAGGCAGAACAGCACGCCCGTCCGGTTCACGAAGTAGGCGAGCCCGCGGTGCACGATCGGCGAGCCGAACGACGACGTCGCCCGTTCCGCCCGCCAGACGAAGTCGGCCGCCCAACCGTCGTCGGACTTCGCGACCTTCACCACGCCGTTGCTGTCCGGCCCGGCCCCGGCCGTCGCACCGCCGCGACCTTCGGACGCGCCGACGAGCAGCAGGCCCGTCCCGATCGGCTGCGGCCGGGCGACCGTGTTCCCGCCGATCCCCTCCAGCGACCAGAGTCGCTCGCCCGTCTTCGCGTTCAGTCCGGCGAGCTTGCCGCTGCCACTGAGCACGAGGTGCGTCTCGCCGTTGCCGACGTCGAGCAGGGTGGGCGTACTCCAAGAGGTCGCGCCGAGTCCCTCGACCTTCCAAGCCGTCTTGCCGGTCGGTCGCTCGACGGCGAGGAGGTAGGGATCCTTCTCACGTTCGATCCAGGCGACGACGTGGCCGCCGACGGCGAGGACGGAGGAGGAGAGGCCGTGCCGCGAGTCGACCGCGCCGAACTCCTTCACGAGGTCCCGTTCCCAGACGACCTTGCCGTCGTGGTCGAGAGCGAGCAGGTTGCCCGACTCGAGCAGCACGACGAGCCCGGCCTGGTCGACGACCGGTGTGGGGGCGGCACGGCTGACGTAGTTCGAGTTCTTCAACTGCGAGGCGGCGACGACGTCGTGCTGCCACCGCTGCTTGCCGTCGAGCGTCCACGCGGTGACGTGGAAGTTCTCCTTCATGTCTCCCGAGACCGACGTGACGTACATCGACTCGTCCCAGACGACCGGGCTGGACTGTCCGTAGCCGGGGACCTCGGCCTTCCACGCGACGTTCTCGGTGGGTGTCCACTCGAGGGGCAGGCTGGCGGCGCGGACGTCGGCTGCGATCGGCCCTTGGAACCCGATCCAGCGTTCTCCCGCGTCCGCCAAGCCCCCCACGGTGACCGCGACGGCGACGCAGGCCGCCAGTCGCGTTCGACTTCGTCGCCGTCCCGACGTCGTCGCCACGAGCCGGAGTCCGGCGGCTGCGGCGAACGGGGACGCCAAGACGGCGAAGATTCCCAAGTGTGTCAGGAGCGTGTTCACGTTGGTCTCCTAGCGCTCGTCGGCCGTGGACTGGCTGACCTCGAGTTGCAGCAGCTGCTCGCGGCAGACGACGACACGCCGCCAGTCACGTCGGGACTCGTAGATCTCGGCGAGGAACTCCACGCCTTCGACGGATCCGACCGCGCGGATCTCCTCGGGCGTGAAGTCGGCGACGAGATCGGCCGCCTCGTCGATCCGTTCCGCGTCGTACAGCAGTTCGGCGAGCCCGAGTCGGTAGGTGGCGACCGTCGGCTCGAGAGACACGGCTCGGCGGGCGAGCGACTCGACCGTTCG
>JANQQW010000331.1 GCA_028284885.1 Planctomycetaceae bacterium
GGTCCCGTTTGACGAAGAGCGGGTAGCGGTTCGCGTTCATGGGGGCGAACTATAGTTGCTGCTGCCCGGCCCTCCCACTGGGAATCGTGGGGTCGCCGCGTCTATCCTCGCGGGCGACATTGCACTTGGAGCCGCGCCGATGGACGTCCCGCCGCCGAACCTGCTCTCGCCGCACGAGCCGTACATGCTGCGGGCCCTCGCGGAGGCCCAGGTGGCGTTCGAGGAGAAGGAGGTGCCGGTCGGGGCGGTCGTCGTCCACGACGGCCGCGTGATCGCCTCGGCCCACAACCAGCGGGAGCAGCTGAACGACCCGACGGCCCACGCGGAGATCGTCGCCATCACGCAGGCGGCCGAGTCGCTCGGCTCGTGGCGACTGCTCGACTGCACGCTGTACGTCACGCTCGAACCGTGCCCGATGTGCGCCGGGGCGATCGTGCAGGCCCGCATCCCGAACGTCGTCTACGGGACCGACGACCCGAAGGCCGGGGCCTGCCACTCGCTGTACCAGATCACCGACGACCCCCGCCTGAACCACCAGTGCAACGTCCTCGGCGGCGTGCTGCAGCCCGAGTGCGCGGGGATCCTGCGGGAATTTTTCGCCGTGCAGCGCGCGGCGGGGAAGAAGTAGAACCACAGAGACACAGAGGGAATCGGAGAGGTCCCCACTTGGATGGCCACGCCTTCGAGCGCTCACCGCGCGATCCCGATCATGGTCGCGGGGAACGAGCACGAGAGGCCTGCTCGAACCGCCATTGCTCGAGTGCTGCCAACGTGAGAGAAGCAGGCAAACCAAGTACGAGCAGTGGTGTCTCTCCGAAACATCCGCCGATCGACGGGGATTCCGTCCTCTCTGTGGCCCTCTGTGTCTCTGTGGTTCAACCCAACCGGCGAACTCTGTGCGGTCGGGCTGAACTGAGACCGCGGATAGCACGGATACCACAGATGTCCTCAGTCATCCGTGCTGTCTGCGCTGTCCGCGGCTGCTCTCTGCGACCTCCGCGTCTCTGCGGTTCGAATCAACCCACGAACTCGAGCTCGACGGGGTTCGGCACCACGCCCGCCTCGTACCCGCGCTTCAGCAGTTCGGCGACGGCGGCCCGGCCTCGTTCGCCGAAGTCCATCGTCCAGTCGTTGACGTACATGCCGACGAACTCGTCCGCCTGCCCACGGTCGAGGTCGCGGCCGTACTGCAGGGCGTGGTCGAGCGCCTCCTCACGGTGCTCGAGACCGTAGGCGATGCTCTCCTTGAGGTACTTCGTGACCTCCTCCATCGTCTCCTTGCCGAGGTCCTTGCGAATGGCGTTCGCCCCGAGCGGCAACGGCAGCCCAGTCTCCTGCATCCACCACTTGCCCAGATCGACGATCAGCTTCAGGCCCTGCTCGCCGTACGTCAGCTGTCCCTCGTGGATGATCAGCCCGGCGTCAGCTTCACCCCGCTCGACGACGTTCAGGATCTCGTCGAACTCGCGGACCTCGTGCTCGAACGTGTCGCCCAGCAGCAGCTTCAGCGTGAGGAAGGCGGTCGTCATCGTGCCGGGGACGGCGATCTTCTTCCCCTTCAGGTCGTCGACCGACCACTCCTCGCGGGCGACGACCATCGGGCCGTAGTCGTCCCCCATGCTGGCCCCGCAGGCGCACAGGGCGTAGGTGTCGGTCAGGTGGGCGTACGCGTGCAGGCTGACGGCCGTCAGCTCCAACTCCGCGTCGAGGGCCCGGCGGTTCAGGGTCTCGATGTCCTGCAGCTCGTGCGTGAACCGGTACGGGCCGGAGTCGATCTTGTCGTTGGCGAGCGCGTGGAACATGAACGCGTCGTCGGGGTCGGGGCTGTGACCGACACGAATCAGCTGCTTTTCCTCGGACATCGGCGCAGGCCTTCAGGCGTGGTGTTCGGAAGTTGCCGGATTCTAGCCACGCCCCCTACGATGGGCCACAGACGGCCCGGTGGCCGTCGTCCGCCGAAACGAGGAGTCGTCCATGCCCGTTGCCCTGGAGGTTCCGCCTGAGGCCGTCGCCGAGATTTGCCGACGCCACTCTGTCCGCCGGCTGTCGCTCTTCGGTTCGGCCCTTCGCGACGACTTCGGCCCCGAGAGCGACGTCGATCTGCTCGTGGAGTTCGTTCCCGGGCGGACGCCGGGACTGGCGTTCTTCACGCTCCAGGAGGAGCTTGCGGGACTGTTCGGCCGCACGGTCGATCTGAACACGCCGGCCTCGCTGCCGGAGGCGATACGTGCGCGGGTCATGGAGACCGCGGAGCCGCTCCATGTCGATGCGTGACGAGTCGGCACTGCGTCACATGCTCGCGCACTGCGAGGAGGCGATGGCCTTCGTGTCCGGGCGGTCGCGTACCGACCTCGACGATGATCGCCTGCTGGCCCTCGCGCTCGTTCAACTCGCCCAGATCGTCGGGGAGGCAGCCGCCCGAGTCTCGGAAGCCGAGCGTGAGGCGACGCCAAAGATCCCGTGGACCGAGATCGTGGCCCTCCGCAACCGGTTGATTCACGGATACGACACGATCGACTACGACATCCTCTGGGCGATTCTCGTCGCCGACTTCCCGCAACTGGGCACCGACTTGACCAGACGACTTCAGGCACTGGACGGCAATGGCGACTGAATCCGGACGTAAGGCCGTCGTGCTCGTCAGCGGCGGGCTCGACTCGGCGACGGTGCTCGGCATCGCCAAGGCCGAGGGGTTCGACTGTCACGCGATCTCGTTCGACTACGGGCAGCGGCATCGGCACGAACTCGTTGCGGCCGAGCGGGTCTGCGAGGCGGCCGGGGTCGCGCGGCACATCGTCTGCCCAATCGACCTGCGGGCCTTCGGCGGGTCGGCCCTCACGGACGAGATCGACGTCCCGAAGGACCGCAGCGACGACGAGATGGAGGCCGGCATCCCCGTCACCTACGTCCCCGCCCGGAACACGATCTTCCTGTCGCTCGCCCTAGGCTGGGCGGAGACGCTGGGGGCGACGGACCTCTTCATCGGGGTGAACGCCGTCGACTACAGCGGCTACCCCGACTGCCGACCGGAGTTCGTCGCCGCGTTCCAGCAGGTCGCCAACCTCGGCACGAAGGTCGGGGTCGAGGGGGAGGCGTGGACGATCCACACGCCGCTCGTCTCGCTGACGAAGGCCGAGATCATCCGCCGCGGCACGGAACTCGGCGTCGACTACGGCCTCACCCTGAGCTGCTACGACCCCGACGAGCACGGTCGCCCCTGCGGCAAGTGCGACTCGTGCCTGCTGCGGGCCAAGGGTTTCGCGGAAGCGGGACTCGTCGATCCGCTCGTCGGCTGAGTTCACTTGTACGACCGGGGTGCGAACTCTGTAGTGGCCGCACTCCGTGGCGGCCCTGCGGTGTCCACTCCGTTATCACCCCGAGTCGTCGTGACGAACGATATCACGACAACGTCGGCTCCTTCCTCGGAGCCCGATCCCGCTCGACCGCTCAGGGCCGGCACGGAGTCCGGCCCCTACAGACGTCGGCGGAACTTTGGAGTGTCCGACGATCGTGGGACGTCAGCCGTGGGTGTTCGGTCGGCACGACCCGTACGACCCGCACACCCGGCACACGCCTGCGACGTGTTGCATTCGCAGCCCAGCTCACGGGCCTTCCGACCGGACACCGATGAGACCCCCGACCGCGGTCTGGTCGCGACAGGGACGTCGGGAGGGGGCGAGGCGTGTGTGGCATCCTGGGCATCGTGTCGGCTCCCGGACGGACGCCGGGGCTCGACGAGTCCGCCGTGCTGGCGATGCGGGACCGCATGACGAGCCGCGGCCCCGACGACGTCGGCTCCTTCTCCGAGCGGAACGTCTTCTTCGCCCACCGCCGCCTCGCGATCCGCGACCGTGACGGCGGCCGGCAGCCCTGGGTCTCCGACGACGGACAGCGCGTGCTCGTCTACAACGGCGAGGTCTACGACGACGGTTCCCTGCGGAGGCAGCTGCTCGAACGCGGCCACCCGTTGCGGACGACGTGCGACACGGAACTCGTGATGGCCGCGTACGCGGAGTGGGGCGTCGACTGCGTCGAGCACCTCCGCGGCATGTTCGCCTTCGGCCTGTACGACTTCCGTGAGAAGCAGTTGCTGCTCGCCCGCGACCGCTGCGGCGTGAAGCCGTTGTTCGTGACCGAGGTCGACGAGACGCTCGTCTTCGCCAGCAGCCTGCCCGCCATCCTGCGGCACCCGCGGGTCTCGCCGCGGCCGAACTGGTCGGTCGTCAGCCACTACCTGACGACGCTGCGACTGACGCTCCGCCGGGAGACGGTCTACCACGGCATCTGGCAGCTGCTGCCGGCCGAACGGCTCGTGCTCCGCGACGACCAGGTGGCGATCGACTCCTACTGGTCGCTGCCGTTCAGCACGGAGTCGTCGGCCGACGTCCTCGACGATCGCGAGGCGGTCGGTCGGGTCGAACGAGAACTCCGCGAGGCGACGCGGATTCGACTCGCCAGCGACGTGCCGGTCGGCATGTTCACGAGCGGCGGCGTCGACTCCAACATGCTCGCCTGCTGCGTCCGGGACGAGACGGGCGGCCGCTTCCTCGGCGGCTGCGGCCGGGCTGACGAGGGCGAGCAGGCGACGGACGACTTCGTCTTCGCCCGCGCTGCGTCCGAGCACGTCGGGTTCGACTACTCGGAGGTCCGCGTCTCGGCGGCCGAGTACACGGAGCAGTGGGAGCGGCTGCTGGACGACTACGAGACACCGGTCTCGACGCCCTCGGACGTCGTGATCCTCCGCATCGCCGAGACGATGCGTCCGCACGTCGGCGTGGTGCTGGGGGGAGAGGGGGCGGACGAGCTCTTCTGCGGCTACGCCGTGCAGCACTGGTCCGGCCGGGACCTCGAGCAGTCGCAGCACCTCGCCGCGGGGGACTGGACCGGCACGCCGTCGTCCGCAGGGCTGCTGCGGGCGAGCTTGCTGCGGCAGTACGGTCGCGACCGGTTCGCGGACGACGTCGACCACTACTTCGCCGGCAACAGTCTGATTCCCTCGGCGACGAAGCCGGCACTGCTGCGTCCCGAGGTGTGGGAGGCGGCCGGCGAGGACCGACCGATGGTCGAGGCGTACGCCCGCGAGTTCGCCTCCTTCGAGGGGCTCCCGGCCGCGGAGCGGCAGCAGGGTCTGCTGCACCGCGTGAATCTCGAGGCCCTGCTCGCACGTCTGGACACGGCGACGATGGCGGTCGGGCTGGAGGCCCGGGTGCCGTTCACCGACCACCGACTCGTCGAACAGGTTCTGCAGCTGCCCGTGTCGCGACGAATCGACGTCGATCCGGCCGAGCCGGCCCCGTTCCTCGCGAGTGGCGAACTCGCTCGTCGCGGCAGCCTCCGCTCGAAGCGGGTGCTACGGTCGGTTGCCTCGACGATGATGCCCGCCTCGCTCGCGATGCGGCCGAAGGCGAGCTTTCCGACCCCCGTGGCCCAGTGGCTGTCCGGTCCCTGGGAGGCCGAGGTGTCGAACGTGCTGCGGACGAGCCCGTTTGCCCGCGAGCTGCTGCAGCCGGTCGCGATCGAGGAGCTGGCCGCCGCCCCGCAACGGTTCGGCATCCGCATGTGGCCGCTGCTGAACGTGATCCGCTGGGGCGACCGGGTGGCGGCATGAGCGCCCGGCCCGGTCGGCAAATTGAGATTCGGGGCGGCGACGGATAGAATCCGGCGTGCGGTTGGAGAACCGCCTCCCGCCGATCGGGTCGCGAACGAGGGCCATCGTTCCGGTTCGGTCCTCGCCAAGCCGGCCCCCACCCCGCTGGACTCCGGATGTCTCAGCCTCGCCCCGAAGCCACCGCGACCAGTCCCGGGGAACTGCTGACCCCCTTCGACTACGAGCCCCGGACGCGGGTCGTCTTCGGTGCGGGCACGCTGGACCGGGTCGGCGAACTCGCCCGGGAGTACGGCGGCACGCGAGCCCTGCTCGTCACCGACAAGGGGGTCGAGCAGGCCGGCCACTCGACGCGCGGGGCCGAGTCGTTGCTGGCGGCCGGGTTGAAGGTGACGGTCTTCGAGGAGACGCAGCCCAACCCGACGACCGACGACGTGGAACGCGGGCTCGCCGTGGCCCGCGAGGCGGAGGTCGACGTGATCGTCGGCCTCGGCGGCGGCAGCAGCATGGACTGTGCGAAGGGCGTGAACTTCCTGCTGACCAACGGCGGCCGCATGCAGGACTACTGGGGCGTGGGCAAGGCGACCAAGCCCATGCTGCCGATGATCGCCGTCCCGACCACCTCCGGCACCGGCAGCGAGGCCCAGTCGTTCGCCCTCATCGCCGACGCCGAGACGCACATGAAGATGGCCTGCGGCGACAAGAAGGCCGCCTGCCGCGTCGCTGTCCTCGACCCGCAGACGACCGTCAGCATGCCCCGCTCGGTGACGGCCGCCACTGGTGTCGATGCCGTCAGCCACGCCGTCGAGACGTTCGTGACGAAGCCGCGGAACGCCGTGTCGCAACTGCACGGTCGCCGCGCCTGGGAACTCCTCGAGTCCGGCTTCCCGCGGGTGCTCGACGATCCGGCTGACGTGGAGGCCCGCGGCATGATGCTGCTCGGCGCCCACCTCGCCGGGGCCGCCATCGAGAACTCCATGCTGGGGGCGACCCACTCGCTGGCCAACCCGCTCTCGGCGAACTTCGAGACCGTGCACGGCATCGCGGTCGGCGTGATGCTGCCGCACGTCGTCCGCTTCAACGCCGAGGTGGTCGGCCCGCTGTACGGCGTGCTCGCCGAGACCGTGGGGCTCTGTGACGCGGACGACCCCGAGGCGTCCGACCGACTCGCCGGCCACCTCACC
>JANQQW010000342.1 GCA_028284885.1 Planctomycetaceae bacterium
GAGGTCGTCGGACTCGAGCCGGCGACGCCCTGAGCGGCTCGTCGACCTACCGCGTCCCGCTGCCTTCGTGTTCGTCGCCGGCCGAGGCGTCGTGCGACTCGGCCGGTTCCGCCCCGCCCGTGCCTTCCGAGCTCGGGGGCGCGTCGGACGTCCCGCATCCACCGAGGGCGAACGTCGCCAACGTCAACATCAGAGAGAGAACGAGAACTCGCGAGAATTGCATCAGGGCTCCTCCGCCTTCGTGACCGTCGAACGCGAGCGATCATCGACGACGAAGCGGACTTCTTCTGTGAGCTGGGTCACGCTCGAGGCCGTTACCCCGAGTCCCTCCAGTTCGCGAGGCGATCGTCGTCGAGGATCTCGATGTGGCCGGGGCGGGTCGCGACGATCCCCTCCTCACGCAGTCGCGAGATGACGACGGTCGCCGTCTCCCGCGTACAACCCGCAAACCACGCCAGCTCCTGGTGCGTGGCGCGGACCGAGCGGACGAAGCTGCCGGCCTCCGCGACGGCGAAGCGGTCGAGCATGCGGACGACCAGACCGGACTTGGGGAGCAGCAGCGTGTCGAGCAACCGGTCCTCGACCTCGAGTTGCCGTGCGGACAGGTGTCGCAGCACGTCTTCCGTCACGCCCCGATCCAGGAGGATCCTCTCCACGACGACGGGGCCGGGGAGCTCGACGACTCGGGACGGCACGGCGGCCTCGCGGACCAGGTCGCGTTCGCGGTTGCCGCCGAACACGCTCGACAACCCGTGGACCTCGCCGGGCCGGACGACGGTCAGTACGGCGACCTGACCCGCGTTCGACGAACGCCGAACGCTGAGCGCACCCGCGACGACGACCACCACCGACTCCTCACGGGACGAACGGAGGATCTCGCCAGCAGCGAGCGTGCGACTCCGGCCGACCGCCGCGACGGCGCGAAGGCTCGCCTCGTCCAACGACGACAGCGGCGCCGCGTATCGAAGATGTCGGGCCACCTCGACCGGACTGGGACTCCACACGGACATGAACGGCCCCGCTCTTCTCGTGACTTGCCTCGCCGCCGCGTGAGCCACCTCACACGGTCGTGGTCGTTCGACGCGACGACGTCGGGTGGCCTTACCTCGTCGAGAGTCGAGAACGGCTCGAATCCCCTGGCCGCTCGCGTCGAGAGGCCCGGCGGACGAACAGTTCCCAGCGAAGGGACCGCCGCTCCTGGCGAGCCTCGTCCCCGAAGCCCACGGGCGACTGGTCACGAAGCCGAACGCTCACGAGACCGGCGACGGTCTACTGCCGCGTGCCGTGACCCGGCGGGCGTGAGAGCGTCAGCCTTCCCGTTGGAAAGGTCGCACGAGCAATGGTTGCACGCTGTCGAGATCGACTGGTTCGACGCCAACACCGGCCTCGACGGCTCGCTACTTTGCGAGACGTCTGCTGAGGAAGTCGTCCACCGCAAGCATCGGCCGCACTCGCGTGAGGTCGATCGTCATCGCGACGAGTCTGACGCGGCGCGGCCTCGACGTGTCCGCCGTCACCTTCAGCGCGAGCTCACGGCGTACTTGGCGATCGTGTAGAGGATCTTCCAGCCGGCGCGCACCGTGCCGACGACCGTCCCGCTGATCTTGCTCGTGCCGATGCGTCGTCGGTACGGGACCGGAATCTCGGTCGTTTGCAGGTCGGCGCGAGCCGCCTTGATCTGCATCTCGATCGTCCAGCCGAAGTCCGGGTCGCTCATTCCCAGCGACCGCAGGGCGGCGTAGTCGACCGCTCGGAACGGGCCGAGGTCGGTGTAGTCCGTCGACCAGAAGAAGTTCATCAGCCCGCAGGCGAGCTTGTTGCCGAGGATCGCCTGGATCGGCATGGCCCCCGGCTCGAGCACGCCCAGCGACCGTGAGCCGAGGACCATGTCGGCGTCGCCGTCGAGGACCGGCCGCACGAGCCGCGTCAACTCGCCCGGGTCGTCGCTGTGGTCGGCGTCCAGGAACACGACGACCCGCGGATCGAGCGTCCCGTCCTCGCGGAGTCGTACGATCTCGGCGAGCCCGCAGAGGCACGCGGACCCGTACCCGCGGCGAGGCTCCTCGACGACGTACGCCCCGTGGGCCCTCGCCACGTCGGCCGTCGCGTCCTTCGAGCCGTTGTCGACGACGATCACGCGGTCGACGTTCGGCAGCTCGACGAGAACCTTGCCGATCGCGTCCTCCTCGTTCAGGGCCGGGATCACCACGACGACGCCCGTCGACGCACGGCGAACGGCGGACTTGGGGAAGCGGAGAACGGGACGTTCGTTGGTACGCGTGGCGGTGGCGATCATCTCGTGGCTCCTTCGGCTCCGTGGTGGGGACAAGCCTGTGACGCACCGAGGCCCCCGTCGCTTACCGTGATTCCGTCGAGTTCTCCGAGAATTCAGCGGCCCGCCCGGTGACTCGGGGCTGCTCGAGCAGCAAGTAGAGGACGTTGTCCGTGAACGCCGGGTGACGAGTGAGTCCGAAGTGGTCCTCGGGCAGGAAGACGACCGAGGTCCAAACGACCGGCGAGACCAGCCGCGGCTGCCACGACTCGTCGTCTCGTTCGCGTCGGTCCCCGAGCGCGCTCGCGCGGGGCACGGTTCGGTCGCCCGGCTCGACATCCGTGACTCTCGGTTCGCCGTCGGCGTCGATCCCCAGTTGCGACGCCGTGGGAATGGCGTCACCGGCAAACAAGTGGAGCGTCGTTCCCACCGGAGGGACGGCCGGCCGGTCGAGCGCATCGTGCAGACGACGTGCCTGCGAGAGGCACTTCTCGAGATGCTCCCGAGCGAGACTTCGACGGCGGACGGCGGTTGGCACGTCGGGCAGCAGAGTGTGCAGGACTTCGTCCTGGTCCGGATCGAGGAGGCCCCAGCCGTTCCGAGTCCACGACTCCACGTCGTACAGATCCACTGTCACTCCCCGGGCGTCGCGGACGGACCGTGCCCCCGGACGGGGGAGTAGCTGGTAGAGCCCGGGAAACGTTCCGACGAGGGCTGGCGGGTAGGCCGGCAGCCACGTCGACGGCGCGATCCCGTCGACGAGTGTGCGAAGCGACTTCACGGAGCCGTTGTTGGGCGGTGCGACGAGGACGACGCGGTCGATCTGTCGCGCCCCGTCCCACGTCGGCTCCGGGAGTTCGCCGTCGGGGAGGGGGGCCGCCCCGTAGCGGAGGTAGTAGCGGGCGAGCAGCCCCCCCATCGAGTGGGCCACGACGTCGAACCGGACCTGCGGATCGTCGATGCCCCACCGCCGCTTCCGTTCGCGGCGGGTGTACTCGGCCTTCTCGGCCATGAAGGCGTCGAGTCGAGCGGCGTTCTCCGCGACGCCGAGCCGCCAGTCGTAGGGGAACTGGAAGCAGTTGAAGTGCTGGTCGCCGTAGTCGACCGTGGACTTGGTGAGCATCTCGTCGCGGTAGCCGCCGACCCCCAGCGTCCGCAGGATCTCGTAGTAGGCCCGGCGTTCGGTCGCGAGTCCGGCGAACTCGATCTCGATCGTGTCGAGGACGCCGTCCGCCGTCGTGTCGTCGTCGAGCTCGCCGAGCGGAACGCCCTCGACCATGGGGACGGCGAGTCGCCGCACGTCGTCGGGGTCGTCCGGACTGGCGGCGCGTCGGTCGAAGGCCCCCCAGAGAACGCGGCCGTTCTCGTCGACGAGCCTCGAGCCGAGGAAGCCCGGGATGACGATCACCGGGTTTCGCGGACCCTCACTCCAGCTGGCGGCCCGGCTGTAGATCGCGTGCAGGTCGGGGGGCTCGACGACGGGGACCGACCGCCGTCTCCACTCGTATCCGGCCGCCACGGCAGCCGCGAGTGCCGCGACGGTGAACGCGAACCGGAGCACGCGTGGTCGCCACGCCGGGACGTTCGCGCCGGTCCTCGCGGGGTCGGGTTCCGGCACGGGTCCTCTCCTCAGACCGACTCGGACAGCTGCACGAGGAACGGTTCGGACCGAGCCGTGCGGGCACCGGACTCGAGCAGTTCGGGTGCGTGGACGGTGAAGAACTCGTCGCACCAGAGACAGTGGTTGCCGAGCGCTCGCGAGCGGTCGAAGCCGTGGGACTCGTCGAGACCGAGTGCCTCCCCCATGGCCTCGGGGCGGCCCTCGTTCAGGGCACGGAACACCGGGTGCTCACGAAGCCGGTCGAGCGTGTCGAGGAGCGGTTCCTCGAGGAGGTTCCCGATCGGACGACACGTCATCGGGCAGCAGGGATAGACGTCGGAGAGCTGCACGTTGACCTCGCACCCGGGGGCGTCGTAGTCGAGGAACGACTTGGCCCCGCTCCACAGCGAGCAGAAGCGGTCTTCCGGCGTGGCCTTCGACAGACCGCGTTCGACGGCTCGTCCGCGGGGCCACAGCGGGCCGATCCACTCGTCCTCCGTCGCGCCCCAGAACGCGAACCGCGGGCCGTCCGTCGGCTGCGGCTCGGTCTCGTCGACTCGAACCTCGGTCAGGCCGCGGTCCTCGAAGAGTCGCGTCAACTCGGGTCGCCGCGTGACGGACGTGCGGACGTGGAACCGGTCCTGGCTCGCCACGTCGACGCGGGACACCCCCGCGTCGAGCAGCCGGTCGAGCGCCTCTCCGTCGAGCAGGTCGCCGTTCGTCTGCACCCACAGCTCCGTTCGTTCGCCGTACCGCTCCCGGAGCCGGCCCAGCGCGTGGAACAGCAGCTCCGGCCAGACGAGCACTTCACCGCCCGAGAGGATGAACCGCCCGACCGTGACCCGGTCCGGGTCGGGGAGGTTTCGCACGCACGCGTCGACCTCGTCCAGCGACAGTCCCGGGGCGCCGGGTCCCGAGTCGTTGTAGCAGTGCGGGCACTTCTGGTTGCAGTCCCGCGAGGGGACCCAGTAGATCGACTCCACGGCAGTGCTCCCGATCTTCGTCCGGTCGTCTCGGCAGGTCAGTCGGTCGCGACCGCCGGCTCGTCCTCCACGTCGCCGATCGCCTCGAGGGCCCCCAGGAGAACCTCGTACTCCTCGGCGCACTCGGGACAGAATTCGACGTGGTCCCGGATGACGGCCACGGCATCGTCGATCTCCCGGCCGGCCAACTGGAACTCGGCCAGCTCGGCCATGCCCACGAGGCACTCGATGCAGGTGATCTCGTCGTCGGTCGTCTCGGCGACGAAGCCGATCAACCCCTTCAGTTGTTCGTAAGTGAGCGGCATGGTCGGCCCCCTTCAGGCGATGATCTGGATGACTTCGCGGGTGTCGTACCCCTCCTCGCGAAGGCCGGTCTGCAGCTTCTTCCGCGCGTCGTGCACCAGCTTGTAGATCGCGTTGCGGTTGCTGTCGGTGCGGCGGGCGATCTCCTCCTGCGGCATGCCGGAGAGCTCCGCGTTGATGGCGACGCGCTGCTTGTCCGTGAGCCGACCGTCGACCAGCCGCTTGAGCGAGGCGACGAGTTCGGTGCGGGCGGCGTGCCCCTCGGGCTGGTCGTCGTCCGCCGGGTTCGGCGGCTCGAACCGTCCGCCGTCGGAGACGTCGTCGAGCGAGACGTCCTTCCAACGCAGCCGACGCAGCTCCGTGATCGCCTCCCGCGTGGCGATCGTCATGGCCCAGGTCGTGAACTTGCTGCGGAACTGGAACTGGTCCAGACGGTCGAGGATCTTGACGAGCGTGTCCTGCACGACGTCCTCGAGGAACGCCTCGTCGAGGTTGCGGCTGCGAAGCGCCTTCGACAGGCCGAGGAGCAGGATTCGACGCAGGTCCGTCAACGCGGACTCCCGTACGCCGCTGTCGCCTCGCAGGTGGTCGATCCACTGCTCGGCGTTTCGCCGGTGTGCCTCAGTCATCGTGTTCTCCCGTGATTCGACCCGGTGCCCGCGGTTTGCGAGCCGTCCGAGGCCGCCGCCGATCGTACGCCCGACGTGGTGCCGACTCCGTGAGGCATCTCACGAGTGTGTGCGAAGCCTCGCCGGGGGTGCAAGGTGCTCACTCCGGCTTCTCGCTCGGCCGTGGACTCGCGTTCCGGTCCCGGGTGAACCGACCCGGATCGGCGACGAATCTCGCCTTCTCGCGTGCGCTTGCGAACAGAAAGACGCGGCCGGTCGCCCGGCTGCGGGCGCTGAAGCGGATCTGTCCGGGCTGACGTCGCCCCGTTTCGGCGAAGGTGACGAGGCTGTCTCCGTTGAAGGCGGGCAGGAACCGGTCGGGATTCGCGTCGAACGCCGCCTTGGCGGCCGCGTTCGGGAAGCGGTAGACGACGCCGTCGTGCTCGGACTCGTGACGGCTGCTGCCACGAACCCACGTGCCGTCCTTCGTGACGGCGACCGGACAGTAGCCCTCGAGGCCGAGCCGCGGCGTGCTGACGGTGGGGGCGGGTCGGTTGCGAGTCGTGCTCCCCGGACGTGGTCGCGGAGTCACGTTCCGCGGCGTGGTCGGTCGTGGCCGGTACGTCGGACGGGGCTGGTACGTCGGACGTGGTTGGTATCGGCTGCCGGACTGGGCGTCCGCGGCGTTCGGCAAGCTGGCAAGTCCCAAGGCGAGCAGGACCAGAGTCGTCGCGCGAGGCATCTCGGATCTCGATGAAGGGCGAGAAAGTGTGGGGACCATCGACCGGTCCCTCCTCCTCGAAGAGACGACTCGACTCGCGCTTCCCTTACCGAGCTCGCTGCGATTTTCCGAAGACGAGCCTCTCGTGGGTTTTCTCACGGCAACCGGGCTCCCCGGCGGTAAGGGTTTCGTCGTCCGCCGCGTCGAACCTCCGTGGAGCAGCCATGACTGCCAACGAATCCGAGCCAAAACGAACGGGGAACGAGACGATGAATCGACGACTGCTGATCACGACTGGTGTCCTGGTGGCCGCGGCAACCGGCGGCCTCGCGTACTCCATGGCCTTCGGGGCGGAACGGGTCGTCGTCGGACGCGACGTCCCCGCCCGCTCGAGGGTGTCGATCGACCAGATCGACCACGGCCCGTGGAACGCGCTGCTCGAGAAGTACGTGGACGACGACGGACGAGTCGACTACGCGACATGGCTGCGGACCCGGGACGACGTCGCCACGCTCGACCGTTACCTGGATCACCTCTCGACGGCCTCCCGGACGAAGCGGGCCGCTCGCGAGGCCCGGCTCGCCTACTGGATCAACGTGTACAACGCCGTCACCGTCCGCGGCATCCTTCGCGAGTACCCCACCAAGAGCATCCGCAACCACACCAGCGTGACCGGCTACAACATCTGGAAGCACCTGCTGTTGCCAGTCGACGGGGAGCGGTACTCGCTGGAGGACGTCGAGCACGAGATCCTGCGGAAGATGGACGAGCCGCGAATTCACTTCGCCATCGTCTGTGCTTCCGTCGGCTGCCCGCGACTGTGGAACCAGGCCTACACGGCGGACCGGCTGGACGAGCAGCTGACGGCGAACGCCCGGAACTTCTTCGCCCAGCCGAGGAACTTCCGCGTCGACGGACGGACGGCCCATCTCAGTTCCATCCTCGACTGGTTCGGGAAGGACTTCGGCGCCACGAACTCTCGGCAGCTGAAGGCAATCGCCCCCTACGTGCCCGCGGAACACCGGGCGGCCGTCGCCCGCGGCCGGCTCGACGTGAAGTACCTGGACTATGACTGGAGCCTCAACGCCCAGTAGCAGTCGGGCCGCCGCGTCCGTGGCCCCTATCGAGTCGCGTCCTTCACGCGGCCCCGTCAACCCAACCCGTGCCCTCGGTGCCCGTGGTGCCGAGAAGGAGAGAACGATGTCCTCAGCCAGCCTGGAATCCGCCGAGCCGAAAGCGACTTCGGCAGGCGAAGTGTGGATCAAGCGAGTCGCGATCCTGTCCGCCGCACTGCTCGTCGGCGGGTTGCTGTACCAGTTCGGAGGTCCCCTCGAATTCGTCGAGCGTCTGGCCGAACGAGAGTCGGACCTTCGCGCACTGCAGCAAAGGTCTCCGCTGCTCGTCATCGGGGCGGCGTTCCTGGTGTACGCACTGGTCACGGGACTCGCCGTTCCCGGGGCGGCCGTACTGACGCTCCTGACCGGCTGGTTCTTCGGTCCGTTGGTCGGGACCGTGCTGGTCAGCTTCGCCTCGACGACCGGAGCGACGATCGCGTTCCTCCTCAGCCGGCACTTCGGCCGCGACTTCGTCCGGCGGAGGTTCGGGAGTCGTGTGAAACGGTTCGACGAGGCCGTCGAGCGAGAGGGGGCCTTCTACCTGTTCACGCTGCGGCTCGTCCCGGCGGTTCCGTTCTTCGTGCTGAACGCCGTCATGGGGCTGACCCGGCTGCGAACGACGACGTTCTGGTGGGTCAGCCAGCTGGGCATGCTGCCCGGCACCCTGGTGTACGTCTACGCCGGGTCGCGAGTCCCCGACCTGGAGACGTTGGCCCGTGACGGTGCCGGTGCCGTCTTCAGCGGACCGCAGCTGCTGCAGTTGACGTTGGCACTCGGCCTGCTCGGCGTGTTCCCACTGGTTGCGAAGAAGGTCGTCGATCGGTTCTGTGACCGGTCGGACGGGAAAGTGGAAACGGCTTCGGCTTCTCCCGCCGAGGTGTCGGCGGCGTGAGCGGTGACGTTGCCGTGACGGAGACGTGTCGTGTGCGAGGCCCGGGGACGATCGTGGATCGTCGCCGGGCCTCGTTCCGTACGACTTCCGGAACTTTCGGAACAGGCGGTAAGACCGCCTCCGGTCGTCACGTCCCAGGAGCAACGGGGAACACGACACACGACACACGAAACCGAGGAGCGAGACGATGAAGACCCTGACCACGACGCTGACGATGGTTGTCCTGACGCTCGCCGCTGCCGACATGGCGCACGCTCAGTCCGGTTCGCGAAACGTCGGCGGTGGAGCGGGTGGTGGCATCGGTGGCGGAGGCGGCGGTGCCGGGACGGGAGGTGGCGACGTGGGCGGCGTCGGGGCGTCGGGCGACTTCGCCTCGACGGCTGCCGAGGGGTTCGCCCGTGGACAGGCCGCCGTGATCCAGTCGGTCGGCAAGGGGCAGCTCGACGCCAGCGAGGCGGCCGTCAACTACCAGGAGGCCGCTCGCCGCTGGATCGAGAACCGCGTCGAGATCGAGAACGCCGGGAACGACATCCTCGAGGCCCGACTCGACCGGGTCGAACTCGCCAACGCACTTCGCGAGGAACGAAGCAAGCGGTTCCGCGGACTCCGGGACGCCGTTCGGGGCAACCAACTGCGAAGCCAGGACTACAACCGTGCCGTGGACCCGCGGGGCAACGTCGACTGGCCGAGGGAGCTGCAGTCGAACCTGTTCCACGAACAGCGGGCCGAGATCGAGTACCTCTTCGCCATGCGGATGACGACGACGGAGGTGGTCGAGGTCGAGGCGCGGCTGCAGGACGAGATCGACGCGATGGAGCGGGCGTGGAAGTCGCGAATCCGTACGATGAAGCCACGCACCTACCTCGCCGGCAAGAAGTTCATCGGGCGACTCGAGACCGAGTTGGGACTCCCCCCGGCCGTGCCCTTGGACGTCGAACCGTTCGGCGAAGTCGCGATGAGCAACTGACCGGAACAGCGAATGAAGGAAAGGGGCGGTCGAATCGACCGCCCCTTTCGTCGTGCGCAGCGAGGCGACTGGAAGTCGAAGGGAACGCGGGCCGTGAACGACGCACAGACGACGAACTCGCGTGACTTCCTCGGACTGCTGGTGTCCGGCGGAGTCCTCCTCTCGGCCTGCTGGGCCGTCCGTGGAGCGAGTTGGGCCTTCGCTCCGGAGGTCCAGCGGGACCGGCCCGTCGTCACGGTGCTGCTGTGGCTGGGCCTGGACTTTTTGGCGTACCTGTGGGGGCTGCGGTGTGCGACACGGCTCGGGAGCCGCCACGTCCCCCTGGTCGTGCTGACCGTCGCCGTGTTGTCCCGAGCCGTGCTGCTCGACAGCGTGCCGATCCAAGAGATCGACTTCTACCGGTACGTCTGGGACGGGAACGTCGCCGTCGCGGGCGTGTCCCCCTACCGGTTCAGTCCTGCGGAGGTCCGCACGGCGACCGCGGTCGACGGACCGACGGACCTGACGAACCTGCGACGCGGACTTCGCGAGAACCGCGGTCTCGACACCGTTCTGGCTCGCGTCCACTTCCCGGAGCTCCGCACGCCCTACCCACCCGTCAGCCAAGTGGTGTTCGCGGCGGCGGCCGCCGTCACTCCGCAGAATGCGAGCGTGGCGTTTCGGACCCGTGTCATGCGGGCGTTCGTCCTCGCCTTCGATCTTGCAACCGTGCTCGTCGTGCTCGGCCTGCTCCGACGTCTCGACATGCCGGCGGGTTGGTCGGTCGCCTACGCATGGTGCCCGCTGGTCCTGAAGGAGTTCGGGAACAGCCTGCACCTCGACTCGATCGCCGTCTTCTTCGCCACGGCCGCCGTCTACGCCCTCGTGCGGACCCGCGACGCACGACAGCCGTTGCGGTGGCTGCTCGCCGCGGCCGGCCTGCTCGCTCTCGGGGTCGGGGCGAAGCTCTACCCGGTCCTGCTCGTCCCCGTCGTGGCGACCTTCGCCTACCGTCGGTTCGGCACGCGTCACACGCTCGCTGCCGCCGGCGTCTTCGCGGGCGTCTCCGCAGTCGTCCTCCTCCCCATGATCCACGCGAAGCTCGCCCAGCCCGAACAGGAGGGGCTGACCCGTTTTCTGCTGACCTGGGAGATGAACGACTTCCTGTTCCTGTTGCTGATCGAGAACCTCAAGACCCCGGCGATGCTCGGTGAGCAGCCGGAGGCGTGGTTCTCCGTCCTGCCCGACGCGTGGAGGGCCGCACTGACGTCCGGCGTCCCGCGAGTGGACGGCGTTCACCGCGTCTACCCGGCCTTCGTAGTCGCACGGCTGGTGACGCTCGCGGTCTGGGGTGCGTTCGTGGCTCGCTCGGTCCGCCGTGTCTGGCTCGACCCCGAAGCTCGCACGCTGCTCGACGGGCTGTTCACGACCCTGGCATGGTTCTGGATGCTCGCCCCCACGCAGAACCCGTGGTACTGGTGCTGGGCCGTGCCCCTTCTGCCGTTCGCGAGACGTCGCACTTGGATTCTCGTGAGCGGCTTCGCGAGTCTCTACTACCTGCGTTTCTGGTTCGCCGCCCACTTCGCCGACTCCACGGTCGCCGGGTCCCCGTACGTCGGCATCGTCTTCTTCGATCTCGTCGTCACATGGATCGAGTTCGCCCCCCTGCTGGTCCTCCTCGCCTGCGAACGATTCCATTCCGACCGCTCAAAGCGTCGTGCCGTGCCCGCTCGACCACGCGGAACATGACACCGTCGATGTCGTCCTGCGTGGCACAATCTCTCCCCGTGCGGTTCGTCAGGGGTTCCAGTAGACTCCAATTCCTCGGTCACAATGCCTCGGAACGCGAGATCGTGCTGTGATGCGTCCGTCCCCGCTGCCGTCCGTTATCCTGGTGTTGCTCACGGTGGGCAGCCTGCCCGTACGTTCGGCGGCCGCGGACGAGATCGACTTCAACCGCGACGTGCGGCCGATCCTGTCGAACCACTGCTTCCAGTGTCACGGCCCGGACGACGAAACCCGTGAGGCCGGCCTGCGGCTCGACGTCCGCGAGTCCGCTCTCGCGAAACGGGACGGCACGCCGGCCGTCGTCGCCGGGAAGCCGGCCAAGAGTCTGCTTGTCGCGCGGATCACGTCGAAGGACGAGTTCGAGCAGATGCCGCCCAAGGAGTTCGGGAAGCCGCTCTCCGCCGAGCAGATCGAGACGCTGAAGACGTGGATCGTCTCCGGGGCCGAGTACGCGGGGCACTGGTCGTTCCAGCCGGTGAAGCGGTCGCCGCCGCCCGTCGTCGCGGGGGCATCGCATCCGATCGACGCGTTCGTGCGGCGTCGGCTCGGCGAGGAGAAGATCGAACCGTCGCCACCCGCCGACCGCTACACGCTGATTCGGCGGGTGCACCTCGACCTGCTCCTCGCCGAGCCGACGCCGCACGAACGCGTCGATCGGATGCGATGCCCCCGCGACGCCGGGCGGC
>JANQQW010000348.1 GCA_028284885.1 Planctomycetaceae bacterium
AACGCGTGGCGGACGAAGACCTGTTCGACGCGTTCCGGTTCTTCACGGGCCGAAACGAAACGCTCGGCGACGCCAACACCCTACAGGACGCTCACAGCGCCTACCGCGACAACGGCGGCAGCTTCAACGCCCTTGTGACGTCTCTGCTGAGCTCCGACTCCTTCCTCCTCCGACAGGTGGACTGACATGCTCGACCGACGAACCTTCTTCCGTGGCACGACGCTCGGCGTCGGCGGGCTGTACCTCGGTTCGTTCCTCCGCCAGCTGGAGGCTGCTCCCCAAAGTGGCTCGCGACCCGCCCGGGTGCTGTTCTTCGTCCAGGGGAACGGCGTCTACCCCGGCGACACGCAGCCGAAGGGGATCGACCGCCCGAAGAACCCGTCCGATCTGGAAGACCGACCGCTCGCCGGACACGCTTTCTCGACGAGCATGCAGCCGCTGGAGCCGTGGGCGGACCGGGTGACGATGATCCACGGGCTCTCCGGCCGCATCGCCCGCGGCAGCCACAACATGGGCTTCGCGGCCCTGGGGTGCTGGCCCATGGGGAAGAAGGCGTACGGGGAGACGGTCGACGCGGCCCTCGCCCGGCACCTCGGCGGCATCTACCCGCACGTCGGCCTCGGCGTCTCCAACAAGGCCTCCTCGCTGACGTACAACCTCACGTCCACCGCCCGCGGCAAGGCCCTGCCGACGCTGCTGAACCCCGTTGTCGCCCACCGGCAGTACTTCGCCGCCGGCGCAGACGGCTCGGCCCGCAAGAGCTTCGACGTCGACACGAACCTGCTCGACTTCATGGCCGACGACGTGAAGCGGATGCGGACACGGCTCGACGGTTCCGAACGCGAGAAGCTGGACCGCTACCTGGAGGCGTTCGAGAAGATGAGCGACCGGCAGGGCAAGCTCGCCGGCATGTCGCAGCGGATCGCGGCCGCGACGCCGACCGTCGACGCCAAGCTGGCCGACATCGCCGAGACGAAGACCGGGCCGACGGGCGTGTTCGACCGTCTGGAGGCCCAGTTCGACGTCGCCGCCGGAACCATGATCGCCGGGCTGACGAACGTCGTCACCGTCTCCGGCGGCGCCGGCCCCGACCGCATCGGCCTCTCCTGCATGGCCAGCGAGATCGGGAAGGGGAACGGCTACATCGGGGCCCACGGGATCGGGCACGGGGGATCGCAGGCGGGGCTCACCGCGAGTGAATGCCACGCCCTCATTCGCCGTAAGTGCCTCGAGAAGCTCGCCAAGTTCGTCCGCACCCTGGAAGCCGTGCCCGAGGGGGACGGCAGCATGCTCGACAACACCCTCATCGTCTACATGTCCGACTCGGCCGAGGGGCATCACCCCCGCTGCGACGAGTGGCCCTTCGTGCTGATCGGCGACCTCGGCGGCCGACTCAAGCTCGGCGACCGCTACCTGCGGTACCCGTGGTACGGCAACTCCGGTCACCGCACGATCGCGAACCTGTACCTCTCGATCCTGCAGGCCGTCGGCGACACCCGTGACACGTTCGGCATCGCCGACACCGGACTCGCCGATCTCGACCAGACCGGCCCGCTCGCCGAGTTGACGGTCTGACACCCACCCCCTCCTCGTCTCCTCCGAGATTCGATGCGCTCGATCGCCTGTTTCGCGGTGGTTCTCGTGTTGTCTGGTTTGCCGTCGTCGGCTCGGGCCGAGCACCGGGCCGCGCTCGTCGTCACCGTCGACCGGTACGACGACGAGGCCTTCGCCTCGGAGAAGATCGACCCGGCACCGGTCGTCGAGACGCTGGAGGCTCGCGGGTTCGTCGTCCGTCGGGTCGCCAACCCGAGCGGCGACGAGTTTCGCAAGGCGGTCGAGGCGTTCGCCGCCTCGACGCCGACGAAGGGGACCGCCCTCGTCTACTTCTCCGGCTGGACGGCCGCCGGCGACTACAAGGGCAAGAAGGGCCTGTTCCTCGTCGGGACGGACGCCAAGGCGGGCGACGCCCGCAAGATCGGCTACGGCGGCGTCCGCGTCCTCTCACTGTTGAAGGACCTCGACGCACGCGGCGGCAGCACGCAGAATCTCGTCGTGATCGACGGTCGCGACCCCGTCTCGAAGGTCGAGGAAGAGCTGCCCGAGAACGCGATGCTCGCGGCCGTTCGGGACGATTCGACCCTCCGCCGTCAGTTGGCCGGCGACGACGACCTGTTGGACGGCCTTCGTGCGGCGAGTGACTGGGCCGGGTCGACGATGCCGTCGGAGGTCGTGCTCGACGGCGACGGCTCTCGTGCCGTCGCGAGTCCCGGCGAGTTCGCCCAGGGCAAGAAGGCGGGCGACGAGTGGATCGACGCCCGCGGGACCGTCTTCTGCTGGTGCCCGCCCGGCCGGTTCGTCGTCGGCAGCCCGGAGACGGAACCGGGCCGCTACCCGGACGAGACGCAACGCGAGGTGGAGATCGCGAAGGGGTTCTGGATCGCGAAGTACGAGCTGACGATTCGCGAGAACACCCGGAACCGCCCGCGGAACATGCTCGGCACGCACAAGAACGACCCGTTGACGATGATGCACTCCGACGACGCCCGGTCGATGTTCCGGCAGTGGACGGCAGCCGAACGGAAGGCGGGCCGGATCCCGCAGGACTGGGAGTACACGCTCCCCTCGTCCGACCAGTGGGAGTACGCCGCCCGAGCGGGCACGTCGACCGCCTACTCCTTCGGCGACGACGTCCGCATCCTACCGGCCCACGGGAACTTCGCCGACAAGAGCTACTTCGACACGGGCGACCCGTACGCGAACGCGGCTCACCGGACGCTCGACGACGGAACGCCCCGGCTCGCCCGCGTGGGCCGCTACGAGGCGAACCCTTGGGGCCTGCACGACGTGCACGGCAACGTCGCCGAGTTCTGCTGGGGCAACGCGGGCGAGCCGGGGCGTTCCGTCGTCGAGCGTCCGGTGAGCCGCGTTCGCGTACGGGTCGCCCGTGTCGAAGTAGCTCTTG
>JANQQW010000351.1 GCA_028284885.1 Planctomycetaceae bacterium
ATCGAGGCGAGCGTGAAGGCGAACCGCGCGGCAAGGTCCGCCCGCCCGGCCTCGGTCGCCCCCTTCACCGCCGCGGCGTAGTCGGACACGGCCCCCGCAACGTCGTCGTTCCGGAACCGTCCGTCGGCTCGCCGAACGAGCAACGCCAACTCCGGCCCCAGTTCACTCGCCTCCTCTGCCAGCTCCAACGACGCGCGACACCGAGCCGCCCAGTAGCCCCCGACCTCCACCTCGGCAGCCCGAACCCACGCGCGAAGTCGTTCTAGTGCCGTCTCGGCGACCTGCTCGTCTCGCTCCCGTGCCACGTCCCAGAGGCCGACGAGGCACTGTGTCATCGCGAGGTGCAACTCGCCCGGCAGCCGTCCGCGGGTGCGGCGGTACGCGAGCAGCGACTCGGCAGCCGTGTCCGGTTGCCCTGCCGACAACAGGACGAGAGCCCGTTCGTACTCGATCTCGTCGCGAACCGACTCGGCGACCGGCGGCGACTGCTTCAGGAGGTTTTCGAGCGGCAGCATCGCCGGTCCGACACGCCCCTGCAGCCGCAGTGTCCTCGCCAGCAGAACCTGGCACCGTTGCGTGGACTCGTCGAGCGGATCGCCCCCCGCGAGCTGCCGAATCTCGTCGTGGGCCAGGTTGAGCAGGTCGGCTCGGTCGGCCGTGCCCGGCTTGGCGAGCGTCGCACGGTCGAGCCGCGTGACGGCCAGCCGGAACCGCGCGTTGAACAGCAGGCGACTCTCGGCCGCGGAGGTCGTCCGCCCGGCTGCGACCGCCTCTCGCCGGCGAGACTCGAGCAACCGAATCAAGGTCGTGAAGCGGGACTGCGCCTCGTCGAGCCGCGCGGCGGCCGCGGTCCGGAGGGGCTCGTCGAACGGGGAGGCCTCGTGCTGCCGCAGCAGGAACTCCCCCTGGCCGGCGGGGAGAAAGGCTCGCTGCAGGTCGGCGAGCAGGTGTTGCTCGGTGGGCGGGTTGGTCGCGACGTAGCGGTCGAGCACGTCCGTCGCCTCGGCCCACAACTCGTCCCGCTCGCTGCCGACGCGGAACCGGCCGTGCTCGGAGAACGTCCGGGACAGCTCGACGACGAGCCGGCACCGCGTCTCCGGCGGAAGCTGCTCGTCCCGCAGGCGGTCGAGGCAGTACCCCTCGGCCAGTCCGAACAACCCACGCTCGCGGAGGCCGTCGAAGTACCGGGCCGTCAACTCGCCGTCGTCGGCAAACGCACCGCTCGACGTGACGAGCAGCAAGGCGATCGGGAGGACGAGTCGACGCATACCGAACGATAGGCGAGGCGGTCACGGCCCGACAAGACGGTTCCGCCGGGTCAGTCGAACCGTGGGGCGGTCGTCTTCCGTCGGTGACGGCTCATCCACTCGCACGCCGCGTCCGCGATTCCTTCGTGGCCCCCCTGGAAGATCGTCACGCGGGACTTGCCCGCCGTGCGGCGGAGGTGAATGCGTCGGCCGTAGAGCGGATCGACGACGTTCTCCCCCTCCCCGGGGTTCTTCAGCCGGTCGTCGGTCCACAGCTGGTTCATCTCCTCCTCGGAGACGGTCTTCGCGTCGAGCGACTTGGCGACCACGTTGAACGCCCGCAGCGAGTGGAAGACGGGGACGCTCCCGTCCTTGCCGTCGCGGACACCCGCGCTGATGTCGAGCGGCAGGTCGCCGACTTGGTGCAGATGGTGGATGGGCGACCGGTCCCGGTACTCGGCGTCGATCTTCTCGGAAGTGCCCGGCGGGCCGCCCGTGCAGGCGGCGATCATCTTCGCGTAGCGGCTCGGCTTGCCGTCCTTCACGTGGAACCGATGCCACTCGGCGAGGTCCGAGATACCGACCCACGCAGACGCCGCGGAGAACCGCTCCGCGTGGTGGCCCGCCATCAGCATCGTCATGTGCCCGCCGCCGGAGACGCCGCAGAGGTAGATGCGGGACTCGTCGACGTTCGCGTTGTCGATCGCCCACTGGACGGCGTCCAGCACGTCCCGCCGCGCGAGCTTCGAGCCGCACGCCTCCGGGTGGTCGTTCCGTCCGCGAAAGTCCGGGTGCAGGTAGATCCACTCGCGATCGACCGCCTCGCGAAACCAGGCCTCGTTCTCCTGCTTGTAGCCAAAGCTCCACGAGTGCAACCGCACCATCAACGGCCGCTTTTCCTTCGCGGCCCGCTCCGGCACCCAGACGAACGACGGCTGCCTCGTGCCGTCGAGCGTGCTGGTGAAGTGGAACTCGGTCTTCTTCGGGAGCGGTGTTTGTGCCGCGACGTCGTTCGACGCGCAGCCGAACGCGGCGACGACTGAGAGAACGAGCAGTCGAGTCGAACGGTGCATGACAGGAGTCCTCCCGCTTGGGGCGGTCGCCAACCACGTAGAACTGGGTTTTCGTTACTCCAACTCTCGCAACACGACCGCTCGAAACAGCTTCAGAAGGTCCTCTTTGCCGAATCGTCCGGTGATCTGGACCTCCTTCGCGACCGTCGAGCGGACAGTCGGAGCGCTGACGACCTCGCCGTCCAAGACGATCGCGAGCTTCTTGCCGAGGTTGCGCGAGGTGGTTGCTTCCATGAGTTTCGCACCGTCGTCAGTGAGAGTGAGCCCGATCGAAGGGTTGCCACGCCCGTCCTTGTAGAACGAGACCTTCTCGACGTGGGTCCCGTTCAACGACGCCTTGGGAGAGACGAAGATCGGCTTCTCGCTTCCCGGTTCCGTCATCTGCTCCCACCCGGGTGTCTCGGTGTCCTCGGCGAGTCGGAACTCCAGTGTCGGCGCAGGGTCGTCGGCCCAGCCGACCGCCGTGGGGAACAGCAGGGCGAATGCGATGAGCGGAAGGACTCTTGCTGGGTGCGGCATCTTGACCTCTCTGGATCGAACGAAGTGGTATCCGTGGGTTTCGCGTGTCGTCGCCAGTCGGCGGGGCTGCAGACGCCCATTGACCACTCACGCGACCACGTCCTCAACCACGTGCCCGTGCACGTCGGTCAGGCGGAAGTGGCGGCCTTGGTATTTGAACGTCAGGCGTTCGTGGTCGATGCCGAGGAGGTGGAGGATGGTTGCCTGCAGGTCGTGGACGTGGACACCGTCCTCGGCGACGTTGTAGGCGTAGTCGTCGGTCTTGCCGTGCGTGTGGCCCGGTTTCGCGCCGCCGCCGGCCATCCAGACGGTGAAGGCCCGCGGGTGGTGGTCGCGGCCGTACGCCTTGGCGTTCATGTCCCCCTGGCAGAACGGCGTGCGGCCGAACTCGCCCCCCCACACGACGAGCGTGTCCTCCAGTAGTCCGCGTTGCTTCAGATCGTGAACGAGGGCGGCCGACGGCTGGTCGGTGTCGCGGCACTGGATCTCGAGCTGCGTCGGCAGGTTCCGGTGCTGGTCCCAGCCGGCGTGCATCAGCTGGACGAACCGAACGCCCTTCTCGGCGAGCTTGCGGGCGATGAGGCAGTTGTAGGCGAACGACCCGCGGCGGTGGACGTCGGGGCCGTACATGTCGAGCACGTGCTTCGGCTCCTTCGTCAGATCGACGAGGTCGGGGACCGACGTCTGCATGCGGAACGCCATCTCGTACTGGGCGATGCGGGTCTCGATCTCCGGGTCGCCTACGGCGTCGTGCTTGATGCGGTTGAGTTCGCCGAGGTCGTCGAGCAGCCCGCGACGAAGATCCCGCGAGACGCCGCTGGGGTTCGAGAGGTACAGCACCGGGTCGCCCGTGTCCCGGAACTTCACGCCCTGGTACTTCGACGGCAGGAACCCGCTGCCCCAGTAGTAGTCGTAGAAGAGTTGGCCGCAGCTCTTCTCCTTGTCGCGGCTGGTCATCGCGCAGAAGGTGGGCAGGTTGTCGTTGTCGCTGCCGAGGCCGTAGGCGAGCCAGGCCCCGAGGCTGGGCCGGCCGGGGTTCTCGGCCCCGCTGAGGACGAACGTGGTCGCCGGGGCGTGGTTGATCGCCTCGGTGTACATGCTCTTCACGAAGCAGAGGTCGTCCGCGACACCGGCAATGTGCGGCAGGAAGTTGCAGACGGTCGCCCCGCTGTCGCCGTGCCGGTCGAACGTCGTGATCGACGGCAGCACCGGCAGCTTCTTCTGGCCGGCCGTCATCGTCGTCAGGCGTTGGCCCATGCGGATGGAGTCCGGCAGGTCGGCCCCACGCTGGTCGGCGAGGTTCGGCTTGTGGTCGTACAGGTCCAGGTGCGACGGTGCCCCGGACTGGAACAGGTAGATCACCCGCTTCGCCTTCGCGGCGAAGTGCGGCAGCCCGGGGAGCCCGCCGGACGAAGGCGTCTCCGCGGCGAGTCCGGACTTGGCTAGGCAGGTGGCGAGCGCCGCGGTGCCGATTCCGGTGGCCGAGCGACCGAAGAACCAGCGACGGGTGGATTCGAGTTGAGCCGCTGCGGCGGCGTCATGGCGGTGACTATTCACGGACGAGCACCTCGTCGAGGTTGATGATCAGGCTGGCGACGGCCGACCACGCGGCGATCTCGGTTCGGTCGAGCGACCCGTCGACGGGGCTCTCGCCGACGGAGAGGACGGCGTCGACCTCGGCGGCGTTCTCGCGGTAGTGGTCACGGCTCCGTTCGATCGCGCGGCGGAGGACGGCGAGCTCGGCCGCGGTCGGACGACGCGCGGTGGCGGAACGGAAGGCCCACGTCACGCGGGCGTCGTCCGTGTCGCCCCCTTCGCGGACGATTCGTTCGGCGAACTTGCGGGCGGCCTCGGCGAACGTGACGTCGTTGAGGGTCGTCAACGCATGCAGCGGCGTGTTCGTGCGGCGGACGTCGACGGTGCAGACCTGCCGGGCGGAGGTGTCGAACAGCGTGGTCGGGCCGACCGAGCGACGCCAGAACGTGTAGAGCGTGCGGCGGTAGAGGGCGTCGCCGTGGTCCTGGACGTACTTGATCTTGTCGAAGCTGAAGTCGGCCCAGATACGTGCCGGCTGGTACGGCTTCACGGGTGGCCCGCCGCGGCGTTCGACGAGCAGCCCGGCGAGTGCGAGCGCCTGGTCGCGAAGGCCGAAGGCCGACAGCCGGTGCCGAGCGCCGCGGGCGAGCAGGGCGTTGTCGGGGTCGGCGGCGAGTCGCTCGGGCGTCACGTTGGACGACTGCCGGTAGGCCGCGCTCGTCACGATCAGTCGGTGCAGGTGTTTGACGTCCCAGCCCGAACGGACGAACTCGGTCGCGAGCCAGTCGAGCAACTCGGGGTGCGTGGGGCGTTGCCCCTGCGAGCCGAAGTCCTCGGGCGTGCGGACGAGGCCGTTGCCGAAGAAGTGCTGCCAGTGCCGGTTGACCGTGACGCGGGCGGTCAGCGGGTGGTCGGGATCGACGAGCCAGTTCGCGAGGTCGAGGCGTGAGTCGGCCTCGGCGGGCAGGTCGGGCGACTCGAGGGTGGACGGCAGGGCCGCCGTGACCTCGTCGCCGTACTTGTCGTACGCGCCGCGGATCAGGACGTTCGTCTTCCGCGGCGTGCTCCGCTCGCGCATCACCATCACCTGCGGCGTCGCCTTGCGAACGTCGGCGAGCGACTTTCGTGCAGTGGCAGCCTCGGCACGCAGCTTCCGCGAGCGAGCGGACGTGGCGTGGAAGTGGTCGAGCAGGGCGGTCTTCTGGTGGTCCGTTCGGTCGGCAGCGCGGACGGCCAGCGCGGCGAGCACGCCGTCCGGCAGTCCGTTGCCTCCATCGAGCGACGGCTTCTCGACCGACGTGACCGACAGGCGGAAGCGGCCGATGTTGTGCGAGGCGTGCACCGACTCCTGCTTCAGTCGCAGGAGGAGCGTCGCGTTGGCCGGGACCTCCAGCGGGTGTGCGAAGACGAAGACACCCGTTCGCGGTTTGGAGATCGCGGTGCCGTCGAGGACGGCCCAGCCGCTGTTCGGGTTGCCGTCGAAGGCGTTCGTGATCTTCAGGCTCCCCTGCTCGTGCGATGCGAACGCCGAACCGATCTTCACGGACTCGGCGCTCCCGGAGGTCTCGGTCAGCTTGACGTCCATCTCGACCTCGAGCTCGGTGAGGACGAAGTTGCCGCTGTTGCTGCGGGCGAGGCCGCCGTTGGTGAAGGACTCGTGCGGCAGGGCTTCGAGCCGCAGTCCGGTGATCGTGCCGGGGGCGAGCTTCGTGCGGACGTAGTAGACGTCCTTCGCCGGGTTCTCGCCGGTGACGAAGATGCTGCGGTCGTCGAGCAGCGTCATCGTCTGGCCGTTCTCCGACGAGAACTCGTGCGGCACGACAACCCGCCAGCCACTGGCGTCGGAGGCCTCGACCTCGGCCCGCAGCTTCCGCTCCCAGGCCGCGAACGTCGCCTCGTCGACCGGCGGCCGCTGCTTCAACTCGCGTTCCAGTCCGGCGATCCGCGTCTCGAGGGACTCGATGCGGTACTGCTGGTCGGGCAGCGGGTACGGCATGACGGGCTTCGCGTTGCCGCCGGCGTCGACGCGGCCGCTCTCGTCGACGTTGTTGAAGTAGGCGTACAGCTCGTAGAACTCGCGTTGCGTGAACGGGTCGTACTTGTGGTCGTGGCAGCGGGCGCAGCCCAGTGTGAGGCCCATCCAGACGGTGCTCGTCGTCTCGACTCGGTCGACGACGTACTCGACGCGGGACTCCTCGGCGATGCGGCCCCCCTCGCCATTGAGCATGTGGTTGCGGTGGAAGCCGCTGGCGAGAAACTGCTCGGTGGTCGCGTTCGGCAGCAGGTCGCCGGCGAGCTGCTCGACGGTGAACCGGTCGTAGGGGACGTTCTCGTTGAGCTGACGCACCACCCAGTCCCGCCAAGGCCACATCGTCCGCGTGCGGTCCTGTTGGAATCCGTTCGTGTCGGCGTAGCGAGCGGCGTCGAGCCACGGCAGCGCCATCCACTCGCCGTACCGGGGCGACGCGAGCAGCCGGTCGACGAGCCGTTCGTAGGCGTCCGGCGACTCGTCGGCGAGGAAGGCGTCGATCTCGTCGAGCGTGGGAGGGAGCCCGGTCAGGTCGAGCGTGAGTCGGCGGACCAAGGTCTCCTTCGACGCCTCGGGCGACGGGGAGAGCTCGGCCGTCGCGAGTTTGCGTTGAACGAACGGATCGATCGGGTTTCGGGCCCAGTCGTTCGCGACGGGGGGCGGGGTCGGTCGCTTCGGCCGGGCGAAGGACCAGTGCGGCTCCCACTCGGCTCCCTGCTCGATCCAACACTTCAGCGTGTCGATCTGCTTGGAGGTGAGCTTCCGTCCCGAGTCGGGCGGCGGCATCTGGACATCGGCGTCGCGGCTGGCAACGCGATGCCAGAGTTCGCTCTTCGACAGGTCGCCCGGCACGACGGCACGCAATCCGTCGCCGAGATCGGCCCGCAGCCCGTCGCTTGTGTCGAGTCGCAGGTCGGTCGGTCGGCCCTCTGCATCCGGTCCGTGGCAGTGGAAGCAGGCGTCGGAGAGGATCGGCCGGATGTCGCGGTCGAAGCGGACGTCGTCGCCGACGGCCGACGCGGACAACACGACGATGGCAGTGATGGAACCGAGAGCGCGAAACATGCAAGGCACCGAGCGAGACGAATCGGACTTCGTCATTGTATCGTGTTGGTCCGTGTGTCTGCAGGATGGACGTAACCCGCCGGGGTCGCGGGGACATTTGTTGGTGGCATCCGCCCGGTTCGCGCGGTGGTGCCGATCCGTTTCGTTCGTTCGGGAGATCGTGCCGTGCGCCGCATCTTACTGTCGTTTGTCGTCGTGTTCGGTCTCGACGCGACTCCGGCGTCAGCGCTCGACTGGACCGACGGCGACTACGGGCCGGTCGTCTCCACCCACGTGGACGCGAGCGGCAAGGACTTCGGCGGGAAGAAGGTTCTCTCGAAGGAGGACCTCGCGAACTACGTCTTCCGCGGTCGGCTGGTCTCGCTGAACGACGAGAGGTCGGTGAACGTGCTCTACGACACCGAGCACCTGCGGCTCGCCGCCGCGTGGAGCGGCGGGTACGTGAAGTGGAAGGGGGCGTTCAAGAACCAGGGTCCGGCGATCGACGGGACGATCCTGTTCGGCACCCGACCCGGCCCGGGTTGGAGCAAGGGCGGCGACTGGGACGACCCACGCGACCCGAAGGAGGGCCCGCTGCCGAAGGACTGGGCCCACTACGAGGGGATGTACCTGCACGGGGACAAGGTCGTTCTCTCGTACACGGTCGGCGGTGTGGCGGTCCTCGAGACGTGTACCGCCACGGTCAAGTCGGGGGGGACGGCGATCACGCGGCACTTCTGGATCGACCGGTCGGACTCGCCGACGGGTTTGCTCGTGTGCGACGGCGATTCCGAGCAGAGTGTCAATCTCAACGGGTTGGCGAGTGGGCGACTCGACTCGGAGGAGGGAGTGGTGCGGCTTCGGATCGGGCCGCGGAAGGAGCCGTCTGTCTTCTGCCTGACGATCGGGAAGGGGGCCCTGCCGGCGGTCGAGCCGTTGGACCCTTCACAGTTCACCAAGGGCGGACCGCTGCGATGGAAGGAGATCGTCGAGACCGAGGGGACGCTCGGCACGGGTGACGGAGCGTACGCCGTCGACGACGTCGGGCTGCCGACCGAGAATCCTTGGAAGTCTTGGATCCGCTTCGGGGCGATGGACTTCTTCGAGGACGGCCGGGCGGCGCTCTCCACTTGGGACGGCGACGTCTGGATCGCCTCAGGACTCGACGGCGACTTGAAGGCCGTCACGTGGAAGCGGTTCGCGACCGGGCTGCACCAGCCGCTCGGTCTGAAGATCGTGGACGGCCAGATCCTCACGGCGGGACGCGACCAGATCACGCGGCTGCACGACCGGAACGAGGACGGCGAGGCCGACTTCTACGAGAACGTCAACAACGACGCCGGGCTCACGCCGCAGCGGCACGAGTACGTCCTCGACCTGGAGACCGACGCGGACGGCAACCTGTACTACTGCCGGTCGGGCCACTACCTGCCGTCGCAACGGGGCGAGAACTGCTGCGTCATGAAGCTGCCGCCGGACGGCTCGAAGCTGGAGGTGCTCGCCCGCGGGCTCCGCGAGCCGAACGGCATGAGCATCGGGCCGGACGGGTTGATGACCGTCGGCGACAACGAGGGGAACGGCATCCCGCAGACGCCGATCTACGCGCTCGAGAAGGGACGGTTCTTCGGCTTCACCGGGGCCCTGCGGAAGGGGGAACGGGACCAGTTGGGCCCGTGGGCGAAGCCGATCGTCTGGCTGCCGAAGACGATCGACCGCTCGGCCGGCGAGCAGGTTTGGGTGACGAGCGACGAGTGGGGGCCCCTGAAGGGCCACCTTCTCCACACATCGTACGGGCACTGCCGGCTGTTCCACGTGATGCTGGACCGGGCGAACGAGATCCCGCAGGGGGCGGCGTGGGAGTTCCCGCTGCCGTTCACCAGCGGCGTGATGCGGGGCGACTTTCACCCCCGTGACGGGCAGCTCTACCTGTGCGGCCTGCGTGGCTGGGGGACGTCCGCGGCGAAGGACTCCCAGTTCTGCCGAGTGCGGTACACGGGGAAGACGCCGCGAATGCCGGTCGCCTTCCGGGCCACGCCGGAGGGCGTGGCCGTCACGTTCTCGGTGAAGCTCGATCCGAAGGCCGCGGTCGACTTCCAGAACTGGGCCGTCGAGGTCGCCTCGACCAAGGGGAAGCCGGTGGAGCTGTTCGTGGACGACGCCGTGCTGTCGAAGGACGGCCGCACCGTCGAACTCGTGCTCGAGGAGTCCGAGCCGACCGAGATGATGACGATCGAGTACCGCGTGAAGGACGCCGAGGGCGGGGAACTCGCCGGGACGCTGCACGCGACGGTCAACGTCGTACCGGAGAAGTAGGCCGGCTACTTCTTCTTCGGGTCCGGCCGGTTCGATTGCAGGACGACGCGGAACCCGACGAACGTCTCCGTCGCCCGGTTGGAGTACGAGTCGCGGTGGGCGGAACGGCAGTAGGCCGCGGGGCTGACCCACGATCCACCGCGGAGGGCGTTGCCCCAGCAGAACTCGGCGTCGTTGCCGTGCACGTCGTGCAGGCCCCAAGGGTTCGCCTCG
>JANQQW010000353.1 GCA_028284885.1 Planctomycetaceae bacterium
GAGGTCGCCCTGATGATCTCCGCCCTCGCTGCCGCCAAGGACGGCAACCGGGACGTGCCCCGCATCCGCAAGCTCGCGGACAAGCTGCAGAAGTACCAGGTCCGCGGCGGCCCCAACGCCGGCATGTGGGGCTACGGCGGCGAGCAGGGCTCCGGCGACAACAGCAACACCCAGTACGCCATCCTCGGTCTTCGCGACGCCGCGGAGGCCGGCGTGCCCGTCCAGCGGGTCGTCTGGGAGCGGGCCCAGGAACACTGGATCGCCGCCCAGGCGAACGACGGCGGCTGGGGATACAGCCGCGGCGGCGGCGGCGCGACCGGCAGCATGACGGTCGCCGGCATCTCGTCCCTCTCCATCACCACCCGCATGCTCCGCGACCACACCCGGGACCTGAGGAACGGCAAGCTCGACTGCTGCGGCAACGACGGGCAGTCGAAGGCCCAACAGTCCCTCGAACGGGCCTACGGCTGGATGGCCCGCAACGGGTCCGCCAAGACCAACCCCGGAGCGGGCGGCGGCATCTGGTACCTGTACTACATGTACGGCCTCGAACGGGCCGGCCGACTCAGCGGAAAGCGTCTCTTCGGACCCGACTTCGACTGGTACCGCGAGGGGGCCGAGCACCTGCTCAACGGCCAGAACGCCGGCACCGGCGCCTTCCAGGGAATCGGCGGCCGCGGCGGCTGGGACAACGAGCCGACCATCGGCACGAGCTTCGCCCTGCTGTTTCTCTCCAAGGGCCTCTCGCCCGTCATGGTCAACAAGCTGCAGTACCCAGTGAAGACCGCCGGCCGGCTCGACCGCGACCTCTGGGACCTGCAGCACGACGACGCCCGCAACCTCGTCGACCACGTCTCCGGGCTCGACAAGTGGCCCAAGCTCGTCACCGCCCAGACCGTCGATCTCGAGAAGCTGACCGAGAAGCAGGGCGTCTACGACCTCCTGCAGGCTCCCGTCCTCTACATCACCGGCCGCGAGGCCCCGCACGTCTCCGACCGGCAGGTCGAGATCCTCCGCAAGTACGTCGAACAGGGGGGCTTCGTCTTCGCCGTCAACGGCGGCAGCTCGGTCTGCGGCGAGGACGGCGCCGCCTTCGAGGCTGCGATGTACGAACTCGTCGACCGCCTCTTCGAGAAGGAGGCCCAGCTCGTGCCGCTCCCGCCCGAGCACCCGATCTACCGGGCCGAACGTCGGCTGCCGGACGACGTCGAGCTCCGCGGTGTCGACTACGGCTGCCGCACCGTATTCGTCTACGCACCGAAGAACGCGCTCCCGCCGCACGCCCAGCTGGGCGACGCCCCGGTCTGCTGCATGTGGAACCTGTGGCAGCGGCAGCAGCCGCGGGACCGGCGGATCGAGGTGAAGATCGAGATCGAGAAGGCGATGGCGGTCGGCGTGAACGTGCTCGCCTACGCCACGGGCCGCGAGCCCCCCGTCAAGCTCGCCACGCCCGAGGTCGCCGACGAGAAGGGGGCCAACGAGATCGAACGGGGCTATCTGCAGATCGCCAAGATCCGCCACACCGGCGGCTGGGACGCCGCCCCGCGGGCCCTCTCGCGGCTGCTCACCACTCTCAACCGCACCGTCGGCAACACGGCCAGCACCAAGCAGAAGGTCCTCACCTTCTCCGACCCCAGCGTCTTCAACTACCCGGTCCTCTACATGCACGGCCGGAACGACTTCCGGCTGAACGAGTCCGAGCGGAAACAGCTCAAGCTGTACCTCGAACGGGGCGGCCTGTTGTTCGCCGACGCCTGCTGCGGCGCCCCCACCTTCGACGCCAGCTTCCGCACGGAGATCGAGAAGGCGCTCGGCAAGAAGCTGGAGCGGATCCCGGTCGACCACGAGATCTTCTCCGCCCGCATCGGGCACGACGTCCGCAAGGTCCGCCGCCGCGCCCCGCTGGGCGACAACCCGAACCGCCCGCTCGACGCGAACGTGGAGGAGGTCGCCCCGATCCTGGAGTCGATCACGATCGGCGGGCGGATGGCCGTCGTCTACAGCAAGTACGACATCAGCTGCGCCCTGGAGCAACAGGCCTCCGTCGCCTGCGCCGGCTACGTCCCCGAAGACGCCGCCAAACTCGCCGTCAACGTCATCCTCTTCGGGCTGCTGCAAGACGCGGACTGGCGGGAGATCGTGGAGGACCCGACCTCCGTGACCGATTGAGGAACCGCGGACGGCAGAGATGACGGTCGTGTGGGTCGTGTGGCGCGGACAGGGCGTACGACTTCCGCTTCCGCCGCGTCGCCACCCGCCAAGACAAGAAGCCCGAGAACTACCTCGCCGTAATCCTCGTGACCGTGAACTGATGGTCCACACGGCCTAGTCGATCATCCGCGTGGTCAACGTCGTCCGGCCGCCGCGGCCCGTGTTCCAAGAGGTCGAGACGACACCCTTCTCGACGACCAGCGGAGACGGTGACCGGTCGGCCGCCGGCCGGTTTCGGTCGAGCAGCTCCAACGCGAAGCCGACGGAGCACTCGGTCGATCCGTCAAACCTGAGACGCCGCGGCCGCTCGTCGATGCAGACGCCGTCGACGAACACGTGGTTCCCTTCCTGCCCGAGTTCCCAGCGCACCGGCCTGCCGTCGAACCGGCCGGCGAGCGCGTGCACGACGACGCGCCGCGACCCGGCCCGCAGCTCGAGACGATCCTCGCCAAGCCGCCCCGCCGTCGCTCCCACGCCACGCAGCTCGACGCGGAGCCGCAGGTCGTCGAGGACGAACTCGCCGCTTGGCGGGCGGTCCTGCGAAGGGTGCCACCGTCCTCGTCCGCGCCGCAGCTGCAGCAGTCCGAGGACGCGAGGCCCCCGCTGTGTCGTCACCAGGCCCGCCGAGGCGAAGTCCCGGCCGTCGGCGAGACACCGCACCCGCAGCACGACCGCCGGGTCTCGCTCCGTTCGCCAGGAGCCGATCACCGGCTTCCGCTGTGTCCAGAACGACGACCGGTTCACGCTGCCGAGGCACGCGTCCTCGGAGAACCACGTCGTCCCGATCCGCGTGTTCCTCGCATCGCGGGCCCGGACGAACGTCGTGCGAGTCGTCCGCTCACCCGGTGTCGAACGGCGGAAACGGTCGACGAACTCCGGCGGACACCGCAGCGGTCGGGCCGCCTCCAGTTCCCGCGGCGGCTCGTCCGTCATCGTCGGGTGCGTCGCGACGTCGACGCCGGTCCGCGACGAGAGGAACCGCGTACTGCTGATCCGCAGCCGGTCCCGCGACGTCCGCGCGTGCGGCCCGGCCCACTGCTGCGTGCCCGGGTGGAAGTGCCCGGCGATCGACTGCCACGCCCGCCGCCGCAGCCACTCGGCCGCCCGCCGCGTCCCGTGGTCGCGTGCGAGGTGGAGAGTCCGCTCGCAGGCGGCGACCACCACCTGCAGGTACGGCGGGCTGTTGTACTCCACGAACCCGCCCCGGTCCTCGGTGAACTCGACGACTCGCTGCAGTCGCCGCCGTCCGTACCGCAGCAGCGACGCGTCCCGGAGCCGTTCCCCGGCCGCTGCACAGACACCACCGCCGAGCACGGCGACGTTGGTGTAGGCCGGCCCCACGTCCCGGCGACGAATCGCCACGGCCGCCCGCCGCACGGCCGCCTCGACCTCGCTCACCAAGTCGTCCGGCAACGCGTCGTCGTGATCGTGCAGGATCTGCAACAGATGGGCGGCACAGAAGTCGGCCCAGTTGAGGTCGGGCGACGCCATCTCTGCGAGCGGCTCCTCCAGCAGCCAGGGCCACACCCCGAACGTCGGGCTCGCCGGATCGTCGTCCTGAAGCGGCAGCACCGTTCGCAGGATCCCGACGGCCCGCTCGACGTCGCCCGGCTCCCCCCGGTCCAGCAGCACGACCGCGTAGGCGAGCGACTCCCGCGTCGGGTGAACGGCCACACCGCTCGGGACCCGGCTGTGGTAGCCCGGATTCCGGAACGGCACCTCCAGCAATCCGGTTTCCTCGTCGAAGTGGGCGTCGCCGTACTCCACCAACGCCGTCGGAGGCTCCGCCACCGGCTCCGGCCGAATCGGCCCCTCCACGTCGCCACTCAGCATCACGGCGACCGCGACGAGCGCCCCGCACGACAGCAGGACCGCCGCGAGGGCAGAACGTCGATGGCCGGGGTCGCCGTGCATTGCGACATCGTCCGCGGTACGAACCAGCGCCACAACTCTCCTGCACGGGACCCTCTCCCTCGGGAGAGGGAACCGCTGCGGCGGCTTCGCACGCTTCCCCGTCCGCTGTTGGCTCGGCTCTCGCGGGCCGACTATCATTCCCGCGGAGCCCGACCAACCGCTTCGACCGTGGAGCCCCCCGTGGAACTGCCCCGCAATCCCACCCGTGCCGTCCGCATCGGCAGCGTCGTCATCGGCGACGGCAACCCCATCGCCGTCCAGAGCATGACGGCCCACAAGACGACCGACGTCGAGGCGACCACCCGGCAGGTCAAGCTGCTGGAGGAGGCCGGGGCCGACGTCGTCCGCATCGCCATCGACTCCACCAAGGACGCCGAGGCTCTCATCGAGGTCGCCCGGCGGACCGAGGCGAACATCGCCGTCGACCTGCAGGAGAACTACCGGCTCGCCGAGGTCGTCGCCCCGCACGTCGCCAAGCTCCGCTACAACCCCGGGCACCTGTACCACCACGAGCGGGAGAAGCCGTGGGAGGAGAAGGTCGCCTACCTCGCCGACATCGCCGGCGAGCACGACTGTGCCATGCGGGTCGGCGTGAACTGCGGCAGCGTCGACCCGGCCAAGCTCGAGAAGTACGACCCGGAGGACAGCATCTCCCCCATGCTCGAGTCGGCCCTCGACCACTGCGAGCACCTCGACTCGCTCGGCTTCACCCGCTACTGCGTCTCGCTGAAGGACTCCGACCCGAAGAAGGTGATCGAGGTCAACGAGCGGTTCGCCGCCCAGCGACCGGAGATCCCGCTGCACCTCGGCGTCACCGAGGCCGGCATGCCGCCGGACGGCGTCATCAAGACCCGCATCGCGTTCGAACAGCTGATCTCCAAGGGGATCGGCGACACGATCCGCGTCTCGTTGACGGTGGCGAACGACCGCAAGGGGGAGGAGATCGAGGCGGGCCGCGGCATCCTCGCCGACATCGCCGCCGGCCGCGTTCGCTCCTTCGTCGACTTCGGCCTCGACACGCTGAACGTCATCAGCTGCCCCAGCTGCAGCCGCGTGGAGAACGAGGCGTTCATCGAGCTGGCGGAGAAGGTGAAGGAGATGACGGCCTACGCGAAGGACCACGCCGTCACCATCGCCGTGATGGGCTGCCGCGTGAACGGCCCCGGCGAGACCGACGACGCCGACCTCGGCCTGTGGTGCGGCCCGACGTACGTCAACCTCAAGAAGGGCCCACGGGAACTCGGCCGCTACGGCTACGAAGAGGTCCTGGGGGAACTGAAGAAGGAACTCGACGTGATCATCGGCGAGAAGGCCGCGGTCGGGGCGTAGCCCGAAGCTCATCCGTCGGCCCCGTCCTCCCCACCCGCATCCGCACGTTGCCAAACGGCCCGTTCGTGATGATGGCGATGATGCAGATGTTGCACACGACGACACGTCCTCGAGCGGCAACGACGCCCCCGACGACGACACGCTGTCTCGTCCACGCCAGTCGAACGCCCGTCTTCTCACCATCGTCGCGAGCCCCATCGCTCTCACCTCCTTCGTAGAGAGCGACCTCGTTGCCCCACGGCTGAGCCGACGATCTGCAGCGTTCTTGGCCCGACTGAGAGACGTCGAACCGATCGGGTGGCCGGGTCTGGAGCGTCTTCGCGAAGACCCGGAAGCCGGTTCACGGACCACCCTCCGGGCCTTCCCGTCGGTCCAGACCCGGCCACCCGCCGGTGTTGAGTGGCACGCGGCGGCACGTTATCGGTACACTCGAACAGATGCTCTTCTGGCAGGCCAAGCCACCAAGTCGGCTAAAGACATGCATACCCATTTTCTCGATGCCGTCCAAGACATCCGTAGTCGGACCGCACGATTCCGGCGCGTTGTCGTACATCTCCATTCCATCGACAGCCATGACTGGGGAACGGGGGCTCGGAACAAGGAGCTAAGCGCGAAGGAGCGCTTTGCGGGCGATGAAGGGCTAGAGACCTTTGCGGACGAGTTAGAGAAGTGCGTAGATCTCGCCTGCATCACGGACCACATGAAGTGTGGGTTCGCGACACGACTTGCAAGAGCCGTCGGTAAGCGTGCACAGCTCGCAGTGCTTCCCGGAATGGAGATCAATCTCCGGCTTGAAGCTCCATACGAGTTCGCCCGCATTCATGTCCTTGCACTTCTCCCCATCGGCGTCCACACCGAGGCATTCGGGCGCATCTTCGCATCACTGGATATTCCCAGCGAGAGCGAACGAACCGGCCACGAAGAACTCGCCGGAATCACGTTGCCTGACCTAGTTCGCCGTATTCATGAACAAGGTGGCCTCGCGATCGCCGCACACGTTGATAACCGGTTGGGGATCAGGCACCGCTTTCGGCAGGCCGCACGAAATCTCTTGGAAGTGATCGCCGAGGGCAATGAGCAGGACGAGTCGGCAAATGAGGTGCCCGAGAGTTTCAAGGACTACCTTCTCTCCGCAGGACTTGATGCCATCGAGATCCATAAGTCGGCTGATGGGCAACACTATCGCTGGGAGTCCCGCCTAGACGGCCGAGTCGTGTCGATCGCGACGCTGTTGACGTCGGACGCTCACAACGTCGACGACTTCGATCGGCCCGATCGAGTGACACACGTCAAACTGACCGAACTCTCGCTGAACGGACTGCGGCAGGCATTTGCGTATCCAGACACTCGCGTGCGATTCCCCGACACTCTCAGTACCCCGCGAGTCCCAAAGCTCTTGGGGCTCGATATCCGAGGCTCTGACCAGTCGTTCTTCAGGAACGCAACGCTCGGGTTCTCGGACAATCTCAGTTGCGTCATCGGGGTGCGCGGGTCGGGAAAGTCAACGGTTGTTGAGGCACTCAGATATGTATTCGGCTACAACCGCTCACTGGATGAGCTGGACGAGTCGCTGGAGCGTAGTATTCGTGAGCGACAGAAGGCCAACTTGACCGGATGTGTGATCCGGGTGTTGTACTCCACTCGGCACGGTGAAGTTCGGGTACTCCAAGCAACATTTGACTCCAAAGCGGAGTACGTGACGACCGTTTCCGAAGTCGATGGTACTCCGCTGCCCATCGACGACTTGGAGGCCACGGGCGAGTTCCCCCTTCGGTTGTATGGATGGAGCGAGATCGAACTCTTGGGACGAGATCCGTCCAAGCAGCGTGACTTGCTGGATAGGCTAACCGACGATGTAGCCTCAGCACTAAAGGAGCGCAGTTCGCTAAGAAGAACGCTTGGTGCATCGCACGAACGCATCAAGATGTCGGCACTACAGTTGCAGAACCACTTTGCGGAGCACGAGTACCATTTGGTGCGTTTCACTGAGTTTACCGCCGACTTCGCGAAGGTGAACACTGAGAGTGTCCAAGAGCTCTTCCGCGAGCTCGACCAGGTCTCAGCGAAACTCGACGTCTACTCTGAACTCAGGCAGCGAGTTGCTGAAGCAGTCGCATGTATCGATGGGCTGTCGCCTGTCCGTCTTCGGGATTCTGTGGCGAGCCTCTTGTCGCGAGTGCCGGAGACTGTGCGTGACTGGTGGTCGAATGAGGCCGTCGAGGCCATCGGAATCGTGCGGGCGGAGTCGAACGTTGAAGCTCGCCTGCGCGAAGCATGTGAGGAACTGCGAATTCTCGATGACCGAATTCGAGAGGAAGCGGCGAGAACTGGTGAGCAGCAATCCAGTGTATTCGATGAGATTCGTAGGAAGATCTCCGGCGATGCAAACCTACAGAGCATTGCGGACTTGAGAAAGAACGCCGGGCGGCGGCTGGCCGAAGCACGCAAGGTACGGGATGAGTACTTCGAGATATGGCGATCGTTGCAAGGGCAGATCCAAGAAGCCTCTTCGCACGCAGAGAGGCTGCGTGAGTGCCAGGATCGAATCGCGGGCATTCGGTCCAGAGGAGCCATGAGTTCGGAGTCTCAGCTCGACGAAGTGCTACCAGACAGCCTCACTGTCGGCATCGACTTCCGGGCTGGGCAAGACACTCAAGCGTTCCGTGAGTCGCTCAAAGGTCACTTCGACTTGCGGAGCGCGCGAGCGAGACGAATTGTCGAGGTCCTACCCAGCACCACCAATCCTGTGGCGTTTGCTCGAACTGTTCTCGACGGTGATCCTGGGTCACTCACGCGAATCGCGGACGGTCAGTTGGAGGAGGGCGATGCGGAGTGGGCTATAGAACACTTTGGATTTGTTGGGAGGCACGACGGCGCCGACGTGCCTGTGCTGCTCGACAAGGGGGCAAGGCTGTCAGCGTTGATGTCGATCCAAGGAACGCCTTGGGATGATGAGGAGAGGATTCTGTTGAATGGTGGCCCGATCGACCAGAAGTCTCCCGGGCAGCGTTCCAGCGCGATGCTGCCCTTGGTTGCCCTCGTCCAAGACGCCCCACTGATCATCGATCAGCCGGAAGACAACTTGGACAAGCGCTTGATCGGCTCCGTACTTACAGATATTCTCGCGAGGTTGAAGGAGAGGCGTCAGATCGTTGTGTGCACGCATGACCCGAACATTCTTGTCGGAGGCGATGCGGAACAAGTCGTCGTACTAGAGGCGGAGAGCGATCGGAGCGCGCGTGTATTGGCTCATGGCTCGATCGATGACGCGACCATCATTCAGAGTGTCGTTGACCTGCTCGAAGGAGGAGAGGAGGCCTTTCGGACTCGAAGCGTGCGGTATGGGCTCCCTACCTAACGGCGACACATTTCGTCCCAAAGAAGCTCTCGATGTGGGGAGACTGTCAGTCTTGTAGGTCAGGCTTCGCCTGACGGCTCTCAAGCGAGACCAGCGAGGCGTCGACGAACCCTGTTCTGCGCCGGGTGCCACTGCTTCTTCCACTGTCGTGGGGGGCGTGCCGACGTGCCATGGTGAGGCACCGGCGGAGCCAGTGACACGCTTGGCACGGGGAGCGACGGGGTCGCCGGGGCTGGGCTGAAGGGAAGCCCCCTGTCGCCGCCGTCCTCTGGCGTCGTCGGGCCGGTGGCCTCAACCGCCCGCCGGCGTGAAAGCTGCGGCGGGGGAGTGACGTCGGGGGGCGCCCGAGGCGGCTACTCCGGGTTGGGGACGTCGAAGTTCACTTCGTGGACTTCGACCTCGCCCACGGCCGGGAACTCTTGCTCGGTCTCGTAGTCGGCGAAGAGGGGCTGTCCGTGTGGGAGCTCGGCGTCGGGGTCCGCCTTCCCGTCGAAGCCGGATACGATGACGCGGTGCAGTCCGCCGATGACGCCCTCGCCCCGTTTGGACGTGTCGAAGGAGCCGTTCTCGATCGTGGCGTTCCCCGAGGCGCCCCCGCGGTCGCCCTGCTTCGGGATGAACGTCATCGTCCCGTACGCGACGGGCTGTCCGTCGAACGTGACGGTCCCCTTGACGTCGAACCGCTCCGCCTCCGGCTCGCCACCACAGCCGGCCAGGAGGACAACACAGGCGAGCACCAGAAGCGGGCGTTCGTACATTCTCGTACCGAGTGTTCTACGAGGACGTGGGGAAAGGACTTGGTCGGGGCCGTCAGTTGCCGACCTCGCCTCCCTCGATGCTTCCCAGTCCGCGGTAGAGGTCGAAGTCGATGTTCTCCGAGAGGAAGACGACCGTGCCGTCACCTCGCAGGAACTGCGCCCCGCCGGTGTGGTTGCTGCCCATGCTCATGTCGTTGAACTGGGCCGTGTGGTCCGCGTTGATGGGGTGCTGGAGGTTCTTCGCCGGGGCCATGTACTGGTTGTTCTGCCCGCCGCGGGCCCAGGCACGGTAACGCGTGTTGTTGCCGTTGCGTGTGGACCAGGAGATCTCGCCGACGAAGATCGTGTTCGACGTTCCGTCGGTCACGTCACGGAACCGCTTCGCCTCGTTCCACTGGAAGATGCCCTCGCGGGACCACCCGCCGTGGCTGCCGGCGGTGTTCTCGGAGTACGGTGCCCCCGTCGGCCCCATCACGCCGTAGTAGTGCGTCGTGACGTCGTCCGCGTTGTCGTCCGCCCTCGTCTGCGTGCCGCTGGGGCACAGGTAGACGGAGAGTTCGTTGCGTGTCAGCGGACGGTTCGTGCCGGACGTGAAGGCCTCTCCGTCGTTGAACTGCTCGTACAAGTTGCCTTGTTCGACCTGGGCGAGGATGAGGTAGTGCCAGCTGAGGCCGTTGGTGACGTTCGTGGCTCCCCTCGGGAACTCCTCGTACGTTCCGTGGAAGTTGTGGAGAGCGATTCCCAACTGCTTCAGGTTGCTCTTGCAGGACGAGCGGCGTGCCGCCTCTCGTGCTTGCTGCACCGCCGGCAGCAGGAGGGCGATCAGGATCGCGATGATCGCGATCACGACGAGAAGTTCGATCAGGGTGAATCCCGAGTTGAGTCGCTTGCGCATTGGTGGTTCCGATCAGAGATGAGCGGGGCCGGCGAGAATTGCCGACCGGAAGGCCTAGGATCGGCTCTTCGCACGAAATTCGCAACCTGTACGTGCAAATCCAGTCCGCAACCGGGTGCGAGAGGTCGTGCTTCCGGGGTAAGTCGTCGACGACGGCGGGTGGCCGGGTCTGGAGTGTCTTCGCGAAGACCCGGAAGTCGGTGCACGGATCACCGTCCGGGTCTTCCCTTCGGTCCAGACCCGGCAACTCGTCGCACGCTCGCGCGGCAACTGGACGACTACCGCGGCACGACGTTACCACTGGATGCGAGAACCACGCGGTAGCGGAAGGCGATCTTCGAAGTTCACTGGACAATGGTTGAGGAGACGAGTCGATGGGTGTGACGACGAGGCATCTCTTCTTGGTTCTGCTGACGGGTTGCGGCCCGATCCTGTCGGGGTGCGGAGGTTCGGCGACGGACGACCCTGATTCGGTCGTGGGCGACCCCTCGACGGACGAGACGAACGTCGTCGAGACCCCGCCCGTCGATCCCTGGGAGGCGGAACCGATTCTCGAAAGCGTCACCGTCACCAACGAGGACTGGGCCCCCGACGCGTCCCTGCTCGAGACGCTGCAGCCCGCCATCGAGTTTGAGGGCCATACGATCCGGCTGCCCGAGGGCTACGAGGCCAAGGAGAAGAAACTCGAAATGGAGATGGGCCGCTGGGGAGCACCGAACCCCTCGGTCCCCGGCACGTCGAACCTGATCGCGCTGTTCCTCCGCAGCAAGACCAAGCCGACCCCCGCAGAGATCGAGACGGAGATCCAGTCGACGATCCGGAACGCGGACGAGTACACGGTCGAACGGGGCCGGTTGGGGGGCCAGCGGGCCTATCGCGTGGTCAGCCGTAAAGGGGAGGGGGCGGACGCCTTCCACTCGGTCAACTACCACGTCGTCCTCGACAAGCAGTGGATCTTCATCCTCATTGGGAGTCGCAGCGCCCCGGACACCGAACAACTCCAGTTGCTCGAATCGAGTGCGCGGACGTTCGGACTGGCCGGCGGCAGTTGAGGGTGCGGCGGTGACGATCACTCCGGCGGGGCGTCGATCCCGTCCGGCGTGACGACCAGTTCGGGCGACGCCGGGACGTTCTGGTGGGAGATCGGGGCGTGGCCGGGGAACGTGACGCGGAGGTCGAAGGACTTGGCGGGGCCGAGACCGACCGGGATCGGCGTGCCGTCCGTGTGGGCCGCTTCGACGAGGAGGGGCGGGGTGTCGTCGCGTTCG
>JANQQW010000354.1 GCA_028284885.1 Planctomycetaceae bacterium
GCACGGCGACGAGCTTGTTGACGCGGACGATCCCCGTGTCGACGTCGACGGAGACGTCGGCACGGGCATCGTCCGCGTCAACAAGCTCGTCGCCGTGCAGGACACGGGGCTGATCGTGAACCTGAAGGCCGCGAAGTCGCAGGTCTACGGGGCGCTCATCATGGGCATCGCGTACGCCCTCAGCGAGGAGCGGGTGATGGACGACAAGACGGGCCGGTTCCTGAACGCCGACCTCGTCAACTACAAGCTGCCCCACGTCGGGGACGTCGGCGAGCTCGTCGTCGAGATGTACGAGCCCGAGAGCGAGTACAGCCGTGGCGTCATCGGCCTCGGCGAGCCGCCCGTGATCAGCACCGGGGCGGCCCTGTCGAACGCCGTCGCCAACGCCCTCGGCGTCCGCGTCCCCACGCTGCCCATGACCCCCGACCGCGTCGTCGCCGCCATGAAGGGAGGTGCCTCGTGAAGAACTTCGAGTTCGCCCGACCGACCACCGAGGGGGAGGCCCTCGAACTGCTCGCCGAGGGGGACGCCGCCGTCCTCGCCGGCGGGACCGACCTCGTCACGCTGATGAAGCGGGAACTCGTTACCCCCGAACGCGTCGTCGATGTGAAGGAGGTCGAGGCCTGGCGGGGAGTCGCGGTCGATGCCGAAGGCGGCCTCGTCATCGGCGCCCTGACGACGCTCGAGGATCTCCTCGACTCGTCGCTGACGATCGACCACGCCTCGCTGCGGGACGTTGCCGACGCGGTCCACGCCATCCAGCTCCAGCAGACCGGCACGCTCGGTGGCGACCTCTGCCACCTGCCGAACTGCTGGTACTTCCGCAACGGCGAGGGGCTCCTCGGCCAGCGGAACGGCGAGTCGCTCGTGGCCGCCGGCGACAACCGCTACCACGCCATCCTGGGCAACGCCGGTCCGGCGAAGTTCGTCTCCGCCAGCCGGTTCGCCCCGGCCGCCATCGCCTGGAACGCGACCGTCCGCGTCGCCGGGCCGAACGCGGACCAGTCCGAGTGGATGCCGCTCGAGTACCTGTACCGCACGCCGAACGTCGAGAAGCAGGGGGTGACGATCCTCGAACCGGGGCAACTCGTCACGCACGTCCGACTCGCCCCGCGGACGGGGACGACGACCTCGGCCGCGTACGAGGTGCTCGCGACGACCGGTCTCGACTGGCCACTCGCCGCCGCCGCCTGCACGCTCGACGTCTCCGGCGGTGTGATCCGAGCGGCGAACGTTGTGCTCGGGCAGGTCGCCCCGACGCCCTGGGTCAGCCGCGAGGCGGCCGCCGCCCTCGTCGGCCAGTCGCCGAACGAGGCGACGTTCGAGCGGGCCGCCGACGCCGCGGTCGCGGTCGCGACGCCGCTCTCGAAGAACGAGTACAAGGTCCAACTCGCCCGCACCGCCGTGAAGCGCGCCCTGCTGCGTGCCGTCGGCGAGAACGAAGGAGGTCTCCGATGAGCGACTCGCTCCCGGTGGTGAAGACCGATGCCGCCCCCCGCTGCAAGAGCCTGCTCTCCAAGGGCCTCTACATCAACGCCGGCCTCCCGCCCGGCGAGGAGGCGACCGGCGACGGCAACTTCTGGTGCAACCACACCCAGACCATCCTCGGCCCCGACGACGGCCTCTGCGACGCCGAGAACTGCACCAACCCCGCCCGGAGTTGCTACGAGGCCCCGGGTAGTTGAGGAACAGACCAGCCGCGACCGTCGGGGAGCGATTCGACGCCGCCTACGGTGCGATGCTCCAAAACGCTCCCTGACGGTCGCGACTGGTCGGATCCGGGTCGCATCACGGTCGCGCAGGCGACGAGCCGTTCCTCGCGCACGGGCGACCGGTCTTCCATCGCGAACGCCGGGTCGCACGGCACCGATCGTTCGACGAAGCGGTCGTGCAGCAGGTGGACGGTGACCAGCATGCCCATCAGGGCGTCGACTTGCCGGGCCATCGAACTGCCGGCCGGGAGCACGTTCCACATCAGTCGGGCGGCCCGGACGGCGGCCGGGCGGTAGATGCCGACCTCGCGGAGGCGGCGGGTCGAGAGTTGTTCGTCGAACAGTTCCCGGCCAGCCGGGCGGGCGGCGAAGGTTCTCCAACTCGGTGAGAGGAACGCGTGCTTGCGTCCCTCGGTCGCCCGTGGCGGCAGCAGGTCCGCGAACGCCTCCCGCAGCACGTGCTTCTCGCGGAGGTCGGTCTCGTCGACCAGGTGCACCGGCGGGATGCGGCCGGCGAACTCCATCAGGTCCGCGTCGAGGAACGGCGTTCGGCACTCGAGCGCGTGGGCCATCTCGACGCGGTCGCCGAGCGCCGGGATGACGAGCGCGTAGAGTTGCTGCAGCGTCATCCGCCGCGTCGCGTTGAGCGGATCGAGCCGTGCGAGTTCGTCGAGGTCGAACGAGTGGCGGAACTGTGTCTCCGGACGTTCGGCCCGCGTGATGCCGAGTGAGTCGCAGTTCAGCAGCGTCCGCACGCAGCCGCCGGCGCGGCGGGCACGGAACTGGAGGAAGCTCGGGTGGCCGGGCAGCCGGGCGCGTGAGAGCCGCCGGCTGTCGTCCCAGAGGTAGCCGGCCGAGCGGCGTTCGGCGGCCCGGAACGACTTCGTCAACTTTCGCGCCCGGACGGCCGACTCGCCGCCTTCCTCCTGCATCCGCAGGAGCATCTCCCAGCGGAAGAAGGGGTAGCCGGCGAACATCTCGTCGGCCCCCTCGCCGGTCAGGCAGACCTTCACTCCGCTCCAGCTGACGAACTCGGAGAGCAGGAGCTTCGCGACCGAGTTGTAGTTCGGCAGCGACGTCTCGACGTGGTAGACGGCCTTGGCGATGTTGCCGGCGATCTCGTCGTCGTGTGCCGGCACGCTCTCGAACGCGATGCCGAACCGCTCGGCGATCGCCCGGGCCTCGGCCGACTCGTCGTACGGGGAGTCCGGGAAGGAGAGGTTGAAGGCGGTGAAGTCGTGGCCGGCGCGGGCCATCAGACCGGCGACGATGGTCGAGTCGACGCCGCCGCTGAGGTAGGCGTGCACGGGGACGTCGGCGACGAGTCGTCGTTCGACCGCCGCCTCGAGTCGCTCGCGGACACCGCGCTTCGCGTCGGCGAAACTCATGGTCCGGTCCGGCTCAAACGACTGCCGATGGTACTCACGCGTGACGACGCCCCCGTTCGGCCGGGCGACGAGGACGTGGCCCGGCATCAGGCAGTGGACGCCCTCGAAGGCGCACGCGTCGGCCGTGTAGGTGCCGAAGGCCGCCCCGGTGAGGAACCGGTTCGAGAGTCGTCGCGGCACCCGCGGCAACGCGAGGATCGCCTTCGCCTCGGAGGCGATCAGCAGTTCGCCGTCGTCGTGCCGGTAGTACAGCGGCTTCACACCCGCCCGGTCGCGAACGGCGACCACCTCGCCCGACCGTCCGTCCCAGATCACGGCGGCGAACTCGCCGTTCAGTCGGGAGAAGGCGTCGACGCCGTGCTGCTCGTAGAGGTGGACGAGGACCTCGCTGTCGCTTCCCGTGGCGAACCGGTGGCCGGCACGTTGGAGCTCACGGCGTGTTCGCCGGAAGTCGTAGATCTCGCCGTTGCAGACGACGGCGACGTTGCCGTCCTCGTTGAAGATCGGCTGCGCTCCGTTGTCGAGGTCGACGATGCTGAGCCGGACGTGGCCGAGGCCGACGCGTCGGTCCTCGACGACGGCGAATCCGGCGCCGTCGGGGCCTCGGTGTGCGATCGCCGAGCACATTCGCCGCAGGTCGACGGCCGCCACCGGGGAGCCGTCGAACTTGGTGACCGCCGCGATTCCGCACATGTATGACCGGGCCGGTGCCGTGGCCCACCTGTTCTCGGCCCGTTCGACGACGATTTCGCCGAAACGACGCTGCTGTGGAAGTTCACGCCGGACGGGCTTGTCCCCGTTTCCGGGGATCCCGTCAAGGTCGATCGGGTGCTGCACGCGTCACGATCGACTCGGCGCAGCGACGGCGACCACGGGCGGGACTACTGGTAGTCCCGCGGGTCGTAGTTGACGAGGAGGTTGTTGCGGAAGACGAGCGGGTAGGCGTGGCCTTTCTCGTCCGGTCCCCACTTGTAGACGTGGTCGGTCACCTGGAAGCTCGTGCCTCCGGCGTCCTTCCAGGGGACGTGGCGTTGCCGTTCGCCCGGCACGCCGATCTCCCGGGCCACTTCGTCGCGGCTCATGCCCTGCTTCACGCGGTGGACGAGGAGCCAGCGGATCGAGTCGGCGTCGCCGTCCGCGAGGAACTTCTCACGATGCTCCTCGGCGAGCAACTCGTCCTCGGTACTCGCCTTGCTGCCCGTGAAGGTCGTGATCGGATCGTGGATCGCCTCGCACCCGACCGGGGCGAGAGCGGCGACGCACAGAACGGCACGAGGGAGAACGCGCATCGGCTCGATTCCGTTCGAGACGGCGGGGAAGGTGCGGCGAAGGGTAGTCCGGATCGAGATCCGCAGCCAGAGCGAATGCGGGCAGCCGGGCTTCTCGAGGGGGCTCCGCGGTCCGTGCAGTCGATGCTCCACCTCGACGGTCCCAGGGGGCATCGACCCACCACGTGCTGCCGATCGACTAAGCTGAAGGCCCGGCGGCCGCGAGCGTGTCTTCGGACCGGCTCGCGAAAGCCGAAGCCGTGGAGCAAACCACGTAACACGCGAAGGACGATGACGGCTCACTTGGTCCCGCAAACGGTCGCTTCCCCCGCACTTGGCGACCGTACGGTCCGGCTTCTCCCCCCGGTGGCGGAGTCTTCGCAAGCAGGGCTCCTCGTCCTGCTCGACGGCGAGTTCTACGTGGACCGAATGCCGACCGTCGATCTCGTCCAGCAGGGGCAACGGTCCGGTCGCCTCGCGCGGTTCTGGACGTTGTTCGTCGACGCGGGTGACCAACCGAGCCGCTGGCGGGACTGCCAGTGCAGCGAGTCGTTCGCGGCCTTCGTCGCGAACGACCTCGTGGCGTGGTTTCGAGCAGGCGTCGCCGACGTGGACACCGTCGCGGTCGGCGGTCTCAGCCTGAGTGGACTGCAGGCGGCGTTCACGGCCGTGTTCCACCACGAGGCGATCGACCGCGTCTTCACCCAGTCGCCCTCGTTCTGGTGGTCGGACGGCTCTCTCGGGGACCTCGTCGCCGGATCGGTGACGTCGGCCGTCGAGTCCGTGCGGCTGCGGATCAGCTGCGGTCTCGACGAGACGGACGACGACGTGAACCACGGCCCCGGGCTGCACCAGAAGATGTCACAACTCGACGGCTGCCGAGTCGTACGCGACGCGTTCGCTTGCCACGACGTGCCGGTCGAGTACGCCGAGATCCCCGGCGGCCACGACTTCGACACCTGGACCCGTGACCTGCCCGACTGCCTCGACTTCGTACTGGGGCGGAGGTCATGACGAAGGAAACGTTGGACGGAACCACGAAACGCGCGAAGGACGCCAAATACGCTCGTCCATGGGACGACGTCTTCTACGCGTTGCCTGTGCTCGCTCTCGGGGGCGCGGGACTCGTCATCGGCTTCAATTGGGGCTGGGAACTCGTCGAGTCGGGCAACGATCCCGCCAGTTTGCTGGGCGTGTTCCTGTGGCCGCTTCGCTGGGCCGCCCTCATCGGGTACACGGTCGGCGGACTCGTGCTCGGCGTCCTCTTAGGGGCCCTGCCGTACGCCATGTACCGGCTCTTCGGACTGCGACGCGAGTCTTCCCGGGCCGAGGATCGAACCCGAGCGGCCCTGGAGTCCGCGATGAACGACGTCGTCAGTCGCACTGACTTCGCTGAACCCTGACTCCTTCGTGTGATTCGAGTACCTCGTAGTGACACCCCAGCGACTGACTCTCACTGTTCTCGCCCTTGCGATTGCCACTTGGGCGACACTCGTGGTCCTCCGCGGCGACGACGACACCGTGCCGCCCGGCCGCGAGCGGGTCGTCTTCTGGCACTTCTGGGGCGGGGAGGAGCGGGCCGTCGTGCAGGACGTGGTGCGGCGGTTCAACGCGTCGCAGGACAAGTTCTGGGTCGAGGAGGTTCCCGTGCCGGGCAACAACCTCGACATGAAGTTCTTCATGGCGAAGGCGGGCGGCGAGTTCCCCGACCTGCTGAACCAGGACGACCAGGTGATCGCCCAGTGGGCTCGCCGTGGCGTGCTGACCCCCGTCCGCGAACTCTGCGAGGACGACACCGAGTACGACCGGCTGACCGACTGGCTCAGCCCGTCCGCCCGGCGGATCGGCACGTACGACGGCGAGCTGTACGCGGTCTGCAACGCACTCGACGTCCGCTGTCTCGTCTACCGGAAGGACGCGCTCGACGGCCGACCGCCACCCGAGACGATCGCCGAGTTCGACGCGATCGCCAAGCGGGACTCCGGCGACCCGAGCCGCATTCCTTACCTGCCGGACGACCGCCGGCTGTGGGCCTGGGGCGTGGTGTTCGGCGGCAACTTCCACGACGAGGCGACCGGCCGGATCACCGCGAACGACCCGAAGATCGTCGCGGCGCTCGAGTGGATGGTCTCCTACTCGAAGTTCCACGGCATCGACGACGTCCGAGCGTTCCGGAGCACGAACCGCGAGGTCGGCGCGAGTTCGATGATTCGCCAGGGAAGGTACGGCCTGATGATGGACGGCCAGTGGCGGGTGCCCCAACTCGACGAGGCCGACCCGCCGCTCGACTACGGCGTCGCCCCGCTTCCGTCCCCGCCCGGCGGCCGCAAGAACGCCGGTTGGGTGAACGGCAACTTCTTCCTCGTGCCGAGGAACGCGACCAACCCGCGCGGGGCGATGGCGTTCGTGAAGTTCTGGTCCGGCTTCGACGGCCACGAGTCGGAGGCGGCCGTCACTGCGGCGAGCGGCGGCTGGGTGCCCGCCAGTCCGCACGTCGTTCGGGAGCCCGCGTTCCAGGCGTTCCTCGCCCGGCATCCACGATTCCGCACGTTCGTGGAACTCGCGGAGAGCCCGAACCAGTTCCCCACGCCGGCCGTCCCGGTGCAGTCCTTCTACTACGAGCGACTGAACCGCGCGGCGGAGGAGGCGTTGTCCTTGGAGAAGTCACCCCGGCAGGCGTTGGACGACTGCCAGCGCGACGTGCAAGCCAGGTTGGATGCGACGAGTGGGAGGCCTTGAGCGTTACGGACGAATTCTGTTGAATAACTCACAGACATCGTTACCCTTCTTTCTGCGAACTTCGCAGACTTCTGATCAATCACGATCGATCCGCCGTCGGAACAGGTTTCTCGTTCCCTCGGCTCCGCGGGCCACAGGAATCCGTCACTCCCCCCGAGTCATCGGATGGCCGCGCGCACCGGCTGGGATCTCGTTTTGCAGTTCGACTGCGTCGCCAACGAATGGTCGGCGTCGGACCGCTTCGCCACGGGCCTTCACGGAAGGAGCCGCCCCCGTGCCCAGTAACTCCAGTGTCGAGTTCGACGCTCTGCTGTTCGGTTCGGACGGCGAGATCGAGTCGCCGTCGGTCGAGCCCGAGGACGTCGTCGGCTGGTACGACGAGCCGGCCCCCGACGGGCCACCGCGGAAGTTCGGGAGCACCGAGGACTTCTCGCCGAACGACACGGTCACGATGGACGAGTCGTCGTGCGTGTTCCCCGATTCCGAACCGGAGTCGACCGGACCCTCGTCCCACGAGGTCTCGCGGATCGACTACCCCACGCTCGCCCCGGTGCCCGAGGAGTCCACACCGGACCAGGAGTCGTTCGGCTCGGGGTCGTTGCTCGCGCCGCGGGTCGGCGAGCGGTTCGGCCGGTACGTCATCCGCCGGGCGCTCGGCAACGGGATGATGGGGGCCGTCTTCCTCGCGGAAGACACCGTGCTCGAACGCGAGGTGGCGCTCAAGCTGCCAAACATCGAGGACGACGACCCGGAGATGCTGGAGCGGTTCCACACGGAGGCCCGCATCGCCGCGACGCTTCGGCATCCCAACATCTGCCCGGTGTACGACGTCGGCGACGTGGACGGCCGGCAGTACATCAGCATGGCCTTCATCCCGGGCCGGCCGCTCAGCAACTACGCGCGGTCGAAGTACCGGCACCCGATCCGTCAGGTCGTGAAGGTCGTCCGCAAGCTGGCGTTCGCGCTGCACGCGGCCCACGTCGTCGGCATCGTCCACCGCGACGTGAAGCCGGCGAACGTGATGATCGACGACAGCCGCGAGCCGATCCTGATGGACTTCGGACTTGCCCGGAAGGCCGACCCGGAGGGCGTTCGGCTCACCCGCGCGGGGGCCGTGCTGGGCACTCCGGCCTACATGTCGCCCGAGCAGGTCGAGGGCCGCATCGACGAGGTCGGCCCTCCCAGCGACCAGTTCTCCCTCGGGGCCGTCTTCTACGAACTCCTCACGGGCGTTCTGCCGTTCGAGGGGGAGAGCCTCGCCAGTGTGATGGCCCGCATCCTCCGCGAGACGCCCGAGGATCCGCGTTCGAAGCGGAAGGAGATCGACGAGTCGCTCGCGGAGACCTGTCAGCGGATGTTGAACAAGGCGGTCGAGGAGCGGTTCGACTCGCTGGCCGACGTGGCCGAGGAACTCGGCGAGTGGCTGCGAGTCGACAAGGCCCGGTCCCTGGAGGAGGCCGGCGGCGGTCTCGAGATCGACGGCCGCGAGCCGTCGCCCCGCGGCTCCAGCCGCATCAAGATCGAGGTTCCCGCCCGCAAGGAGCCGAAGTCCGAGACGCCCGCCCCGGCACGCACCAAGGTGGTTCCGCGTCGCGACCTGCCCGGCGGGAACAAGAGCCCGCGGCGTCGGCGACGACCGGGGGAGCGGGAGTCGTCCGTGTGGCCGTGGGTCGCCATCGGCTTCGCCGTGCTGTCCCTGGTGTTCGCCGTACGACTCTTCCTGGCACCGCCCACGACGAGCGAGTCCGGCAGCAGCGGGGCGTTGCGGATCGAGGTCCACGACCCCGGCGTCACCGTCGAGATCGACGGCCGCAAGATCCACGTCTCCGACGCCCGCTCCCGCGACGAGGAGTCCGGTCGGCCGAAGACGATCCGCGTCGACGACGCCGGAACCGGCCCGACGATTCGTTCGACGTTCAAGCCGGCGCCAGGCGACGAGAAGCCCACCGACAAGCCCGAGAAGAAGGGCGGCTCCTGACGACGGTGGCGGGGACGCGACCCCGACCGGT
>JANQQW010000359.1 GCA_028284885.1 Planctomycetaceae bacterium
CGTCCGGTTCTCGTTCGACGGCTCCGACTTCGTCAGCGTCTCCGGCAGCGACCGCACGATTCGCTTGTGGGGCACGCGGACCGGCGTCGCCGTCAACGAACTGCAGACCGCCGAGTCGGGCCTGAGCCGTCTCGCGTGCGGCCCGTCACTCGTCGTCGTCGGCAAGACGAACGGGGAGTTCGTCGAGTGGAACGTCGCGACGGGCAAGGAGTCGAAGTGGGCCGAGAAGCTGGACTGGCCGGTCTCGTCCGCCGCGATGGCGAGCGACGGCTCGTGGCTCGCGGCGACGGCGAGCGACTACCGGAACGGCGGGGTCGTCGTTGCCCGGTTCGACACGGCGACGGGGCAGCCGGTGTGGTCGGTGAAGCGAGGCGGACGCCGTCCCGGGCGGGCGGTCGTCTCCGGTGACGGCAGCACGCTCCTCGTCGAACTGGACGGGGCGATCGCCGCGCTCGACGTCACGGACGGCAGCGTGCTTCGCTGGTTCGACGGGGACACGCTCGGCGACGTCTCCCGCGACGGAGCCGTGGTAGTCACGGCCAGCGGCCCGGTGGTGCGGATCTGGGACGGGACGACCGGTCGGGAGGCTCGAAGACTGAACGGCTACGAGACGGACGTGACCTCGATGGCGCTCGCGCCGGACGGGTCGCTGCTCGTCACCAGCGACGCGACCGGGAACGAGGTCCGTGCCTGGCACGTCCCGTCCGGTCGCCAGATCGCCGTGCTGTCCGGCCAGCGTGCACGGGGTGTCACCTGTCTCGACTTCGGCACGCGGCCGGACACCGTCGTCTTCGGCGAGCGGTCCGGGACGGTCGGGCTGTGGACGATCGACGTGCCGACGTCGTTCGACGCCCCCGCGGTCCCGCCGCTCAACCTACCCGCCCTGCCGACCGGTCCGGACGGCGAACGGGTCACGGCGTTCGTCGGGCCACCCCCCATCGACCTCGCGGTCACGCCGGACGCGGACGGGATCGTCTCGTCCACGGGGAACGTCGGCTCGGTCCACGACCTCGCAACCGAGTCCCTGGTCTTCAAGACGGGCTCGCACGACCGTCCAGTCTCCAGCACCCGCGCTTCGGCTGACGGCTCGACCGTGGTGACGGCCACGCAGTCCGGACTGACCGTGTGGGACGCCGCCACCGGAGCCCGGAAGGCGACCTTCGCCGTCCCGTATCCGTCCAACGTCGCCGTGACGTCCGACGGGGGGCTCGCGGTCGCGGCGTGCGGAGGTGACGGGCGTCGCAAGAAGCCCTACGCGGCCGTGTTCGACCTCGAGACCGGCAAGGAGAAACTGAGGTTCTCCGCGGGCGAGCGGCGAGACTACGCGGGGGCGACGTTGTCTCCCGACGGTCGGACGTACGCGGTCTTCGCCGGGCCGTCGATCTACCGCTTCGACGTGGCGACCGGCGACGAGGCGGACCTGCTGAAGGGGCACGTCGTGCCGAAGAGGCGGACCGGCGTCGGCTCGCACCTGGCGTACTCGGCCTCTGGAGACACGCTCTACTCGGTCGGCGTCGACGCGACGCTCCGCGTCTGGGACACGGCGTCCGGCGAGCAACAAGAGGTGTTCGCCGTACCCGCGGGGCAGATCCCGGTCGCGATCTCCGCCGGAGGGCGAGTCGCCGTCGTCCGCGGGCAGAACGTCGAGCTCCTGGTCCCCTCTGCCGCGGAGGTCGATGCGGACGAGGACGACGGACGGAAAAGGAAGGAACCCGCAGTCGCCCCGGCGGCCAGTCTTGGCATGATTGGGACGTTCAACGGCCGGCTGACCGCCGCGCGGTTCGTCGGCGACGACCAACTCGTCGTCCTCGAGTCCAACGGGACGATGCGGATCTGGGGTCTCCCAGCGAGCACGGAATCGTCCGGACCGAGTCCGTGAACTCGGACGACGTCGCGACGGCACCGCGGGCGTCGTCCGGACGAGGCCGTTTGGCGAGTCCTTCCGGGACGTTCGGTTCGCCCGCCGGACCGCGGGCTTTGGTCGATTGTCCGCTCGGGCGGCATCCGTCACACTCGACCGGGTCCGGTCGCCCGAGTATCAGAGCCGCAGTCTTGACGTCGTTGCAGTTAGGTTCGCGGCTCGTCCTCGCCGCCGTCGTGAGCATGCTGTCGTCCGGCTGCGGCCCGCCCGAGGACGACTCGCGGTTCCGCGCGGTGAGGCCGGACATGGTCATCGCCCCCGAGGTGCTGCACGCGCACGGCGAGCACGGCGGACACGAGGTCTCGCTGCAACGCGATGCCGGCGTGCGGGCCGAGGTCGTCGTCGACGAAGAGCGGCAGTTGGCGGTCTACTTCCGCTTCGAGCCCGGCATCGACCTCGTCAGCCTGGGCGAGGTCCGGGTCACGCTCGAGCACGAAGGCGACAAGACGTCGTACGACCTCGTGGCCGGCGGGGAGCAGGGCCGCTTCGACCTGCAGGGCGACCTGCCGGAGTCGATTCGCAGCGTCGAGGACGTGGTGGGCGAGTTGGCCGTCGAACTCGACGGGGCGACCTACACGGGCTCGCTCGCCGAACACCTCGAGGCACACGACCACGGGGCTTCGACCGCCCACGCGCACCACGAAGGCACGGGAACCGCGGCGACCACGGGGACCACCGTCGTGCTGGTCGTCTACTGCCTGCTCGTCGTCGCCGCGTCGCTGTTCGGTGGCTGGCTCCCCTCGCTGATCGCACTGACGCACGACCGAATGCAGTCGGCGATGAGCGTCGTCGGCGGCTTGATGCTCGGGATCGCCGTGTTCCACCTGCTGCCCCACGGGGTGCACGAACTCGGCGGTCCGGGGGCCGTCGAACGGGCCTCCGCGTGGACGATGGCCGGTCTGGTGGCCATGTTCCTGCTGCTGCGGACCTTCCACTTCCACCAGCACGGTCCCGGAGACCGCCCGGTCGAGGCGGGGCACGACCACGGTCACGACGGGACACCACCCTCGCACGGCCAAGACCCCGGGCAGCCCCACGCGGACGGGCCGCACGGTCTCAGCTGGGTCGGCGTGTTCCTCGGGCTGTCGGTCCACACCCTCATCGACGGCATCGCGCTCGCCGCGAGCGTCGAGTCGGACGCGCGGCACGGCCACGAGATACCGCTCTACGGGCTGGGGACGTTCCTCGCCGTGCTGCTGCACAAGCCGCTCGACGCCGTCTCGATCACGACGTTGATGAGTGCCGGTGGCTGGACCTCGAGACACCGGAACCTCGTGAACCTCGCCTACGCGGCCACGTGTCCGCTCGGGGCCTTCGGCTTCGTTCTCGGCGTGGGGCAACTCGGGGAGATGCAGCACGTCGTTCTCGGCTGCTCCCTCTGTTTCGCCGCCGGGGTCTTCCTGTGCATCTCGCTGGGGGACGTCCTGCCGGAGATGGAGTTCCACGCGCACAACCGCGTCCGGCTCACGCTGCTGCTGTTGGTCGGCATCGGGTTGGCCTGGGCCATCGGGTTCCTCGAACCGGCTCACGTCCACGCGCACTGAAGAGTTCGGGCCTCGTGGTCCGCGCGGTCGGCGGACACTCCACACGGCCGAGAGCGTCCGGCGAGCCGCCGCGGTTCGGGGCTCGGATCTCAGAACGTGCGGGTCCACGAGCGGTGGCTCGCTTCCGTTTCGACTCGATTCCGCCCGTTCGGTGGCTTAGTCTCTCGGCATGAGACTCTTGCTCCTTGGGACGGGTGGCTATCACCCGAGCGAACGCCGGCACACGGCCTGCTTGCTCCTGCCGGAGGTCGGCGTGGCGTTCGACGCCGGGTCGTCCTTCTTCCGGCTGCCGCCGCGGCTGGAGTCGGACGAGTTGGACCTGTTCCTCACGCACGCCCACCTCGACCACGTCGTCGGGCTGACGTTTCCGCTGGTCGCGATGCAACAGGGCCTTCTGAAGACGTTTCGCGTGCACGCGAAACCGGCGGTCATCGACGCTGTCCAGAACTACCTGCTCGACCCGCGCCTGTTCCCGGTGAAGCCGGACATCGAGTGGGTCGAGCTGGCCGAGCGGACGGAGGTGGGCGGCGGCGTGATGACGCACGTCCCCCTCGTGCACCCGGGCGGCGCGACCGGCTACCGGCTCGACTGGCCGGACAAGAGCTTCGCGTACATCACGGACACGACGGCCCCCGGCAAGTACGGGGAGTTCGTCCGGGGCGTCGACCTCCTCGTCCACGAGTGCTACTTCCCGGACGGCGAGGAGGAGTGGGCCGAGAAGACCGGCCACAGTTGCACCACCCCGGTCGCCGAGCTGGCCCGGGAGGCCGGTGTGGGCCGGATGCTGCTGGTCCACAGCGACCCGCAGAGCACGGCCGACGACCCGATCGGCCTCGACGTCGCCCGCTCGATCTTCCCGGCGACAGAACTCGCGGAGGATCTGCAGGAGGTCGAGTTCTAGCTTCCGGCTCCGCGGGCACGAGGACACGGCATGGATGCACGTTCGAAGCCTCGAATTCTCCGCGGACTCGTCGAGGGTCTCCTGCTGACGGCAGCATTCGTGGCGGTCTGCTTCGCGTGGATTCCGTTCCCCGAACTCACGCTGATCTGCCACTCGCTCGCCGCCACGTGGCTCGCAACCGGGCCTCTGATCGCCACGGCGACGGCGTTGTTCGGACGCTCAGCCGCCTACGGACACGCACTCGGGCTGCTGGTCGGGTGGGGGCTCACGGTGGGTGCCGTCGTGTGGTGGCTCGCCGTCTGACTCGGCAGGGACCGGTCGCCCGGAAAGCGGCTGGGCGAGTGGATCCAAGCCGGTGCGTCAACGTCGTTTCCGTGGATCTCTCAGCGGCGAAATCGGGGCGGAATCCGAATTGCCCCGCCCGGATCGTTCTGTTATCACCCCGCCCCCGCGGCATGGCCGTCGGTGACTATCGAGGTGGTTCGGGACGTCGGCAGGAAGCCGACAGGCGTTCGCAAGGAGGTTGTCTTGACTTCATCCACGGTGCGGAAGCTCCGGGTCCTGCTCGTCGACGACGAAGAGTCGATTCGCAGCGTCATGGGCAAGGAGATCAAGCGGATGGGTCACGACGTGACCCTCTGCGAGGACGGCGAGTCCGCCCTGCCCGTGATCGAGTCGAACTCCTTCGACGCCGCCATCCTCGACCTCCGCATGCGTGAGGTGAGCGGCTGGGACGTCTTCGAGAAGATCCGCGAGGTCGCCCCGGAGACGGACGTCGTCATCAACACGGGCCACGGGTCGATGGACGACGTGGTCCGCGCCCTTCGCGACGGTGCCTACGACTTCCTCCGCAAGCCGGTCCAGCTGTACGAGGTCGCCGCCATCCTCGGCCGCATCGCCGAGAAGAAGACGCTCGAGAACAAGACGATCGCCCTCGAGAGCCGGCTGAAGGCCGTCGAGGGGGAGACGCAGCTCGTCGGCAACTCCGCCCCCATGTCCCGGGTGAAGACGCTCGTCGAGAAGATCGCCCCGACCGACTCGACCGTGCTCATCCTGGGCGAGACCGGTACCGGCAAGGAACTGGTCGCCCGCCGCATCCACGAGGTCAGCCTGCGGGCCGAAGGGCCCTTCGTCCCGGTCAACTGCGGCGCCCTGCCGGAGAGCCTGGTCGAGAGCGAGTTCTTCGGTCACCGGAAGGGGGCCTTCACCGGAGCCGACCAGGCCCGGAAAGGGCTCTTCGAGGTCGCCAACGGCGGCACGCTGTTCCTCGACGAGCTCGGGGAACTCGACAAGGCGATGCAGGTGAAACTGCTGCGGTTCCTCGAGTCGGGCGAAGTGCGTCGACTCGGCGAGAACGAGCCGTTCCACGTCGACGTCCGGGTCGTCTGTGCCACGAACCGGCATCTCGAGGAGATGGTCGACGAGGGCAAATTCCGCGAGGACCTCTTCTTCCGCGTGAACACGTTCGAGATTCACCTCCCGCCGCTCCGCGAGCGGACCGGCGACCTCCCCTTGCTGGCGCAGCACCTCGTGTCCCGGAAGCTGAAGCGGCCGCTCGAGCAGTGTGACCTGATCACGCCCGACGCGATGGAGATCCTGCTCGAGCACGACTGGAGCGGCAACGTCCGCGAACTCGCCAACTGCATGGAGCACGCGGTCGTGCTGTCCGGCGGCGAGCAGATCGAGCCGGACCACCTACCGGCGAGCCTGACGCGGGGCTCCTCCCGAAGCGGCGGGTCGCCGCTGGCGTTCTCCGGAACGAAGACGCTCCGTGAGATCGAGATGGACGTCATCCTGCACGTGCTGGAGAAGCACGGCGGTGACAAGCCGAAGTCCGCCTCGGAACTCGGCATCGCCCTGAAGACGCTCTACAACAAGCTAAACCAGTACGAAGCTCGCCGGGCTGCCGGTTGAGCCGTGACGGGACGACTGGCGGTGGACTGCTGAGCCCGCCGCGACGAGTTCGAGCGCCGCGATCGACCCGACGCCGTCCTCAGCCGCGTGTTCGCGGCGAGCCCCGACGCTCCTCGTCAGTGCAAAAGGCGACGGCGACTCCTTGGGTGATGCCGTTCTGTCTGTCGATGCCAGCGCACTCCGGTCGGCTCCGTATTGCGACAGGCGCGGCGGTGACAATAGGTGTCACTGAACGCGAGACAACGCTGGGAACGCCCAAGATGTTGCGTGCCCGGCACTGACCTTTTCCATATCTGGGAATGTGGTAGACAAACGGTTGCCGAAGCGTCCTGAGGTGCATACAGTCTTTCACTGGGAAACCACCGAGAACATCTGTTGCACTGGACTTCTTTTTATCTGGGGACCGCTTCATGGCTGCCACGAAGGACCGCACGACCCTCACAGCTCGTCAACGTGAGATTTACGATTTCCTCAAGGACAAGATCATCAACCGGGGATACGGGCCCACGGTTCGAGAGATCGGCTCCCACTTCGGCATCAGCTCGCCGAACGGTGTGATGTGCCACCTCAAGGCGCTTGAGCGCAAGGGGCTCATCACCCGCGAGCAGCACATGTCGCGGGCGATCCAGCTGACGAAGAAGCCGAAGCACAAGACGAGCCTGCCGCTGGCCGGCCAGGTTGCCGCCGGAGCCCCGGTGCTCGCCGAGGAGGACCGTGACAACAAGGACTTCGGAGCCCTCTTCGACGACGACCACTTCTGCCTGAAGGTCAAGGGGGACTCGATGATCGAGGACCACATCGACGAGGGCGACTACGTCGTCGTCCGCAAGCAGGAGACCGCACGGGACGGCGACATCGTCGTCGCCCTCGTCGACGGGGACGAGGCGACCCTGAAGCGTTTCCGCCAAGAGAAGAACCGCATCCGCCTCGACCCCGCGAACAAGCGGCTCAAGCCGATCTATGCCAGCCAGGTCGACATCCTCGGCAAGGTCGTCGGAGTACTGCGGCAGTACTGACGGGGACGAGCCGTCCGACACGCTCTGGTCACTCGCCGACGCCTTCCCGGGCATCGGCGAGTTTCGTTCGGGGCCTGGCAACTGGCATCGACGCGTTCGCTCGACGAACGTAGCATTCGCGCCCGTGCCGAACGTGGACGACGACATGGCCCTCATCACCCTCGGCGACGTCGCCGACCTCCGTTACAAGCTGCTCACGCGTGGCTGGGACTACGTCGCGGGGAAGCTCCGCTGGCGACGGTCCGACCGGGTTCGGGCGACCTACACGGAGGACGCCGCCCGGGCCAACGTCTCGTTCTGGTGGGACGTCCCCGCCGTCCAGCAACGGTGGAACGAGAAGATCAGCGGGGACCCGGCGGTCGGCTACCACGACCACGTCGAACGAACCGTCCTCCGCGGGCGAGACGACGTCCGCATCCTGTCGCTCGGCTGCGGTCGCGGTGGCAACGAACGAAACTTCGCCGGTCGCCCTGGCGTCTCCCGCGTCGTGGGGCTCGATCTCGTCGAAGCCTGCGTCGCCGACGCCCGACGTGCGGCCGACGACGAGGGGCTCCGCAACGTCGAGTTCCTCGTCCAGGACATGGAGGCGTACGAGCCGGACGAGCGGTTCGACGTCGTGTTGTTCAACATGAGCCTGCATCACTTCCGTCCGCTGGAACGGTTGTTGGGGGAACTCGTCCCCCGGTGGCTGCGGAGCGACGGCGTGCTCGTCGTGAACGAGTTCGTCGGTCCGACGCGCTGGCAGTGGACGCGGTCGCAGATGGCCTGCGTCGACGAACTGCTCGCCACGCTTCCCGACCACCTCCGCCGACGTCGGGGGACGAACTCGCTGAAGCGTCGCGTCCACCGGCCGGGGTTGCTGCGAATGCTGATGAACGACCCGTCGGAGTCGGTCCGGTCGGGCGACATCATGCCGCTGTTGCATCGCGACTACGAGATCGTCGAGGAGCGTCCCTACGGCGGCAACGTCCTCGCCCTCCTGCTCACGGACATCGCGCACGCCTTCGTGCCGACCGGCGACCCCTCGCTCGACTCGGAGTCCGCAGAACACCTGCACCGGCTGTTCGACGAAGAGGACCGTTTCGTCGAACGAGAAGGGCGTTCCGACTACGTCTTCGGGGTGTACCGCCCGCGTGCGGCCGTGGAGGCCGTGCCACGTTCCGAGGCCGCCTGAACGGGAAGGGGCCGGGTTCGTGCCGTCGTTCGACCGTCCGACGATCCTGATGTGCCCGCCCGACTTCTACGGGATCGAGTACGAGATCAACCCGTGGATGAGCCGCAGCCGGCAGAGCGACTCGTCGCTCGCCCGCGAGCAGTGGGCCGCCCTCCGAGACCTGCTCGAGTCGGTCGGGGCGAAGGTCGAACTGCTGGAGCCCGTCGACGGACTCCCGGACCTCGTCTTCACGGCGAACGCCGGACTCGTGTGGCACGACCGCGTCTACCTCTCGCGGTTCCGTCACCAGGCTCGACAAGGAGAGACGCCGCACGACGGCGACTGGTTTCGCGCAGCGGGCTTCGAGGTCCGCGACGTCGTCGGGGACTGGTCGTTCGAGGGGGCCGGCGACGCGCTCTTCTGCGGTGACACGCTGTTCGCCGGGTACGTCATCCGCAGCGACGTGAACGCCCTGCAGTGGCTGGGGGCGGACGTCGGCTGCCAGGTCGTCCCGGTCCAACTCGTCGACGACTTCTTCTACCACCTCGACACCTGCTTCTGCCCCCTCGCGCCCGGCGAGGCGGTCTACCATCCGCCCGCCTTCGACGACTACGGCCAACGGGCGATCGTCAACCAAGTGCCCGAGTTGTACGCCGTGGCCCCGGAGGAGGCCGCCCGCTTCGCCTGCAACGCCGTCGTGGTGGGGAGGCACGTCGTGCTCAACACCGGTTGTCCACGACTGGAGGCCGAGCTGTCCCGCCGCGGCTACACCCCCCACGCCACGCCGCTCGACGAGTTCATCAAGGCCGGCGGCAGCGCCAAGTGCCTCACGCTGCGGCTCGACGGCGAGGACGCGGCCGGCTGGCGTGCGGAAACCGTCGACGGCCGCGCGACGGGCCCGCTTCCACCGGTCCCTTGACACCCCGTTCGGACCGCCGGATATTGGGGTCGCGAGCGACCGTTCTGCGAACGTCGCGGCTCGTTGCGTCGTCCACGGACGAGCGTTTTTGCATCGGCGGAACAACATCGGCACTGGAACGCGTCATGGCCAACGGCAGTACCCGACGACTGGACATCGAGGAGGTGGGCGACGTCACCATCGCCAAGTTCACCGACAAGAAGATCCTCGACGAGACCAACATCCAGATCATCGGCAACCAGCTGTTCGGCCTCGTGGAGGAGGACGGCCGCAAGAAGATCGTGCTCGACTTCGCCGAGGTCGAGTACCTCTCCAGCGCCGCGCTCGGCAAGCTCATCACGATGGACAAGAAGTGCAAGGCGGCCAAGGCCAAGCTGCGACTCTGCACGATCCGCCCGGAGATCTACGAGGTCTTCGCCATCACCAAGCTGAACCGGCTGTTCGACATCCAGGACGACCAGGAGAAGGCGCTCGAAGGTTTCTGAGCGTTCCGGCCGCCCCTCTCTCCACGCGTTCTCACCGACGTCGCCATGTCCGACGAGCCCGAGCTCCTCGAGCTCTCGATCCCGAGCGAATCCGCCGAAGGCCAACGGGTCCAGGAACGGATCGTCGGCCTGCTGGAAGCGCGTGAGTTCTCGCCGCGCGACGTGTTCGGCGTCCGCCTCGCCCTCGAGGAGGCACTCGTCAACGCGATCAAACACGGGAACGACAGCAACCCGGAGAAGTCGGTCCGCATCGAGTGCCGAGTCGGCGACCGCGAGGTCGAGATCGTCATCGAGGACGAGGGCGACGGGTTCGACCCGGAAGACGTGCCGGACTGCACGCTCGAGGAGAACCTCGAACGCCCCAGCGGCCGGGGCCTCATGCTCATGCGGAGCTTCATGACGCAGATCGAGTACAACGAGGTCGGCAACCGCGTGCGGCTCCACAAGGTCTGTTCGGACGACGAAGAGGAAGTCTGATCAAGACCGTGCGACCCGAACCCGGCCCGGAAACCGGTGTCCGAAGGCCGGCGAGGCGGGTTGATTCGAGTCCCCTCATCGCTTACTTTGACGCCCTTCGATCCCCGATAGCTCAATCGGTAGAGCATGCGGCTGTTAACCGCAGTGTTGTAGGTTCGAGTCCTACTCGGGGAGCCTTCCGGCCGGCCTCGGAAACGAGTGCCAGAGCGGTCAACAGAAACGCCCGACGCGAGAGCGCCGGGCGTTTCGTCGTTTGTGCCGCAGCGGCCAACGGGTTTGGGACGACGGCTGAAGTGTCTCCACCCCTTCGGCCACTGCGGTGAGAGCGCCGGCCGTCACGCTTTGCAGGGAGACTCGTCGGCTCGCCGGGGAGAGTCTCTCCTAGCGTGCCGTTTTGGTTGACGGACCCGTCCGGATCGGTGCCCAATCCGCGACGTCTCGAACGCTCCAAGTTGATTACCGACTTCACCGTCACGAACGCTGCCAGACGGCTGCCGCCGCTCAGGGAGCTGGTGAAGGTGAAGTTGTGATTGTGCTCCGGACCGACGATCCGGGGCGCTCCCAGGTGAACGCCTCGCGGACCGCTCACTCGGCCAAGCCGGACGAACTGTACGACATCGCCGAGCGTTGCAGCCCGGGCCCACGGCTCGAGCTCTTCGCCCCCGTCGCCGACGTGACCGGTGGACGCAGTGTGGTAACGAACTCCACGTGTAGGAGACGAACGTGATCTCGACGCCGGTCGAGCCGCACAAGCCGAGGCCCGCACGTGACGGTGAGGACTGCAGCCCGTCGTGAACCGACGCTACGATTCTCGCTCGACCTTCACAATCGGCGGCGAAGGGCTGGACGTTGCGACGCCTGCGGTCAGTGCCGTGGCTGCGAATGCAAATCGAGTTGTCTCTTGGGAGCGTCAACCACCGTTCACTACGACAACTCGTCTTGCCCGTCCGTCGAAGTGGCTCCAGTCACCGTCGCGGATTCCGGAGAGTTGCGCTGGAATCGCGGTGAACCGTGTTGGAGCAGGTGTCGAACGGCGGCGAATCCGAGCGGCGTGGACGCGCTGCAGGACCGACTCGACGACCCCAACGACGGTCACGGCGGCGTTTGGCGGAAGGTCAACGAGTTTCCACCATGGATGCGGACTGGTGTTGTCGGCGAGGAACTCCCACGACAGCATTCTTCTTCGATTGGGCGGGTGACCAGCCCAAACGTGGACGATCTCGCGAATCGAATACGCGCCGACGACCGCAACGCCGCGTTGATCGTCAGGGCATCCGTCGAACGAGTTGTACAGTACGTAGACCGGATAGATCCCATCCTCCTCCGCCGTGCGGATCAGCAGGTCGACCTGGAACTCGCCGCGAACCTTGTGGACCAAACCGTCGTAGATGCCGTCCGATCCTGGACGTTTCGCCTGTACTAGCATGCCGATCGACTCGCCTTGGGTGTGGAAAACCCAGCTCCAATCGGCGCCGGTCCACGCCTCCTCGAAGTGCGACGTGGGATGGACCGCGACCACGTCCGGGCACTCGAGTTGAATGTCGAGCAGGTTGCTCTCCGTGAGCGTCTCCTCGTGCTGGGCAACCCCGTGAAGTTCGCCCGAGACCATTCGGTCCGCGGTCCAGAACGACTGGGCCGTCAGAGCCCGCTCAAGACGGGCCAGTCCAGCAAGCATGGCGCTGTTCGTGTCGGTCACGATCTCTCCTCGCCTTCATTCGAGTTCAGGAAACGGAACAGAGTCCCCTGAGCGTGTCGCGAACGCGGTCGGCCACGCGGCTGACTAGCACGGTTTCGAGGTATTCTGCGGCCATCACGCTCTCGAGCCGAACCGAGTAGGACACCTTGTCCTTCAGCGTGATGAACAGGACCCGCTCGTAGTCACGATCGACCTTGATCGTCATTCCAAGCGGCGCGCCGTACAGAAAGTTGCCGAGCGCCGCATCCTGGAATGCATAGAAGATGTTGTACTGGTACGTCGTGCTATGTCCCTCTTCCTTCTTGTAGAAGATCCACCCGTCAGTAGTCTGCGTGCTCAGGCTCACGAAGGCGTACTCGATCGAGGCAGCAAGCTGCTGAATTGTCGCGTCAGGTAGTGGTAGCCCGAGGAACTGCGTCAAGGTCTCAGTTACGCTGTCGACCATCTTCGAAACGTCGTCGTGATCCTGACGGAGCGTCGCTTCGAGAACGTTCACCTCCGACATCGCTGGGTCTTCCCGGACGATCGCGCGGGCCTGGGAGATGTCGAACCAGCCGTTCGAGTTCACCGCCGGTTCGAATGTCCTCGCCATCTCGAATGCCTGACGAGCAGCGGCGGGGTCGCTGAGACCGAAGATCTCCTCAAAGGGCATCTCCCCAGACGCGCGAGCGAATTCATGCGACGAGTACCGGAATCGATCACGCACGGGGCGTCCCCTCTTACTTCTCTAGTGCAATACGGACCACATTCAGGTCGATCTTCACCGCAGTCCGTGGCGCGTTCAGTCGCGAAAGGGTCGCGTTGAGGAGAAGCAAGTCGACGAGACTCCCCGACGCGGCAATTCGGCCGAGGACCACGTTTCGGTGTGCTTCGTCATCCGGCGTGGCCAACAAACTTCGCAGCCTAGCCGCTCCCGGCGAGTCCAGCAGTGGAGCGCGATCGACGATCCAGTCGACCGCGTTCACGTCTTCTGCCAAGTGAGTCGATTGGGACGTCGTCGCGACCACGCTGGAGTTGGAACTCGCCCGGACGAGTCTGAGAATCTCGGCCTGCCACGACGCTTGATCGACGTTGGAGACCAGCCCCGTCGTCAGCCGAGAGAACTCTCGCCGCCCGACCTCCTCCGCCTCCGACTCGATGCCAGCCGCGACGACCGTGATCACACTTGAATGACCCACGCTCGGGCTCAACAGAGTCGGTTGCGAGATCAGTGTTGTGAGAGCATATCGTAGACGTGCCGCACCGCTCTCTGTTGGACCTCGGTCTCGAGGAACTCGACGACCTTCAGGGACTCGATCTTGACCTCATAGCTGGCCTGGTCCTTGAGCGTGATGAAGAGCACTTGCTCTTTCGACAGGTCGGCGGTGATCGTCATTCCCATCGGGAGGCCGTAGAGGAAGAAGCCCGTTTCGGCGTTCTGCACAGCGAACAAGATATTGTACTGGTACGCGGACTTGTGCGCGTCCGACTTGCTCCAGAAGATCCACGCGTCTCCTTCCTGTGGAGCGAGATTGGTGAACACGTTCTCGATCGACGTCCTCAACTGATTCTGCTGAACCTCGCCGAGTGCGATCCCCAGTACTGCGTCGAGCAGGCCCATTACTTGATCGACCATTGCCGAGACGCTGTCGTTCGTCTGCGTCAGCGTCTGCTCCACGACCTGCACGATCGCGAGATCGTCGTTCTGCTTTGTCAGTTCGACCGCCTTCTTCACGTCGAACCGAATCTCGTTGTTCTCGGTGGGGACGATGGCCTGTTCGTAGAACTTTGCCATGTCGAGGGCTTGGCGTGCAGCGTTCGGGTCGTCAAGTGCGAAGATCTCCTCGAAGTTCAACTCCTCCTCGTCAGTGAGCAGCACAATCGTTCTGGCGGCAGGCTTTACGGCGATCTCCTGAGGGGGTGGTGAGAGGTCGATCGCATGCTATCGCCACGCGCACAGAAGGGGAAACAAGAACAGTGGTGATCGTAATAACATTAATGGACGCGCGTGTTGATGCCGTCAGGCTCGACGCAGTCTTCCCAGTCTCAGGACCGTGAGTGACGCCTCGGTGTCAGCCTTGTGGTCCGGGGATGCGAGAGCCTCATACGAGAGAAGCTCGCGGCGCGAAAATCACGTAAGCGGGAAGCGGTGCAGAACGGATCCGCCGACAGGCTAGGTCGTGATCTCAACTGTGGACCGGACACGGATTCTCTCGTCGGAAGCAGAATGGACACACGGGAACACATGAGCATAGTCGCGCCGCTCTAGAGTATGTTGATCCCATTGGCGGACCGTGCGAGGGGTGATCTCGCGAGCACCTGCTGTTGTTGACGCTCTCAACGCTGTCGCTTCCGCGACTGGACCAAGTCCTGCCTCCTTGGTCGGTTCCATTCTCCTGGCAACGAAAAGCACCGCGAGGGTTCTCCAAGTCGACAGGCAAGGATGTCTTGCCCCAAAGAGGTGCTGAGCGCTTCGACCCCCGCTCCGAGTAGGTGTGGCCCATCGCGCATCCGCAGGGGCCGGATTCGAGCAGTCCCCGGAGGAGTGCGTCGCTCCCCCGCACGTCCCGTCCTCCGGACTGGGCGTTGTGCGACAAGAGACGTTGGACGCCGTCGTACGTCTCGTCGTCGACGATCGCCTCGTGCTCCCCCTCGTAGACCTCGCCCCGGTACTGCACCCGACCCCCACACAGACCAGTCGTACGGTGCTTCGGATCGGCGAGGGCTACCATGTCGTCTCGAACCGGGCCCAGGGGCTGTACGTCGTCGATGTGGACGCCGACCACTGGAAGAGCTGGATCCACCACCGGCTCTCGGCGCCGCTCGACGAGTCGAGTGCGATGACGCTCTACCAGACGGCCGGCCACGAGCATCTGTCGCTCGCCAAGCACCTGACGGCCGAAACGAAGACCGAGGAGTTCGTGGCAGGGAAGGGCGTCGTCGTCCGCTGGGAACGGGTCCGCCGCAACAACCACTGGTTCGACGCCCTCTACAACGCGGCCGCCGCCGGGCACCTCGCCGGCGTCCGGATGCTGCCGGTCGAAGCTCCGCCACGTCGCCCGCGCGTCGGCGTCAACTCCTGGTTCGGCGATCAGAGACGGGCCCCCTTCGACACCGAACGCTGGCGCGACATGCAGAGGCGGTGGAACAGTTGACACAGCGGTTCTTCGCCTCGTCGGGTGGGATTGTGAATTCCGCCCAGTTGGCGGCGGAATTCGTTTGACCTCGACGCGCGACCATGTTGGAACGAAAGTGCGGGCCGAACACGGCGGGAAGAGGACGTGCTCGGCAGCCTTCCAGCCCGACGCTTCGTCGGACCGACTTCAAGTCGCGGGTCCGTTTCCGTGCGCTCTCGCACAACGTGCGATCGAGTAGCCGAATCCTGCCTCTGAAAGCGCAGGCGGACTTTGCCCGCGACCGCGCGCCCGGACTCGGCTGTTTACGAAGTTCTCCTCCAAGTCGCCGAGATCGCGCTGGTCTCTCTCACGAACCTCGAGTAGGGTTCGGGTGTTCACCTTCTTGCCGGTTGCACCAACCGGTGCTTCGTGGACTCGGACGAGAGGAGCACGCGTGATCCACAGCTCGAGGACAACGGCCGGGGAGCGGCAGCAACGCGGCCAACGGTCGCGGACGATTGGCATCGGTCCCGTCATGGACGGGTGGGGATCGTGGGACTGGATTGGTGCGGAGCTCGCCGCGGCGCTCGCGAAGAGTTTCGGCTTCGTTCCGTTTCGCGGCACGGACGTGCCGGACTGCGACGTGGCGATCGTCGTCAAGCACGCCCTGCCGGCGGACGTCGTCGGGGAGTTGTCGCAGCGTTGTCAGATCGTGTACGCACCGGTCGACTTCTACGGGAGCGTGGCCGACGTCGACGCCGACCATCGGATGCTGCGCCGCTGTTCTCGCGTCGTCGTCCACTCCGAGCGGCTGCGAAAGTGCTTTGCCCCGTACGCCCACGTGCAGTACGTCGACCACCACGTCAAGTTCGTCGTCGAACCGCAGGACGACGAGCAACGTGGCGACGAACTCCTCTGGGTCGGCGTGCGAACGAACGTCCCGGTGCTCGGCCAGTGGCTTCACCGGCACCGATTGCCCGGTCCGCTGCGCGTACTCACGAACTTCGAAGATCCCGAGCATCCTCCCGGACCCGACGAACTCGGGCTGCCCCCCGACCTCGAGGGAGTCACGCTCGAGCAGTGGACGCCCGACGTTCACCTACGGCGACTGCGGAGTTCCCGGGCCGCGCTCGACGTCAAGGGGGGCGAGTTTCGGCAATGGCACAAACCGCCGGCCAAGGCGCTCGACTTCGTCGCCTCGGGGGTTCCGCTGGCGATGAATCGGGAGTCCTCTGCGGTCGAGCACCTCCGTGACCGGTACGGGTTCGAGGTTGCCGACCCAGCGGACACGGGTCGCTGGTTCTCCAAGGCCTATTTCGAGGAGACCCGCGATCTAGGACGCCGACTCCGCTCCGAGTTGAGCCTCGACCGTGTCGCGGAGCGATGGGAGTCGGTCATCGAAGACGTACTCGAGGAGTGGTCCCCCGGTCGGAACACTACTTCCATCCCAGTGCCTCCAACACGGGAGGATCGTCCGCGTGTGGTCGTGACGAGCCTGCTGTTCGAGTGGCCGACGCGCGGTGGCGGCAACGTCCACACCTACGAACTCGTTCAGGCCCTCGGCCGGTCCGGATTCGACGTGCGTCACGTCTTCGTCTCGTACGACGGTTGGCAAACCGGTCGCATCGAGAAACCGTTGCCGTACGACCACGAGGTGCTGCGCTTCGACGAGGGCGAGTGGTCGGTGCCGAATCTCAGACGGCGACTGAAGGAGGTCGTCGACGCGTTCGATCCGGATGCCGTGGTCCTCACGGACTCCTGGAACGCGAAGCCCGTTCTTGCTGAAGCGCTCTCCGACTATCCGACGATCCTCCGACTCCAGGCCCTCGAGTGCATCTGTCCGCTCAACAACGTACGGCTGCTCCCCGGACTGACCCAGTGTGATGGGAACCAGTTGGCCGACCCGGAACGTTGTCGACGATGTCTCCTCGAACACCGACACGTCGGTGGGCCACTCCACACCGCCGAGCGAGCGCTTTGCGGTGTTGGCAGCCAGGCCTACGAGGACGCCCTGCTGCGAGCCTTCCGCTCGGCGGAGGCCGTGCTCGTGGTCAACGAGATGACGCGGGACCTCGTCGCACCGTACGCGGAGAAGGTGATCGTCGCCCCGTCGGGGTTCGACCCGGAGCGATTCCCCTGGCCGTGGCCGGACGAACCGCGTGGAGATCGCCCTCTGCGGGTCGTCTTCGGCGGACATCCCGAGGAGCCGATCAAGGGGTACGCCGTCCTCCGGCGGGCGGCCGACTTGTTGTGGGAACGACGACGGGACTTCGAGGTCGTCGTCACCGGAGACCCACCCGCCGATCCGCTCCCCTTCGAACGCTTCGTCGGCTGGAAGTCGCAGCAGGAGCTCCCGGCCACGCTGCGGTCGGGGGACGTCTGTGTCGTGCCGTCGATCGCCCAGGAGGCGCTCGGTCGGGTCGCCGTCGAGGCCCAAGCAGTGGGACGGCCGGTCGTGGCCAGCCGGATCGGTGGTCTCCCGACGACCATCGCCGAAGGCGAGAGTGGGCTGCTGTTCGAAGTGGGGCGACCAGACGATCTCGCACGCCAACTGGAGCGACTGCTCGACGATTCCGAGTTGCGCAACCGTCTCGGTGAGGGTGGGCGGCGGAGGTTCGAGTCCCTGTTCACCTGGGAGACGATCGTCGAGCGCTGCTACCGCCCCATTCTCCGCAAGCGTGAACGGAGCCCGGCATGACCCTGCCCCGCATCGCCATCGTGTTCGACAACCGTTCCCGGCCGGAGACAACGGGAACCCACTGCCGGCGAGCGTTCGGCGCGTTGGCCCACGAGGGACGGCTCCACGTCGACCACTTCCTGCCGAACGAAGTCCACCTCGTTCCCCCCGAGGCGTACCACCTGTATCTCTACGTCGACGACGGGCTGACACGGTCGTTCTCCGAACGCCACGGCCCGATCGCCTGGTGGGCGATCGACACGCACCTTGCCGGTGCGGAGTACCTCGATCTGGCCCGGTCGGCCGACCACGTCTTCACGGCCCAGCGGAACGGTGCGGAGTGGTTCCAGTCACGAGGGATCGAGGCCGTGTGGCTGCCGCTCGCCGCCGACCCGGACGTCCACGAACGTCTCGACGTCGAGACGGAGTTCGACGTCTCGTTCGTGGGACACGTCCATCCCGGCCCGCGTGCCGGCCTGCTCGCGAGGCTTCAGCGCGAGTTCCCCGGCCACTTCGTCGGTCGGGCGTACTTCGAGGAGATGGCTCGCGTGTACTCCGCCTCGCGAGTCGTCTTCAACCGCAGTATTCGCGACGACGTCAACATGCGGGTCTTCGAGGCGGTCGCGTGTGGATCGCTGCTGGTCACGAACGCGCTCGTCGAGAACGGCCAGGACGACCTGCTCCGCGACGGCGAGCACCTCGTCACCTACCGAGACGAAGAGGAACTCGTCGACAAGGTCCGCTGGTACCTCGCGCATGGCGACGTCCGCGAACGGATCGCCGCCGCCGGTCGCGCAGAGGTGCTGGCCCGGCACACCTACCGGCACCGCATGGAACGCATTCTGGAGTCCGTGTCGGGACGATCGTCGGCCGCGTCGCAGCCGGTCGACGGAACGGCGAAGTCGAGTGCGTACTTCGGATTCGCGAGGCCCGAGGTCGTCGAGCTCGTTCCCCGGTCGGCTCGTCGCGTCCTCGACGTCGGTTGCGGTTCGGGACGACTCGGTGCGGCGGTCAAGGTGCGGCAGGCAGCCGAGGTCACAGGTGTCGAGGCGGACCGCGAGGCGGCCGAGGCGGCACGGCGCCGTCTCGACCGCGTGATCCACGGGGACGTCGAGACGGAACGGGCCGAGTTCGAGCCAGCGTCCTTCGACTGCATCGTCTGTGCCGACGTTCTCGAACACCTGCGCCTCCCGGACGCAGTGCTCGGGCGGATTCGTCGGTGGCTGACGCCCGACGGCGTGCTCGTCGCGAGCCTTCCGAACGTCCGTCACCACACGGTCGTCCGCTCGCTCTTGGCCGGCAACTGGACCTACGAGTCCGCCGGACTGCTCGACGACACACATCTACGGTTCTTCACCCGCCGGGAGATCGAGAAGCTCCTGTTTCGCGCTGGTTTCGAGATCGCGGACCGGCGGGTCGTGCCGGGACCGGGTCACGAGGAGTGGCTTGCCTCCGGCGCGGGTCGGGAGGTCTCGGTCGGCGGTCTGGCCTTCCGGGGACGGGACGCGGCGGACGCCGAGGAGTTCTTCGCCTACCAGTTCCTCGTCGTCGCCAAGCCGGTCGAGCGACCCGCCGACGGCCTGACGTCGATCGTGATTCCGACTCACGGTCAGCGGCACCTCACCGAGGCCTGTCTCGACTCGATTCGTCGCCACACCGACGAACCGTACGAACTGGTCGTCGTCGACAACGCGTCGCCCGACGACACGGTTGCCTGGCTTCGCACGCAGTCCGACGTACGGTTGATCGCCAACGTCGAGAATCGCGGATTCCCGGCGGCCGTCAACCAGGGGATCGCCGCGGCGACCGGTGACCACGTCCTCCTGCTCAACAACGACACGGTCGTCACCACGGGCTGGCTGCGGCGAATGCTCGACGCGCTCCACTCCGACGAGCGAATCGGTCTCGTCGGACCGGTGTCGAACAACGTCAGCGGCCCACAACAGGTCGAGGTCGCCTACGACCAGGTCGCGGAGCTCGACGGGTTCGCCTGGGACTGGGGCCGGGATCACGAACGTGCCGTCGAGGACCTCGACCGACTGGTCGGCTTCTGCCTGTTGATCGACCGGCCCGTGTTGGATGCGATTGGCTCGTTCGACGAACGGTTCGGCCTCGGCAACTTCGAGGACGACGACTTCTGCCGTCGTGCTCGAGAGGCGGGGTTCCGGACGGTCGTCGCTCGCGACGCCTTCGTGCACCACGTCGGCAGCGCGACGTTTCGGGCGACCGGAGTCGAGTTCGGCGACCTCTTGGCAGAGAACGAGCAGCGGTATCGGGAGAAGTGGGCCGAGGAGTCGGAGGCGTCTCCTGCCGACGACGTGCTCCTCAGCCTGTGCATGATCGTCCGTGACAACGAGCGGACGATCCGGCCGGCTCTCGAGTCGGTCAAGCCGTGGGTCGACGAGATGGTCGTCGTCGACACCGGCTCGACCGACCGCACGCCCGACATCTGCCGTGAACTCGGGGCCCGGGTCTTCGAGTTCCCGTGGTGTGACGACTTCTCGGCGGCAAGGAACGAGTCGTTCCGCCACGCGCAGGGCGAGTGGTTGTTCTGGATGGACTCGGACGACACGATCGACGAGGCGAATGGCAGGGGGCTGCGGGAACTGGCGACGGGACCGCACGACGAGAACGCACTTGGCTACGTGGTGCGAGTCCACTGTCCGGGTGACACGCCGCACGACGTGACGGCGGTCGACCACGTCAAACTCGTCCGCAACCGACCGGACCTGCGATTCGAGCACCGGATCCACGAACAGCTCCTCCCCGCCATCCGCCGGGCCGGGGGCGAGGTCCGATTCACGGACCTGTTCGTCGTCCACTCCGGTTCCGACAAGAGCGAGGAGGGACGGGCCGGGAAGATCGAACGAGACCTCCGTATCCTCGCCAAGGATCTCGAGGACCGACCGGACCACCCGTTCGTCCTCTTCAACCTGGGCATGACCTACGCCGACGTCGACCGCCACGACGAGGCGGTCGAGTATCTGCGTCGTTCGATCGTCGTCTCGGGGCCTGAGGAGTCGCACGTCCGCAAGGCGTTCGCCCTGCTCGTCGGCACACTCGTCTCGGCCAATCGTCACGACGAGGCGTGGGACGCCTGTTGCGAGGGGCTCGCACGGTTTCCCGACGACCCCGAGCTGCTGTTCCGGTCCGGGCTGCTGCACCACCACTTCGGCCGCCTGCGGGACGCCGAGGCGTGTTACCAAACGGTGCTCGCAGGTGGAGCGGAGCGTCGGTTCGCGAGCGTCGACGTCGGGATCGTCGGCTTCAAGACCCGCCACAACCTGGCCCTCGTCTACGAGGAGATGGGCCGTCTGGACGATGCGGAACGGCAGTGGCAAGCCGTCACCGAGGAGCGACCCGACTACCGAGCGGGCTGGCGGGGACTGGGGAACGTGCTCTTGGAGCGAGGCGACCTCGACGCCGCGGAGGCCGTCGCCGAACGAATGTCGGCCCGGCGCGAACTCACCGGCGAGGCACACGTTCTACGTGCCCGAGGTCTCGAAACTCGCGGGGATTCGGCCGCCGCGATCGACCTGTTGCGCAACTCGCTGGAGATGGTGAACGGCGATCCGACTCCGCTCCGCGAACTCTGTCGCCTGACTTTCGAGCACGCCCACTGGAACGACGCGGAGCGACACCTCAACACACTCGTCGACCTCGCCCCGGACGACGCCGCGGCCTGGCACAACCTCGGCACCGTCCTGCAGAGGGGCGGTCGCCACGAGGACGCCGCGCGGGCCTTCGAACGATCGCTGAAACTACGACCCGGCTACGAACCGACGTTGGCGCACCTCGGGTCGGTCCGACGCAACCTCGCCCAGCTCTTGAGCCAGGAGGACGGAGTATGCCACCACTGAACCCCTATGTCGATTGCGGCGAGACCGCGTGCTTTGGCGGGGAGGACTGTTCACAGTGCGTTGGCGACTCGATGCCTCCGGCGTTCCTGTTGAGCGGCACGTTCGTGAACAGGGACTGTCCGGACTGCAACAAGGTCGATGGCCAAGTCCTGATTCAAGCCTCGAGCAGTCCGTGCATGTACGAGTGCGACTGGAGCATGTGTGGCTCCACGCCGTTCGCGCAACTGTCCTTCGACAAGAAGCAGGACGATTCCGTCGACGTCTATCTCTACCTCTCGATGCCTGGAAGCGAGCCGGAGCTGACCTACCTGCTCAACATTCCGAAGGGGACAAGCTGCAATCAGGCCCACGTGCTCCCGTTTGACAGCACAGCTGGAGGAACACACTGCTATCACGCGGACAGCGTCACGCTCACTCCCTGTGACGCCAACGGCAACGTTGCCCCGGCGTGTAACGCCACGATCCCAACGGAGTGCTGTCCTGCCGTTCCCAAGTCGATGACCGCAACGATAAGTGCTTCAAGTTCTGAATGTTGCCTCGACGGTTCAGAAATCGAGCTCGAGTTCGATCAAGACACGGAACAGTGGCGAGGAAACGTCGATGTGGGATGCAATCACGCCTTGTACGTCATGGTCAGTTGTGCTTCCAGCTCTTGGACGCTTGGGTTGCGTTGTCAGGCTACGCAGCCTGCGTTCACGGGTGGAGAGGATGCCCGTTACGTTGAGGCACTCACCGACTCCTGTAGTCCACTTCTGCTGTCGGCCGAGACTACGACGTCGAATGGCGACGGTTTGGATGAGACGAACACAAGTTGCAGCTGCGCCAAGGGTGTCGATCTCACGATCACAATCACGGAGTAGCGCAAGTCATGGCGATCCACCTAGTCAATGCGGAATCCATCCTCTTCGAGCCCGTGCGGTGCGGGACGACCTGGATGCGGGAGGCACTCACCGAGGCCGGGATCGAGTGGCGGCCGGCTCGTCCGGTTGATGGTGTCTGCCCTCGTCACGCGCTGCCTCACCATTACACAGGCGAGTTCGCGGAGTCGGCCTGTCCGGTGCGGCATCCGAAGGAGTGGTTGGAGTCCTATTGGCGGTTCCACACCGGCGTGTCACTGGCCCACGACGACGCCTTTCAGCGCGGCCGCTGGTATCCGCACCAGTTCTTCCCGGACCGCATCCCGGACGACTTTGGCGAGTTCGCCACCTGGTTCGTCGCCTCTCGTCCGGCGGGTGTGACGCGGTACTTCGAGTGGTTCGTGGGGCCGGCGGGCGGGGAGCGGATCGACCGCATCCTTCGCCTGGAGCGGTTGGCGGACGATCTGGCCGACTGGCTGGAGTCGCTGGGTCACGAGCGGCCGGACCTGTTGCGCAACCGAGACGTGAACCACAGAGAAGGTGAGACGCGCTGGCCGACCGACGTGCTGACGCGGTTCGTGGAGTGCGAGCGGTCGATGATCGCCCGCTGGTACGAGTGAGGGAGCCGATGCGAAACGGGCGACACGAGATCGTCACCGACTGCGACTGTGTGGGGCCCGGGGTCTGCGACCGCCACGGCTGCACGAAGACGCCCCACTGGTACCAACTCTGCCGCACCCGTGCCGACTACTTTCGGCTGTGGGAGGAGGGCCGTGGTCCGGGACAGTCACGGCAGCCCGACTCGTCACCGCGACGAGAGCGAGACGGCTCGGTCTTCGACTGCCGCCATCGGGGCGCGGTCGTCCGAACGGCACTCGGGTCGGACGAGTCCGGGGCCCGCACGGTCACGCTCCACGAATGTCGACGGCACGGCCACTGCCACACGGTCGACGGCGTCCGCGTGCGGGACCGGGTCGACGGGCGGGACGCCACCGTCTGCAGTCGCTGCCGCGATCGCCAGCCGTCGCGATCGACGCCGCACGTCGGGCCGCTTCACGTCTACTTCCACGTCTGGCCGTTGCGAACGGGAGCCGACGTCTGGCGGTGGAACATCGACCAGCTCCGCCAGCGTTTGGAGCTGTTCAACGGACGTCGGATCGTCGGTATCGCCACGAGCTCCGACGCTGAGCCCCCCGAGGCGGTCGAGCGGGAGCTGGCGGGGTGCGACTGTGAGTTCGTCGTCCGGCCGAACGACTCCGACCTTCGCGAGGTGGCCACGATGACGCCCGCCCTCGCACGGCTGCGGGACGAGCCGGGGGCGACGCTGGTCTCGCACGCGAAAGGAGTCACGCGGAGCTCCGAGGCCGTCCGTCGCTGGTCTCGCCTCTGCTGGGCGCTCTGTTGTGACCACCCCGAACGGGTCGTCCGCGGTCTCGAACGGTTCCCGCTCGTCGGTCCGTTTCGCAAACGACACGGTTTCGACAAGCCCCCTCCCCGGGGGTGGCACTACCACGGGGGCTTCTACTGGTTCCGGAACGACGCCGTCGCCCAGCGGAACGCCGTTCCCGAATCGGCCTGGCACGGGAGCGAGTCCTTCCCCGGCCGCTGGTTCGAGCCGTCCGAAGGTGGTGTCTTCCTGTTCGACCTGGCGCAGGGAGACCTGCTCTACGGTCATCTTTCCCAACGACTCCAGGAGAGGTACGAGACGTGGAGACGTACTCGAGACCGTTCGCACACGTCGTCCTCGACGATCTGATCGAACACCCGCTGCTCGAGCGTGCCCTCCGGGTGGTTCCGCCCCCGGAGTCGGAGGCGTGGCACGCGCGGTACGACAACTGGGCCGAGCGGAAGCGGGCGACCGAGCTCGTCGAGGGACCACTCCGCGAGGTCGCCGAGCGGGTGGCGGACCCGTCGTTCGTCCAGTCGCTCTGCGACGCCCTCGGAATCCCCGACACGCTCGTCGCGGACCCCGAGCGGTACGGAGCCGGGATCCACGCCCACGATCCCGGCGGATTCCTGCTGCCACATCTCGACTACGCGCGTCACCCAAGGCGGGACGCCGAGCGAAGGTTGAACGTCATCGTCTTCCTCAACGAGACGTGGCAGCCGGAACACGGTGGTCGACTCGAGTTGTGGGACGACATGGCCGAACGAGTCGTCGCGCACGTTGAACCCCGACCGGGGCGCTGCGTCGCCTGGGAACCGAGCGACGTGTCGTACCACTCGGTCGAACGGGTGAACGTGGTCCCTCGGATCACCTTGGCAAGCTACTTCCTCTCCGCACCCGCGCGCCCGACCGCGCTCCGCAAGCGGGCGCTGTTCGTTCCGCCACGGCACTCACCGATCGGGGGGGCCGCTCGATGACGGATGCTCCCTGGAACGAACTCACGTTGATCACCACCTGCAAAGGGCGTCTGCACCACCTGGAACAGTCCCTCCCGCTGTTCGTCGCCCAGGAGTTCGGGGACGACGAGGTCGAGTACCGGGTCGTCGTCGTCGACTACGGTTGCCCGGACGGAGCCTTCGACTGGTGCCGCACGAACGTCGACGACCGGAGACTGACACTGGTCCGCGTCCGAGATGACGTGGAGCACTTCAACCTGTCGCGGGCGCGGAACATCGGTGGTCGACTCGGCGGGGAGGGCGTTCTCGCCTTCTTCGACGCGGACATCCTGCTCCCCGAGGACGCCCTCGCCCGCGGACTCGACGAGATGCGATCCCGCGGCCTCGACCGGTTGAACCACTCCCACCTCCGGCACGAGGACGGTCGTCCCTGCCTGAACGGCCAGTTCCTGACCACCGCGAAGGCCTTCCACGCGTTGCGGGGTTACGACGAGGCGATGTGCTGTTGGGGTGGGGACGACATCGACCTCTACGAGCGCAGTCGGCTCCACGGGCAGACCTTCGACGTTTGGGACTCGGGGTTCCGCACGATCCACCACGAGGACGACGAACGGCTGCAGTACGTCGGAGCGACGACGAAGGAGGAGTCGTTGGAACACAACCACGCCGTGCGTGACGCCCGCGGCGACGGCGTGGTGAACCCGGCGGGCTACGGCCGTTCGGCTGACCACGAGTTGTGGCCAGAGGCCGTGGACGCCCCGCTTCACGAGGGCAACGGGGTCCAGCAGTCACTTGCGACCGGGTGCGTCTGCGAGGAGTCCGGGTGGTGTGAACGACACCAGTGCACGAAGACGGCCCACTGGCACGCGTTGTGCCGATCACGTGGCGACTACCGTCGCCTGTGGGATCTCGGTCGTGGGCCGGGGCAGCGAGTGGGTCGACCAGCCCGTAGAGTCGTTGCGAGGAACGGGTACTACGAGTCGATCGACACGTGGAGTCCCATCGAGGACGTCTATCGTCGGGGGCTCGCAACGGCACGGGACGGAGACCTGTTCGTCGAGGTCGGGGCCTGGAAGGGGCGCTCGGTCTGTTTCCTCGGCGAGGCGGCCCGCCGGCAGGGACGTTCGATTCGCATCCTGGCCGTCGACCACTTCGATCCCCACCGTGCTCCTCGCAACGAGCCGGACTACGGGCGGCAGTTCCGTTCGAACGTTCGCCGTCAGGGTTTGGACGACGTGGTGGACGTGCGCGTGTCCGACAGCACTGACGCTGCGGAGACCGTTCCCCACGAGGCGGCGCACATGGTGCTCGTCGACGCCGACCACGACTACGAGTCGGTTCGTGCCGACCTTCGGGCGTGGTACTCCCGGGTTCGACCGGGCGGAGTGCTTGCGGGGCACGACTGGGACTTCCCCGAGGTCCGTCGAGCGGTCGAGGAGTTCGCTGCCGAGCAACGGCTCTCGATCACGTTCAGTTCCGACCGGCGACCCTGCTGGATGATCGAGCGACCTCGAACGCAACGCGACGTTGGGCCACTCCTGGCACCACGGTTCTTCGAGCCCGTTTTTCGACCGCTACGGGGACGCCGTTGGGGCTACGTGCCGATGCCCGGGAACGTCGGAGACGCTCTCGTACGTCGCGCGACTCTTCGGTTCCTTCGCCGCTTCGAGGTCGAGTTCCTCGAGACCGATCCGTTGGAGTCCGAGAACGTCGACGGCTGGCTCGTGGCGGGAGGCGGCAACATGGGGGCCCGCTATCGCCGTTGCCAGGATCTCCGC
>JANQQW010000373.1 GCA_028284885.1 Planctomycetaceae bacterium
GCCCGAGCGACTCGGCCGCCACACGTCGTTCCTCGGGAGTCCCGTTCTCCAGCCGAACCGCGAGTCGGTCGATCTCGCCCGTGCAGCCGACGACCGTGAGGAGCACGACGGCGAGCAGGCGGCGTCCGTCAGAACGGGACATTGGCGATCTCGCCACCGGCCATCGAGCAGAGGCTCTCGTAGACGCCGGCGTCCATCGACTCCGAGAGGAAGTGGACGCTGCCGTCGCCCATCAGGTGGAAGGCGCCGCCGGGGTGCATACTGCTGGGGCCGTGGATCGCGTCGATCGAGGCGAACGCCATCGCGCCGCTCGACAGGCGGTCGGAGTAGAAGTACGGCTCGTAGTTGATCGGCAGTTCCGGCCCCGCGTAGCTGGGGACGTTCGCAGGGTCGTAGCGACGCCCGGCGATCGTCGCGACGCTCCCGTCGATCCACGCGGCCGAGCCGGACTCGATCGTCTCGGCCAGGAAGATCGTCTGCGAGGTCCCGTCCTTCACGTCGTTCAGCCGGGTCTTCGAGCGGAAGTGGAACACGCCGTCCGGGGCCTTCCACAGCTTCCCGATGTCCGAGGCCCCCATGGCGACGTAGTTCCGCAGGGCGAAGTTCGGCGACAGGTTCACGTACTGCGGGTCGGTCGCGAAGTCCGGCCCGGCGTAGCTGGGGCAACGGTAGACCGGCACGACGGTTCCCGCCGCCGCACGATTGGCGGGGGCGAAGGCGGACTCGTCGTAGTCGATCGTCGCGTTCAGGTTCCCCTGCTCGACCGCGGGGAGAATGAGACTGGCCCAGCCGTGGCAGTGGTAGCGTTCCGGGTCGGACTTCCAGATCCCCTGGTCGACGGTTCCCGTGCTGCTCGGCGGGAGCACACCGTGCTGCTCGGCGTAGTTGTGGAGTGCGATGCCGATCTGCCGCAGGCGGCTGCGACACGATGTTCGCCGAGCGGCCTCCCGGGCCTGCTGCACGGCGGGGAGCAGAAGTGCGATCAACAACGCGATGATCGCGATCACGACCAGCAGTTCGATCAGCGTGAACCCGCGACCGCCTCGACCTCGACGAACACTCACAACGCACTCCTCGGGCCCGCGGGAAGAGAACGAACCCCGCCCCGGTACGTTAACGAAAACGGGCGACGATTGTTCGCCCCCGGTTTCGCCGTTCGCCCGAATCCGCCCCGTTCGCCGTCCAAGCGTCCATCGGCTTCGTCGTCCCGCGACTGCCCGGAATCGATCCAGGAGATTCGGAACAGAGACAGGTCTACGCTGCAACCCTGCCAACTGCCGCACTGTTGTGGATCAGCGCCTCTCACGTCACTGGGTCCACGGGCGGCGTCGAAGAGTCCTGGCGGCGGCTCAGGCGGCCACCGACGGACGGGCGAGGCGGCGTTCGAGGGCGTCGAGCAGACCGCTCGGGTCGTCGGTGCCGACCCGGATCGTCCGGTTCCCCAGTTCGAGACGCACGCAGTCGAATCCCCAGAGGTTGTACGTCCACCCGCGGCCCGGAACCCAGTGCACGCCCCAGCCGTCGAGCACGTTCGTCCGGTCGTAGGCGACGGCGGTCACCTCGTCGAGCCGAACCTCCGCACCGAACCACGGCAGCGGACCGTACCGAATCGAGAGCCGTTCCTCGTCGACCTCGACCGTGAGCCGGGCGAAGCAGAAGCTCAGCGTGAGCATCACCACGGCGGCCACCGCGAGGCCCGGCCAGGCGACGGGAAGCCCCGCCGACGCCACGGCCCCGACGCCCGCTGCCAAGCCGAAGGCCCCGACGATCCAGTGCATCGGCGAGGACTGTGTGTGCGAGTAGTTCACGACCTTCTCCCAGTGCGATCATACGACTGAACGAGCGGGTCGCTGCGTCGGATCTCCGAATCGAGGCGGTTTCCGCGCCGGCGTCGTCGAGACTGCTGGCACGTCGCCGACTGGCAGGATAGCGTAAGGTGTCGCACTGCCCGAACGGGACTTGCCCCGATGCCACGCCGACTCGGCCCGCTGCTCACCGTCGTCCTGCTCGCGTTCTCCGCTCGCCTGCCGGCCGAGGAACCCGCCGGGTTCTTTCAGAAGCACTGCCTCGACTGCCACGGCCCAGACGACCCCGAAGCCGGCCTCCGGCTCGACAGCTTGAAGCTGCCGACGTCCTCCGCCGACGCCGCGGTCTGGGAGAAGATCGCCGACCGGGTCGAGTCCGGCGACATGCCGCCGAAGGGACAGGACCGACCGGACCCGGCGGCCGTTCGCGCGTTGACCAGTTGGATCGGGCAGCGGCTCGCGAAGGTGACCACGCCGACGCCCGGACTCCGCCGGCTCAACCGCTTCGAGTACGAGAACACCGTCCACGACCTGCTCGGCATCGACGCCCCGCTCGCCGACCTGCTTCCCGAGGACGCCGAGGTCCAGGGGTTCGACAACGTCGCCGGTGGGCTCGGCATCTCGTCGATCCTGTTGGAACGCTACCTCGAAGCGGCCGACGCCGCGTTCGAGGCGACCATCCGCCGCGTCGAGCCGCTGCCGCCCGCCACGCGGACGGCCGTTCTGATGGAGCAGAAGGAGAACATCGCCTCCGTGAAGGGGAACAAGGGAGGCGTCGTCGAGTCGCACGGGGCGTTCGTCGACTTCACGCCCGGCTGGCCCCCCGCCCGCGTCGATCCGGCCCACCCGATCGAGGACGGCCGGTACCGCGTCCGTGTCGAGGTCTTCCCGCACGATCCCGGCGACAACCGCACGCTCGCCGTCGGCGTCTACGTCGGCCCGCTGTTCGGCCCCGGCAAGCGGCGGTTCATGGGCCTGTACGACGTCACCGGCACGCCCGAGAAGCCCCGCGTCATCGAGTTCACCACCCACATCCAGGAGTCGCACGCCGTCCACGTCCTGCCGTGGGTCTACCCGGAGCACGTCACCTGGCGGGACAAGCACGAGAAGCGGCCCGGCGTCGCCATCAAGCTGGTCGAAACCCACGGCCCGCTCGACCAACCCTTCCCGTCCCTCGCGCAACGGCGGCTGTTCGGCGAGTCGGACACCCTCGCGATGGCCCCTGCGCGGCCGGTCTACATGCGGCATCGCCGGGGCGTGAAACTGCACGACGTCGTCTCGACCAGCCCGCGCGAGGACGCCGAGCGGATCGTCCGGGACTTCGTGCCGCGGGCCTTCCGAAGGCCGGTCGAGGACGAGCTCGTGCAACCGTTCGTCGATCTCACGCTCTCGCGTCTCGACCAGGGCCGCACGTTCGAGCAGGCCGTGCGGGCCGGTGTGTCGGCCGTCCTCTGTTCGCCGCACTTCCTGCTGGTGAACCGCGAGCCGGAGGTCGACGACTTCACGATCGCGTCGCGGCTCTCGTACTTCCTGTGGTCCTCCATGCCGGACGACGAACTTCGGGAACTCGCCGCGGCCGGCCGGCTCCGCGACCCGAAGGTCCGCCACGCCCAGGTCGAACGAATGCTGGGCGACCCGAAGGCCGAGCGTTTCGTCGTGAACTTCACCGACCAGTGGCTGGACCTCAAGGAGATCGAGTTCACCACGCCGGCCAAGAAGCTGTACCCCGAGTTCGACGAGATGCTGCAGCGGTCGATGCTCGCCGAGACCCGCGGCTTCTTCCGCCACGTGCTGGAGAACGACCTGCCGGTGCGGAACTTCGTCGACTCCGACTTCGCCGTCCTCAACCAACGGCTCGCCGAGCACTACGGCATCACGGGCGTGAAGGGACACGAACAGTTCCGCATCGTGAAGCTCCCCACGGACAGCGTCCGCGGCGGGGTCCTCGCCCACGCGAGCGTCCTCAAGGTCACGGCCAACGGCACGACGACGTCACCGATCGTCCGCGGCGCGTGGGTGCTCGACCGACTGCTCGGCCAACCCGCCCCGCCGCCGCCCGCCGGCGTGCCGGCCGTCGATCCCGACATCCGCGGCGCGACGACCATCCGCGAGCAGCTCGACCTGCACCGCTCGAACGCGGCCTGCAACCGCTGCCACGCCCGCATCGACCCGCCCGGCTTCGCACTGGAGGAGTTCGACCCGATCGGCGGCCACCGCGACTGGTACCGCACCCTCGGTGGCCCCGGCAAGCGGGTCGGCAAGCTCGCCTACCACCACGGGCCGGACGTCGAACGCGGAGCCGAACTGTACGACGGCCGCGACTTCGCCGACTTCCGCGAGTTCCGCCGCCTGCTGCTCGAACAGGAGGAGACGGTTGCCCGCGCCCTCGCCACCAAACTCCTCGTCTACGGCAGCGGCCGCCCGGTCACCAGGGCGGACCAGGCGTCCGTGGACGCCGTCCTCGAGGCAACGCAGGGCGACGAGTACGGGCTGCGCTCGATGATCCACGCAGTCGTCGAGACCGAACTGTTCCACCGTCCTTGAGTTGAAGTGGACTGAAACCGCAGAGGCGCAGAGAGCACAGAGACGAAGCCGTGAGTCGTTGGACCTACACTCTCGATAGAGATCACAGGTCGAACTCTCTGCGACCTCTGCGCCTCGGCGGTTCAACAAACCCGACATTCGAAGTAACAGCATGCCCTACGCCCTCAACCGCCGCACGTTTCTCCGCGCCTCCGGGGTCGCTCTCGGGCTGCCCATGCTCGATGCGATGTCCACCCGCTCGGCGTTCGCGGCCGAGACCACCGGCGCTCGTCGTATGGTCGCGATGTGTGCCCCGCTCGGCATTCATACGCCGTTCCTGTTTCCCGAGAAGGCCGGCAAAGACTACGAGGTCACGCCGTACCTCGAGCCGTTGCAGAAGGTCCGCGACCGGTTCTCCGTCGTCTCCGGGTTGATGCACCCGATGGTTGACGGCGGGCACGATGCGGAGCGGAGCTTTCTCACCGGGGCCGCGCATCCGGGGCAGCCGAGCTTTCGGAACACGATCTCGGTCGACCAGTTCGCTGCCGAGCGGATGGGGCACCTCACGCGGTTCCCGTTCCTCGCCCTCTCGGCCGACGGCCGCGGCCTCTCCTACACCCGCTCCGGTGTGCTCGTCCCGTCGGAGTCGAAGCCGTCTCGTGTGTTCGCCCGACTGTTCCTGGAGGGCTCGGCGGACGAGAAGGCGGCCCACATGCGTCGCATCAAGGACGGCCAGAGCATCCTCGACCTCGTCGGCGACCAGACGCGGGCCATCGAACGCCGTACCGGCCGGGCCGACCACCGCACCATCGACGAGTACCTCTCCAGCGTCCGCGAGCTCGAACAGCGACTCGCCCAGGCGGAGAAATGGGCGAAAGAGCCGAAGCCGAAGATCGACGAGAAGCCGCCGACCGACGTCGACGACCGGGCCAACTTCACCGGCCGCATGAGTCTGCTGCTCGACCTGATGTTCCTCGCCCTGCGGACCGACTCGACCCGGCTGATCACGCTGAAGGGCCCCGGCGGGGCCGAGGTCGTCGACCTGCCCGGCGTGGGCGACGGCTGGCACAACCTCAGCCACCATGGCAAGGACCCGGAGAAGATCGAGCAGCTTGCCATCATCGAGAAGGAGGAGATGCGGCTCTTCGGCCGGTTCCTCGAACGACTCGCCGAGGTGAAGGAGGGGAACTCCACACTGCTCGACCAGACGGCCATCCTGATGGGCTCGAACCTGGGCAACGCGTCGAGCCACAACAACACGAACCTGCCGATCCTCGCCGCCGGCGGCCGCTTCACCCACGGCCAACACCTCGCCTTCGACCCCGCCAAGCCCCCGCCGCTCTCGAACCTGCTCGTCTCGTACCTGCAGCATCTGCAGCTCGACGTCGGCGAGTTCTCGACCGGGACCGGGACGCTGCGTGGGCTCGAGCCGAAGGCGTGACCGTACGACGGGCACTCCTGCCCGTCGCTCCGATGTGTTGGCCGCCGAACGGACTGCGTGGACGGGCAAGAGTGTCCGTCCTACCGACGTTCGGTCAGTTCGCCTCCGGCCCCCACGCCGACGCCCCCGGCAGCTGTTCCCACTCGGCCCGCACGTGCCGTAGGCCGAGGGTGCACAGTTCGAAGTCGTCGCTCAGGCGGCGGAGGACCGGGGCCTCGTCCTCGTACGGCTCGGCCGCGAACTCGCTGGCGATGAGGTACGACCGCTTCCCCTGCTCGCGGTAGTCGAGCAGCGAGTCCTTCTTGTCCGTCCCGCGGAGCCGCTTGAGCGCCTCCGGGTAGACGCCCAGCCAGAACAGCGTGAAGTCGCCGATGTGGCGGTGAATCTCCCGCCGCGGCCGGGCCTGCCGTTCCTCCGCCTCGGCGAGCATCTCGGCGACCTCCTCGAGCCGACGGCCCTCGGTGTCGCGGACGCGGAAGACGACGTCGCTTCGCGTGAACCGCACCAGCAGGTTGGTGACGTAGTCCACCAACCGTGGATCGGCGATTCCCAGTTCGACCTGAAAGGCGTGTTCGGTGAGCGCGGCAAACAGTCGCTTCAGGGCTTCGGTACCGTTGAGGACGGGCTTCATTCCACCCCTTCTCGTCAGACTTGGGCCAACCTTCGGATCCTAGGCCCGATCGCCGAGGACGGTCAATCGGTGTTCTGCGGCGTCGAACGGGATCCGGACCAGGTTGCAGCGGTCGTTCCGCTCACGGCCCCTCCTCGGCGATGCGGAGCAGGATCTCCGTCCCCTGCTCCAGCACCTCCTGCTCGGCCGCGTAGGAGATGCGGAAGTGGGTGTCCTGCTCGCTGAAGACGTTGCCCGGGATGACGAGCAGCTCGTTCTCGATCGCCCGCTTCACGAACTCCGTCCCGGTCCCCCAGGGCGTGGGCAGGAAGCAGTAGAACGCCCCGTCCGCCCCGTGGAACTCGAACCGCTCGCCCAGCCGGTCGCGGACGTAGTCCCGCTTTTCCCGGTACTCGGCCACGAACGGCGAGACGTCCTGCTCCCACGCCACGAGCCCGCCCCACTGCACCGGGTGCGGGGCACACACGAACGTGAACTGCTGCAGCTTGATCATCTGCTGGACCACGTGCTCCGGCCCGTGGCACCACCCCATCCGCAGCCCCGTCATGGAGTGCGACTTGCTGAACCCGTCGATCACGATCGTCTGGTCGTTGAACGAGGCCGGGCTGACGAATTCGTCGGAGTCGTAGACGAAGGACCGGTAGATCTCGTCGCTGATCAGGGCCACGTCTTTCTCGACGGCGAGATCGGCGAGGTCGCGAATCTCGGACTCGCTCGCCACGCGGCCGGTCGGGTTCGAGGGGCTGTTGAACAGGATGACCTTGGTGCGGTCGGTGATGGCGTCGCGGACGCGGTCGACGTCGATGCGGAAGTCGGGGTAGGTGTCGATCAGCACGCACTTTCCGCCGGCCGCCGTCGTCAGGTGCTTGTACATCACGAAGTACGGGTCGTAGACGATCACCTCGTCGCCCGGGTCGACGAGCGTCATCAGCGACAGCATGAGGGCGCCGCTGGTGCCGCTCGAGATGAAGACCTTGCGGTCGTCGTGGCGGTACTGGGCGTCGACGTCGGCCTGGATCGTCTCGATCAGCGACGGGATCCCCTGCGACTGGCTGTAGGCGTTCTTGCCGTCGCGGACCGCCTGGCAGATGGCCTCCTTGACCGGCTCGGGGGTGTCGAAGTGCGGCTGGCCGATGCTGAGGTTGACCGGCATGGCCATGTTGGCGGCGAGGTCGAAGACCTTGCGGATGCCGGAGGCGTCGATGCCGTGCAGTCGTTGGCTGATCCAGCGTTCGCTCATCGTGGGTGTCCCGTCGACGGTGATGGTGCCGCGACGATAGTCGGCCGCGGCAGCGAGTGGAAACGTGCGGACGACGCGCCTAGCATTCCGTGTCTGTAGTCTGACGGCCTTCCACGAACACCGACGAGAGAGCGAGACGATGGCGAAGGCGAAGATGCCCGAGGGGATGCCGGACGTGGGGGACAAGGCGCCGGCGTTCAACCTGCCGGCCCATCCGGAGGGGAAGATTCGGTTGAGCTCCTTCAAGGGCGAGAAAAACGTCGTCCTCTACTTCTACCCCCGCGACGACACCCCCGGCTGCACGAAGGAGGCGTGCGGCTTCCGCGACGACCTCGCCACCTTCGACAAGGCGGACACCGTCGTACTCGGCATCAGCACCGACCCGGTGGCGAAGCACGAGAAGTTCGCCACCAAGTACGACCTCCCGTTCCCGCTCCTCGCCGACGAGGACCACGCCGTCCACGAGAAGTACGGCACGTGGGTCGAGAAGAACATGTACGGCAAGAAGTCGATGGGCACCCAGCGGGCGACGTTCCTCATCGACAAGAAGGGCAAGGTCGCCGCCGTGTGGCCCAAGGTGAAGGTCGACGGCCACGTCGAGGCGGTCGCCGAGGCGATGGCGGAACTCGACTGACGAGTCGCTCGGCGTTGCGGTCAGCAGCGGCCGGATGCGCTGTCTCTCCGCGCGTGGGGGCCTCCGCAGCAACCGGGATCGACACGACCTCGCCATGCCACCGACTCGGTGACGTAGCCGTTTACAGGCTCGCACCGCGGTAACTGAGGTCGAGGAGGTCCATCGGGTGGACGACCCGGACGTCGGCATGTCCCGCGTTTCGCAGGGCGGCTTGAATCTGCAGCGAGCAACCGGCGTTGCCGGTGACGACGACGTCGGCCGCGGTCGCC
>JANQQW010000375.1 GCA_028284885.1 Planctomycetaceae bacterium
GGAGGCCACACCGACGACCTCCACGGGCCGCCGCTCCGGGCACGCGTCACCGTCGACTGGATCGGCGACGGCCGCTTCTCCGAACCGGAGCCGCGACACGGGGGGATGCGCGACTTCGACCAGGGTCGCACGGCGGTCGTCCGCACCGACGGCGGGCTGACCGTGATGCTGACGACGCACCGCATGGTGCCGTTCAGCCTGCACCAGCTGACGGACCTCGGCCTCGACCCCGCGAGCTTCCGGGTGCTGGTGGCGAAAGGCGTGAACGCCCCGCTCGCCGCGTACGCCCCGGTCTGCCGGAGCGTGGTCCGCGTGGACACGCCCGGCTCGACGAGTTGCTCCCTCGACGGTTTCGACTACCGGCACCGCCGCCGACCGATGTTCCCGTTCGAGGGCTGACCAGCGACGACGGTTCGACGGTGCCGGAGGCGGGGCCGATGCGCTCGGTTCGCGGAGAGTCGGACGAGCCGGCGTCGCTGACCGTCCGGCACGGACTCGTTGTCGGCCGCTGTCCACCTCCGAACGGCGGGACGGTCGATTCTTCACGTAGGGATCGGACAACGAACCGGCGTAGTCGATGCAACCGGGCCGATCGGGTGGCGAGATCCCCCCATCGCCGTGGCTCGTCCGTTCGCCGCACGGACCGGGTAGTAGCCTTTCGCGGTCCCTCTTCCGTTCGCCCGGACGACGTCGTCGCTCTTCGGTCCCGGGTCGTCAGGACGTTTCCACCATGGTCGCCCGAGCAGAACGCCGACTGCAGGTCCTCCTCGTCGAGGACGACGCCGTGTTCGTCATGTGCGTTCGCCGTGCCGTTCAGAAGGCGGAGCTCGACGTCGACCTGCACGTCGCGCAGGACGGGTTCCGAGCACTCGAGGTGCTGCGGGGCGAGGGGCGGGCGGAACCGCTCCGGCCGGACGTCGTGCTGCTGGACGTGAACATGCCGCGGATGGACGGGCACGAGTTCCTGCAGAACCTGCGGGCCGACCCGGCGATCGCGCACCTGGTCGTCTTCATGCTGACGACCTCGGTGGCGGAGAAGGACGTCGAGCGGGCATATGCCCGGAACGTGGCCGGGTACGTCGCGAAGGCGGACGAGGGGACCCGACTGCCGACCGTGACCAGTCTGTTGCGGCTGTACCAACAGGGAGTCGTTCTGCCGCAGCGTGAACGTTTCGCCGTTCCCGAACACGCTCACGTCCACTGACGGAGAAGGGAGACGACGTGGAACGTCGCCGATTCCTGCAGCGGACCGCCGGGGCCGCCTGTGCCGCTGCGACGACCGGGGCCGTGCCGGCCCACGTCCACGTCCACGTGCCGAAGCGGCACACGGTCCGCGTGCTGGGCACGCACGTCACGCTGCAGGAGCCACTCCGTCGAAGGGCCGAGGCCGACTTGGGCATCCACCTCGAGTTCGAGCCGGGCGGGAGCGCGGCGGTGCTCCACAAGGCGACCACGCGACCAGAGTCCTTCGACCTGTACGAGCAGTGGTCGAACAGCATCGACGTCCTCTGGCAGGCCGGTGCCATCCAGCCGATCGAGACCGACCGGATCGCGAACTGGTCCGAGGTGAACGGTCTGACGAAGACCGGCCGCATCACGCCGAAGGCGAACCTGGGGGCCGGCGACGCCCCGTGCAAGCTGCTGAACGTGCAGCCGGACGGAACGCTCGGACCCGAGCCGACCGGGCGGGTCAGCTTCCTGCCGTACGTGCACAACGTCGACTCCTTCGCCTACAACGCCGACGTCGTGCCCCGCGGCCGCGAGTACGAGGAGGAGAGCTGGGGCTGGCTGCTCGACGAACGCTGGCACGGTCGGGTCGCCCTCGTGAACGCCCCGACGATCGGACTGTTCGACGCGGCTCTCGCCGTGCAGGCGAAAGGACTCGTCGAGTTCGAGGACATCGGCAACATGACGCGGGCCGAGATCGACGAGCTGTTCCAGGTCCTGGTCGACCTCCGCCGCGCCGGTCACTTCCGCGGCGTCTGGAGTTCCGTGCCGCGGTCGGTCGAACTGATGGCCCGCGGCGAGACGGTCGTCCAGAGCATGTTCTCGCCCGGCGTGTCGGCAGCCTGTGGTCGCGGCATTCCCTGCGTGTACGCCGCCCCGCGGGAGGGGTACCGCGCGTGGCACGGCGTGATGTGCCTGTCGTCCCGCACGACCGGCGCCGTCCGGGACGCGGCCTACGAGTACGTGAACTGGTGGCTGTCCGGCTGGCCCGGTGCGTTCATCGCCCGGCAGGGCTACTACATCTCGAACCCCGAGCGGTCCCGGCCGCACCTCGCGCCGGAGGAGTGGGACTACTGGTACCGCGGGTTGCCGGCCGCGCACGACCTGACCGGCACCGACGGCAAGGTGAGCGTGCGGAAGGGGGAGGTGCGGAGCGGCGGCTCGTACGAACGCCGCTTCGAGAACGTCGCCGTCTGGAACACCGTGATGGACCACTACGAGTACACGCTGGTTCGCTGGCGGGACTTTCTCCTGGCCTGAACCATGACCGACCCGAACGAGAACCACGTGAAGCCGAACCGTGACCGCCTGTCGCTGCGGATCCACTGCGGCACGGCCGTGGTCGTCGTTCCGTTCCTGGTCTCCATCGCCATCGCCGCGACGGGTTTCGCCCGATTCCAGCAGAACGTCGACCGGCTGACCGCGGCGTCGCACTTCGCCACGCGGATGGCCGACGTGGAACGGGACGCCGTCGAGATGCGGCAGCACGTCGTGGCGTACACGCACGGTGGCAACGCGGGAGACGCCGACGCCGTCACCAGCCTCGGCAACACCCTGCTCGAGAAGGTCGACGGTGCCCGGGCGGACGCGCCCGACGACGAGTCGCGGGGCCGGCTCGACCGGATGCACGACCACCTGACGACCTACCTCGGCTCGTTCCAGGAGGTCGTCCGCGAACGTCGCCTCCGGGAGCAGCTCGTCCGCGAGAACGTGCTCGAACCGGCCCACGACGTCACGCGGCGGATGAACGTCCTCTCGGACGACGGGCCGGCGGCAACGGGACGTTCGAGCGTGCCCGACGAGTTCGCCCGACGGATCGGAACCTACGTCTCGCTCGCCGAGGCCAGGCTGCTCCAGTTTCTCTCCGACCCGGACGCCCGGCTCGTCGACGAGGGGCTCGCGGCGCTCCGGCTGGGAATCGACGAGTGGAGTGCCGACCATCCCGACGGCGACGACCCGGTGCTCGCGCGGATGCAGGAGCTCGAACACGGCTTCCTGCGGACCGTGCAGGCGACTCGCGCGTACCTGTACCTCGCCCACGTCGTGATGGCGGGCGAGGCGGCCGAGTTCGCCTTCCACACCGAGGAACTGAAGCGAAGGGCCGAGGACGAACTCGTCTCGATCGGCACGGCCGCCGAAGACGACGGTCGCCAGACCGCGCAGATCGTGCTCGTCGTCTCGCTCGCCGCGGCCGCGGTCGGCGTCCTGATCTCGCTGATGATCTCAAGGACGATCCTCCGGCCAATCCGGGCGATCACCGAGACGTTCAACCTGCTCTCGCGCGGCGAGGTGGTCGGTTCCGTCCCCGGGCTCGACCGCCGTGACGAGATCGGCGAGATGGCTCGTGCCGCCGACGTGTTCCGCAGCCGGAACCGGGAGACCGTCGCGCTGCTCGACACGACACGGAGGATGACCGACGAACTCGACGGCAAGGCCCGAGAGCTCGAGAAGCGGAACGAGGACCTCGACTCCTTCGCCTACGTCGCCTCGCACGACCTGAAGTCGCCGCTCCGGGGCGTCGCCTGCCTCGCGGAGTGGATCGCCGAGGACGCGGCCGACGTGCTCTCCGAGGAGTCCCGCGAGCACCTCGACATGATGCGGCAACGCGTCGACCGGATGGACCAGCTGCTCGACGACCTGCTCGCCTACTCGCGGGCGGGGCGAACCGGCGAGGAGGACGAGGTCGTCGACGTCCGCGAGCTGCTGACCGCCATTCGGGAGACGATCGACTGGCCGGCCGACACGCGTCTGCACGTCGATCCGTCGCTGCCCCGCGTGGTGACCACGCCCGTCGAGCTGCAGCGGGTCCTGCAGAACCTGCTGACGAACGCCGTGAAGTACCGCTCGCAGGACGCCCCGGAGGTCGCCGTCGAGGCCCGGCCGGTCGGCGACGACTTCGTCGAGTTCTCCGTCGCGGACAGCGGCATCGGCATCGCCCCGGAGTACCACGACTCCGTCTTCCAGATGTTCCGGCGGCTGCACACGCAGGACGAGATCGAGGGGAGCGGCATGGGGCTCGCCCTCGTGAAGAAGATCGTCGAGACCCACGGCGGGACGATCCGCGTGGAGTCCGAGGAAGGCCGCGGGGCGACGTTCTTCTTCACCTGGCCGACCGGCCGGCCCGATGGACCGCTCGCCGAGTCGGCAGGCCGGCCCGAGACCTCGGCCACGCCGTTGCTGGAGCCCGCGCCGCTGGCGTGACGGCTTGCGAGTCGGACGGGATTGCGGGATCGTACTTCGTCCCGTCCGGTCCTGCTCCCGAGGTCGCCATGCTCGCGCTCGTCGCCGCTGCCCTGCTCTGTTCGCTGGCCGTTCCCGCGTTCGCCGAGAAGAACGCCGCGCTCGAAGCCAAGCTCGTCCCTCCGGGCAAGGTGCTCCACGAAGACGACTTCGCCCGCGACGAGTTGGGCGACGAGTACCGCGTCGCGAAGGGCTCGTGGACGGTGAAGGACGGCACTCTTGTCGGGAAGGAACTGAAGGCCGACGAGCACGCCGCCGTCGTCGGTTTCGGCAAGCCGTTCAGCGAGGGGATCGTGCAGTTCTCCTTCAAACTGAACGGGGCGAAGGCGATGCACCTCAGCCTGAACGACCGGGACGGCCACCTGTTCCGGGCCATCGTGACGCCCGACGGCGTGGTGTTTCGGACCGACAAGGACAAGAAGGACCCGAAGTCCAAGTCCGAGGTGCTCGGCCGCTCGAAGAAGCCGTTCAAGCCGAGTGAGTGGTACACGTTGCAACTCGAGACGTTCGGGCCGACGGCCGTCCTGACCGTCGACGACGGCGTGCAGTTCCGGGTCACGCACGCCGGGATCGGCGGCCAGAAGACCGGCTATCGCATCGTCACCCGCGGCGAAGGGCTGCAGTTGGACGACATCGTCATCGTGTCCGCCGGCAAGCCGGAGCGGAAGCCGTTTTGACGAATGGGGTTGCGATTCGTGTTGGTTCCTGCAGAATGAGGGCTCGGGGAAAATACCGGTGCCGGCTCGCGCATCGTTCCCCGTGAGCAGCGATCGACGATCGCCCCGCAGACCGTTTGCACAGTGAGGAAGACATGCTGAATCGGCGAACTGCACTGAAGGGACTCGCGGCTGGCGTGGGTGCGGCGTTCGGGACCTCGATGCTTCCCGGTCTCGCGGGCGCGGCCAAGTCCACCGGCGGCGGGCCCAAGCGGATCATCTTCTTCCTCCAGAACCAGGGCTTCGACCCCAAGACGTGCGTCCCGGCCGGCATGACGAGCAGCGGTTCGCTCGCGAAGGCCGTCCTGCCCGAGCCGATCAGCCCGCTCGAGCCGTTCAAGGACCGGCTGCACATCGTGAACGGCCTGCACGGCACGCACACGAGCCCGTCCCACAGCGCGTTCTTCGGGGCCCTCGGCGGCTACCGCGGCGGCGACGGCGTGCCCCCCAGCGCCTCCACCATCGACTACGAGCTGAGCAAGGAACTGCCCGAGACCCTGCTGCCGCACCTCTGCATCGGCATGGACTCCATCGAGAACATGACGACCAAGCCGACGGTCGCGAACCTCTCGGCGAGCGGAGCCGGCCAGCCGATCTTCATGTACTCGGACCCCAACCAGCTCTACCAGACCCTGTACGGCGGGATCTCGACCGGGGCGATTCGCCAGCAGCACGAGGCCCGCTCGAGCGTGATGACGCAGATCGAGCAGCTCGCCGCCGCGAAGGGCGAGGCCCTGCCGACCGCCGACGGCCAACGCTACGGCCAGTACGTCCAGGGCTTCCGCGACGTCAACGGGCTCCGCGACCGGCTCGACACCGTCTCCGACCACCTCCGCAAGTTCGCGCCGAAGGTCGACGACCGGTACACCAACCCCGAGTTCGAGACCGACTGGCACGACTGCCTCCTCGACCTCGGCATCTCGTCCCTCACCTCGGGCATCACGAACACGCTCACCATCGGCTCCGGCCGCGGCGAGATCTTCGGCGCCTGGAAGGGGCTCGGCGTCGAGCAGCAGGGGCACAACCTCGGCCACATGAAGCAGCCCGACAACCCCATCTGGATCAAGATTCGCCAGTACAACAGCCGCATGCTCGTGCGGATGATGGAGACGCTCGAGAGCGTGCCCGAGGGGAGCGGCACGATGATGGACAACACCCTCATCGTCTACACCAGCAACAACGCCGACAGCCAGCACACCAGCGGGGCGAACTGGCCCGTCATGCTGCTCGGCAACTGCGGCGGCATCTTCAAGACCGGCTGCTTCACGCAGATGGACACGAAGCGGCCGATCAACGCCCTCTACACCACGCTCCTCAACGTCGCCGGGCGGAACGTCGACGACTTCAACATGACCGAGCAACTCGCCAAGAAGTTCGACTCCGGCAGCGGCCCGCTCCGCGAAGTCCTCGCCTGAGCCGAACCGCGACGCGGTCGTCCTCTCCTTCTCTTCCCGTCCGCCGAGGTCCGGTGACCTCGGCGGCACGTTCTTCGTCGGGGCAGTCATGGTCAGAGTGAAGCTCGCACTCCTCGTCACGTTCCTGCTCGCCTCCTCGACGAGCGCAGCCGAGCCCTACGTTCCCGGCGGACCGGTCGAGGCGGAGTACGAGACCTTCGCCAAGACGTTTCTCGTCAAGCACTGCGCGGACTGCCACGGCGAGACCGAGCCGGAGGGGAACCTCTCGCTCGTCGACCTGGGGCCGGTCGACGAGGTCAACTCGGGCACGTGGAAGGCGGTCTGGGCGCAGGTGACGCTGAAGGAGATGCCCCCCGAGGACGCCGACCAGCCCGATGTCGTCGAGCGGCTGCGGTTCTCGGACTGGGTCGTCGGCGAGCTGACCCGCGTGATGGCCGACAGGGGGGGCTTCCACGCCCACCGCGACCCCGACAAGGGGAACTTCGTCGACCACGCCCTGCTCTTCGGCCCGCTGCCCGAAGGCGTGAAGCTCGTGCCGACCTCCTCGCCCGCTCGGTTGTGGCGAGTCACGCGGGAGGAGCACGTCACCCGGCTGAACGAGTTGATCAACACCGAGCCCGCCTACGACCCGGCGAAGCCCGGCCTCCGCACCCGCGGCGACGTCGTCCCGACCAACCACGGCGGCGAGCTGAAGATCTACTTCGGCACGGATCGCATCATCAAGTGGCAGGGGGGCACGGTCGCCTACGCGACCTCCGTCAAGAGCCTGCCGGCCATCCTCTCCTCCGCCCGCGACCACGGGCTGGAGAACTACCCGGACTTCTACACGGTCAACAGTGCCGAGGCGACGCAGATCATGGGGGCGGCCGGCGACCTGATTCGCTACATGGCCTACGGACCGCTCAGCATCGCCAACCCGGAGCAGATCACCGACGACCCCAACACCTACAAGATGGTGGGGGACATCCGGGGCCTGCCCACGGCCCTCGTCTACAGCACGAAGGTCACGCGGCCGATGACGCCGGTGTACGACCTCTTCGCCGAGGAGGGCGTCACCGAAGAACGACTCCGGGCCGCCGTCGACCACCTGTTCGAGGCCCTCACCTTCCGGCCGCCGTCGAAGGAGGAGTCGGACGCGTACCTCGCCATCTGCCGGCAGTCGGTCGAGAAGCTCGGCAAGGAGGACGGGGCCGTCCTCGGGCTGTCGGCCGTGTTCCTCGACCGTGACGCCCTGTTCCGTCCGGAACTGGCGAAGAACGGGACGCCGGACGAGCACGGTCGCGTGATGCTCCAGGACTGGGAACTCGGGCTCGCCGTGAACCACGCTCTCAGTTACGTCCAGCCGGACGAGACGCTGCGGAAGGCGGTTCTCGACGGCCGCATGCGGACCCGCGAGGACGTGAGACGCGAGGTCGAGCGGATGCTGGCCGACGACGGCATTCGGAAGCCGCGCTTGCTGCAGTTCTTCCGCGACTTCTTCGACTACGACCTGGGTGGGTACATCTGCAAGGACTCGGTGGCCCTCGCGAAGACCGGTGCCTCGAACCGCGGGCAGTCGCACTACCGCGCCATGTTCGACGCGACCGCCAGCACCGACCGGTTGATCGAGTTGGTCCTCGAGAAGGACCAGGACGTCCTGCGGGAACTGCTCACGACCCGACAGGTGGTCGCGACCAACACGGACCGCACGTACTTCGGCACCAAGCGGAGTCCGGAGGAGAAGAAGGCGGCTCAGGCGGAACAGAGGAAGCGGGACGCCGAAGCGGCCGCGAAGGCCGCCGCCGAACTCGCCGCGATCGAGGCCGAGATCGCCGAACTCGAGGCCACCGTGAAGGCCGACGGTCCGGACGCCAAGGCCGCGGAGCGAACGCTCGGCCGGAAGAAGAAGGAACTCGCGAACGCCAAGAAGCGGGTGGACCAGGCGAAGCGTCGCCGCCGCGGCGGACCGAACCTCGACGTCGCCCCGGCGGACCTCGACGGGCCGAAGATCTACGCCCGCGTCAGCCGCCGCAGCTTCGGCAACGGCTCGATGAAGCCCGACCGCATCCTGGCGACCGCCCCCGAGAACCGCCTCGGCATCCTCACGCACCCCAGCTGGCTCGTCTCCCATTCCGACGCGATGGACAACCACGCCATCCACCGCGGCAAGTGGATTCGCGAGCGGCTGCTCGGCGGAGGCATCCCGGACGTCCCGATCACCGTGGACGCCATGCTGCCGGACGAGCCGCAGAACACGCTCCGCGAAAGGATGCGGGTCACGCGCGAGGAGTACTGCTGGAGCTGCCACCAGAAGATGGACCCGCTCGGCCTGCCGTTCGAGATGTTCAACCACGCCGGCATCCACCGGACGACCGAACTCGGCAAGCCGGTCGACACCAGCGGGGAGATCATCGGCTCCGGCGACCCGGCCCTCGACGGCCCGGTCGAGAGCGCCGTCGAGATGATCGAGAAGCTGGCCGAAAGCCAGCGTGTCGAGCAGGTCTTCGTGCGGCACGCCTTCCGCTTCTGGATGGGCCGGAACGAGACGATCCACGACGGCCCGGTGCTCCGCGAAGCGTGGCATGCCTACCGCGACAACGGCGGCAGCATGGACGCCCTGTTCGTCTCGCTGCTCACCTCGGACGCGTTCCTGTACCGTCGCGTCGAAGGGGCGACGAAGGTGACGGCCGCGCCGCGGCCATAGCCGATTTCGCGGAACTCTCACGCCGATCGGGCGTCCCAATCGGACCAGGTCCGACTCGGAGAGTCGAAGATGTTCCGTGTGCTGCCCGTGTTGCTGCTGTTGACGCTCGTCTCACCGTCGTTCGCCCAGGAAGGCGGGTGGCGGAAGGCGAGGACCAACGACCCGGCCGTCGTCGCCGCGGCCAGGTTCGCCGTGAAGGCGCAACCGAAGGAGGCGAAGGTCTTCCTCCGCCGCGTGACAGCCGCGAGGTCGCAACTCGTCGCCGGCATGAACTACGAGGTGACGCTCCTCGTGATCGACCGCAGCGGCGGCAAGCCGGTCGCCCGGACCGCGGTCGCCGTCGTCTACGAGGATCTCGACGGCAACCGCAGTCTCACGTCTTGGAAGTGGCAGAAGCCCGCCGAGCCGTCGCGTCAGGAAAGCGCTTCGACGAGGTAGCGGAGTTCGTCGGCCACGTCGTCGGGATCGTCGATCGTCTGGGCGATCTCGGTGCGAACGGCCTCGCGGAACCGCTTTCGCAGACGATGCACGGCGACCTTGACCGCTCCGGCCGACAGGTCGAGGGCCTCGGCCGCACCGGCCTGCGAGAGTTTCTCGCTGTCGCCGACCAGCCACGGCTTCAGTACGTCGAACTGTCGCCCCTTTCCCGCCTCCTCGAGTTCCGACCGAACGGTCTCGAGTCCGCGGTCCATCACGGCGAGCGCCCAGTGTCGGTCGAAGAAGGCGTCAGGGACTCCGCCGTCGGGATCGGGAATCTGCAGTCCGACCGCACTGTCGGTCCGCGAGGCGTCGATGGACTGCACCCCGACGTCGCCGCCCCGCTTCAGCCGCTGTCGGTCACGGCGGTCGTCGGCGAGGAAGTGCTT
>JANQQW010000379.1 GCA_028284885.1 Planctomycetaceae bacterium
CGCGACCGAGTTCGCCTTCGCCGAACGCTGCCTGAACCCCCTGCCGCCCGACCCGTGGTTCTTCCCGAGCGAGGCGAAGTACGGGCGGCTGCTCGGGAAGAACCACGGGTCGAGCGGCAGGGAGTTCAGGCAGCGTCCGGCGAAGACGAACTCGATCGCGTGCCGGACGGATGCGACGTTCCCTCGCCCTCCGAACTCGCCGACGAACCGCCCGCCCGGCTTCAACGCCCGTGCGACCCCGGTGAGGACCTCCTCCGGGGGCTTGATCCAGTGCAGGGCCGCGTTCGTGAAGACGGCGTCGAACTCGCCGTCGAACTCGAGCTTCCGCGCGTCGACGACGTGCGCATCGAGCGCCCGGTCCCGGGCGGCGGCCACCTGCTCGGGGCTCGCATCGACCGCGACGACCTCACAGCCCGCGGCGACCAGTTTCTCCGTCAGCCGCCCGTCGCCGCAGCCGATGTCGAGGATCCGCTCGCCCGATCGTGGTGCCAGCAGCTCGACGACGGGCGCTCCGAGCTCCGCGACGAACCCGGCGTCACGTTCGTACTGCTTCGGGTCCCAATTCTGTTCGTGCGGCACGGCGCGTCTCCGGGGGTGCGGTCGCGTACGGGACACGTCACGCCCGGTCGGGTTCGCCACGAGACCTCAGCGGGACGCCTTCCTCTTCTTCAGTTGCCCACTGGTATCCTTGCGGAAGTCCAGCGGCGTCAACTTCCCGCGGACGTCCTTCAGCTGGTTCTTGCGAAGTCGGTCGACGTTCTCGGCGATCCGGAACCACTCGGCGGACATCGCCTCGACCCGTTCGGGGTGTTCGGCGGCGAGGTCGTGCAGTTCCGTGCGGTCCTCGGCCATGTCGTACAGCTCCCAGCGGCCGAGCTTCGCCGAGACGAGCTTCCAGTCCCCCTGCCGGAGGGCCCGGTCCGTGCCGAAGTGGAAGTACAGCGACTGGTGCGGCTCGCGGGTCTCGCCCTTCAGGATCGGCAGCAGCGAGCGGCCCTGCAGCGGGTCGATCGTCCGTTCGCCCACCTTCTGCGGGTACGTCGCGTCGGCGACGTCGAGGAAGGTCGCCATGAAGTCGACCAGGTGGCCCGGCTGACGGGTGACGGACCCGGCCTTCGCCTGCAGCCCGGCCGGCCAGTGGGCGATCAGCGGCGACGAGATGCCCCCCTCGTGCTGGTTCTGCTTGTACAGCCGGAAGGGCGTGTTGCCGACGTGCGCCCAGCTCGCGTCGTAGGTCCAGTAGGACGCGGGGTCCCACGGCTTCAGGCCGCGGCCGCGGGTCCGCTCGAACGGGCAGGCTCCGTTGTCGGAGCAGAACAGGAACAACGTGTTCTCGTACTCGCCCGTCTTCTTCAGGTGGTCGACGAGGCGGCCGACGTTTCGGTCGAGCACGTCGACCATCGCGGCGAACACCTCCATGCGGTCGGCCTCCCACTGCTGCTCCGCCTCGGTCAGGTCGTCCCAGGCGGGCACGTGGTCTGGCCGCGGGCCGAGGCCCCACTTCTCCGGCAGCAGGCCGCTGGCGAGTTGTCGGCGGTGCCGCTCGGTCCGCAGGACGTCCCAGCCGGCGTCGTAGCGGCCGTCGTACTTCTTCACGTCCTCCTCGGGGGCCTGCAGCGGGTAGTGCGGGGCGTTGAAGGCGACGTACAGCAGGAACGGGTCGTCCTCGGCCGCCATCTCGTCGACGAAGTCGATCGCGAAGTCGCCGATGGCGTGGGTGGTGTAGAAGGGGCGGCCGTTCAGGATCTCCGGGACGGCCCACTTCTCGCCGTTGAGGCGAAACGTGCCGTCGCCGGTGAAGAAGTTCGTGGCGCCGCTGAGGTGGCCCCAGTACCGCTCGAAGCCGAAGTCGGTCGGCTGCCTGCTCAGGTGCCACTTGCCGACCATCGCGGTCGAGTACCCGGCCGATCCGAGCACCTCGGCGATCGTCGCCCCGCGGGACAGGCTCTCGCTCCCCGCCTGGTCGCAGTACAGCCCGGTCAGCAGGGAGACCCGCGACGAGTGGCACTTCGCCGTGTTGTAGAACTGCGTGAACCGCAGCCCCGTCTCGGCCAGCCCGTCGAGGTTCGGCGTCTCGATCTCCGAACCGTAGCAGCCGAGGTCGGCGAACCCGAGGTCGTCCGCCATGATCAAGACGACGTTCGGCCGTTCGGCCGCGGCGAGCGAGGACGCTGCGAGAACGATCAGGGCGAGCGACGAGAGCAGCAGGTGACGGATTCCGCGGCGCATGGAGGTCTCCGGAGACGGGGGCGAACGGAGACATCCTAACGAGAAACGCCGGTCTCCCGTCAGCCCCAGAACTTCTCGCCGTGCCAGTTGAAGGCCGGGGTCGCCTCGACCTCGACGTCGCCCAGCACCTGCGTGCAGCAGGAGTTCCGCATGGTCTCCTCCTCGCCGATGCGGGAGAAGAAGCCGAACGGGTTGAGCGGGTTCATCATGTGCATCTTCTCCCACACTCCCTGCGGGCTGACGTTCTCCTCGCCCTTCACGATTCGCATGCGGCAGGAGCAGCACATGCCGTTGCCCATGCAGTTGAAGGTCTTGTGGAGTCCGTCGTAGACCTCGACGCCGTTCTCGAGGGCGACTTTGCGGAGGTTGGCTCCCTCCGGCACCTCGACGGTCTTCTTCTCTTTGACGAAGGTCACCTTCGGCATCGGTTCGCCCCGAACGGGTGGAAGTCGTGGAGTCTCGACTGGGATTCGCGAGGATGATACCGCTGCCCGTCGACGGATGCCAACCGGATCCACGGGCACAGGCACCGGCACCGGTCGAGACGGGACGGCCTTCCCCGCTACAATCGACGGCGAGAACGCTGGCGAAGACCGAACGGCACGGACAGGCGAGGCGATGAGCGAACCCGTTGCGATCGCGAAGGTGGGCGAGATTCCGCTCGGCGAGGGGCGGTCCTACCCGGTGAACGGGACGATGGTCGCCGTCTTCCACGTGGCCGAGGGGGAGTACCGCGCGATCAACGACTTCTGCCCGCACATGGGGGCGTCGCTCGCGACCGGCCACTGGGAGGACGGAGCCGTCACCTGCCCCTGGCACGCCTGGCGGTTCAGTACCGACGACGGCAAGTGGCTCGACAACCCCGACTCCCCCCTCTGCGCCGCCCCGTACGAACTCAAGATCGAGGGGCAGGACATTCTGGTCACCGTCCCCGACGGCGGCGCGAGCACTTGGGGGCGCGAGTGACGCCTACCACTCTCCGTCCGGCCGCGCCTTCGGATCGGCGAGTTGACGCAACACGACCGGGTCGATGTCGTCGCTCAGCGTTCTGAGGCTGCCGTCGCAGAGGGTGAACTGCGTCCCCTGCCGGTAGGGGGAACCGAAGCCAACGGGAACGGTGTTGAGGCCGCGCGATGGATCACGCTTGTTGTCCGGATCGGCCCACGCGACGAAGTTGGTATTCACCTCGCCCAGCATGAGAGTGTGAGCCGTTCCGCCTTCAACGTCCTGGAAGGCGATCGGCTTGGTGCGGGAGTACAGATTCGAGTTCACACTGTAGTGCGTGATGCCGTAGCCGTTGGCAGTGCGATCCGGGGAGTCGACGCCGGGATTCATGTAGGCCGGGAAGACGGTGGAGAACGGCTCCGCGTTCCTCGGCGAGTCCCACGCACTCTTCTGATCGATCGACTCGTAGAGTCTGCTCGCCTCGACGAATGGGATGAGATACGTCATCCAGCTGTGCCGTCCGTCGATCCAACGATCTTGGACGAGGCCAGTGGGAAGCACGCCTTGCGTGTCGTGGAAGTTGTGAAAGGCGATGCCGAGTTGCTTGAGGTTCGACCGCGAACTCAACATCCGCGCCTCGTCTCTGGCCCGCACGATCGCCCCAGCCAAACCGAAGACGCCCCAGACGGCGAGCCCGATCACGAGCAGCACAATGAGGACTCGACCAACTCCACCCTGGCTCGACTCGGCTGGCGTGTTCATCGGCTCCTCCTCGCGGGTCGCGACTAGACCTCCACGCGCCACTTCGCTTGGTCACCCTCCTCCCGCACGACGCGCCGGTACAGGGTATCCCTTTCGACTGGTTCCCGCCCGGCTTCTTCGATGAGGCGGTGGAGTTGGGCGACGGTGAGGCCCTCGGGGGTCTTCGCGCCGGCGTCGTGGTAGATCAGCTCGTGCACGACCGTGCCGTCGATGTCGTCCGCTCCGAAGCCGAGGGCGATCTGGGCGATCGGCTCGCCGAGCATGATCCAGTACGCCTTCACGTGGTCGAAGCTGTCCAGCATCAGCCGGGACAACGCGACCATCCGCAGGTCCATGTGCCCCGTCGGCTTCGGCAGGTGGTCGAGCCCCGTGTTCTCCGGGTGGAAGGCGAGCGGGATGAAGGTCTGGAAGCCCTGCGTCTCGTCCTGCAGTTCGCGGAGACGGCAGAGGTGGTCGATGCGGTGCTTCGCCTCCTCGACGTGGCCGTAGAGCATGGTGGCGTTCGTCCGCAGGCCGAGCTCGTGGGCCGTGCGGTGGACGTCGAACCAGACGTCGGTGTCCGCCTTGTGCTCGCAGATCTGGCTGCGGACCTCTTCGTCGAAGATCTCCGCCCCGCCCCCCGGCATGCTGCCCAGCCCCGCCTCGATCATCCGTTCCAGCACCCAGCGGATGGGCTGCTTGGCGATGAACGAGAACCAGTGGATCTCCACCGGCGTCCACGCCTTCACGTGGATCTCCGGGTAGGTCTCCTTGATGACGCGGACGACGTTGACGTACCAGTCGAACGGCTTCTGGTGGTGCAGCCCGCCGACGACGTGGATCTCGGTCGCCCCGGCCCCCTTCGCCTCCAGCACTCGCTCGCGAATCTGGTCGTCCGAGACCGTGTACGCCTTCTCGGCCTTCAGGTCCGACCGGAACGCGCAGAACGTGCAGCGGTAGACGCAGACGTTGGTGGGGTTGAGGTGGACGTTGGTGTTGTAGAAGGCGACGTTCCCGTGCTTCCGCTCGCGGACGACGTTCGCCAGCCGGCCGAGTTCGAGGACATCGACCTGTTCGTCGAGGAAGACGCCCTCGTCGAAGGTGAGCCGTTCGCCGGCGTGGACCTTCTCCTCGATGGCGGCGAGCTTGGGGTCGTTGGCGGTGAGGGTGGCGGGCATCGGTCGGGTCCTTCGTTCGATTGCTCCCTCTCCCCAAAAAGGGCGCGAGGGGACCGGACAACGTTCGTTGCACGGAGGATTCTAGCCGGAGAGCGGTGCGGAACCACAGCTTGCGGGTACACTGGCGATCACACCCGTGGAGCCCGCCATGCCGTCCCGCAACCCTCTCATGCTCGTCCTGCTCGTCCTGCTCGCTCCGGCGGCCCTCGCCCGTGCGGCGGATCCGTTCGACCGGCACACCTCCGAACACCTGCGGGAGGCCCTGTCCGAAGGCGAGGCGATCGACTCCCTGTCGATGGCCGCGGCCGGGAAGCTGGGGCGGCTCGGCCCGAACGTCGGCGGCCCGACCGTCGTCGTCCGCACCAACGACGGCAACCTCGCCAAGGCCGTTCTCGCCTGGGGGTTCCGCCGCTCGGACGACGGCCTCGTGCCGGTCGTGCTCGTCGAACGGTTCGTCACCTACCGGGCCGACCGCCGAGACGTGACGGCCGCCGCGAAGGAGCAGGTGATGCTGTTCCCCGGCTTCCTCCTGAACCTCGACATCGGGCAGGTCGTGCCGGAGGGACAGGGGGGCGACCTGAAGGTCTCGGCGGAGGGGCACGTCGTCCCGGTCGGCGACGCGGAGGTCGTCGCGCTCGAGAAGTCGCTGCTGCCGAAGGGGACGGAGAACGCCGACCCGGCCGACCACGACGGCGTGCTGCCGGGCGACTTCGGCGGGACGTGGTCGGTCGACGTCGACGGCCGTTGGACGGGCGAACTCGTGCTGACGGTCGACGGGAGCGGCCGGGCGAGCGGGCGGTACACGTCCGAGTCGTCGAAGAGCACCTACGACGTGTCGGGCCGCGTGACGGCCGTGCCGCACCGGATCAAGCTCGACTTCGACCTCGACAACACGCGGCAGTCGGTCGACGCGTACCTGTGGACGACCGACAAGAGCCGCATGACGGGAACCGCCACCCTCGCCGGACGCACGTTCGGCTTCCACGCGAAGCGGGCCGAGGCCGAGTAGCGGGAACGACCGTTGCAGTCGGCACGACCCGGCCCTCCGAGCCGCGAACCGGTGGTCCTGTTCTGTGAGATGTCTCACCACGAGCTAGGGTTGCGCGTTCGACCGCGGGCCGTCTCCGCGTGTCGCCGCCACGCGTTTCCGAGTGCTCGTCATGTCGTCGAATCTGCCCACGTCCCTCGTCGTCGAGGACTACCTCGAACTCTCCGCCTTCGAGAACGAGATCCTCCAGTTCCACCACCGGCTGCACGAGACGGACCTCTTCACGGACGAGGCGCTCGCGGAACTCGTCGGCTCGCACCCGTACGAGTTCGTGAACGTCAGCCGTCCGCTCGACGTGGCGACCGAGTACAACTGGAGCGAGGGGGAGTGGCACGGCGTCGACCCGGCCGACCTCGTCGACCTCGTCCGTCGCGGGCACCTGTGGATCAACGTCCGGCACCTCGCCGACCACCAGCCCGTCTACCGCGAGCTGCTGGAGACGATGTACGCCGAGCTCGAGGCGAAGTGCCCGGGGCTCGCGACGTTCGACCGGTACGCCGGCCTGCTGATCTCCTCGCCGACCGCCAAGGTGCCCTACCACCTGGACGTGCCGCCGGTCGTGCTCTGGCACGTCCGCGGGTCGAAGCGGATCTGGATCTACCCGCAGGACGAGCCGAACCTGCTGGACTACGAGGGGATGGAGGCGTGCGTCGCCGGGCGAGGAACCGAGGACCTCGCCTACGCCGAGTCGTTCGACGAGTACGCGACCGTCGTCGACCTGCACCCCGGCATGGTGGTCGCCTGGCCGCAGAACGGCCCGCACCGCGTCGAGAACCTCGACGGCCTGAACGTCTCGATCACCGGCGAACACTACACGCGGAACGCCCGCCGACGGCTGCGGGCCTTCCGGGCCAACCGGTTCCTGCGGACGAAGCTCGGCCTGCCCTGCCGGTCGTTGGAGACCGAGAGCCTCGGCTACCTCGCGAAGCAGGCGGTCTACGGAGCGGCCCGCGGGTTCGACAAGCTCTTCGGCCGTCCCGACCCCGGCCACGTCCAGCACCGCAAGAACTTCCACGTGGACCCCACCGCCCCAAACGGCATCCGCGAGGAGGGCGAGGCGGTCGAGAACGCCGCCGAGGTCGACCGGGAACTCGCGGCCGTCTGAACTCAGTCCGCGACCGGCCCGTCGATCTCGATCGCGGTCCCGAGCGGCACGTCCGGCCACAACTTGCCCTCGGGCACGATCCGCGCCAGCACGTAGGAGTCGCCCGTCGCCGCGGCGGTCGCGTCGTCGACGTGCGCTCGCGACGTCACCGACTCGACCCGCCCGCGTCGCCTCGCGCCGCCAGGGAAGAGGACGTGGACCGAGGTGCCGACCGGGAACTCGTCGAGCACGGCCGAGGGAATCGGCAGCTCGACGAACGACCGCGCCCGGTCGACGACCGTCGCCACCGGCTGCCCGGCCACCACGACGTCCCCCTCGGCGACGAGCACCTCGTCCAGCTCGCCGAAGCCCGGAGCGACCACGGCCTGCGAGCCGTCGCCACCGCCGACGCGTTCGAGTTCGTCCCGGGCACGGTCCCGGTCGGCGACGAGCTTGGCCGTCCCGTGTGCCATCGCGATCTCCGCGCCGACGCGCTCGCGTAGCGAACGCAGGCTCGTGACCCGCTGTTCGCACAGCTCGATCTGTGCGTCGAAGACCTCGATCGCGTTCCGCGACTTCTCCGTCCGCAGCAGCGCCTCGACGTGAACGGTTCCCTCCGCGTACGAGGGCCGAACCGGTCGCTCCCGCTGCGGGCGGGCCATCACGGTGATCGGCTTGACGACCGGCTGGTTGCCGTCGTCGAAGGACGCGGAGGTCGCGTTGGCGAGGTCGGCCCAGGCGATCGCCCCGACCTCCTCGTCGAACCGCTGCCGGAGGAGTTCCGCGGCCCGCAGCTCCGTCTCGTGAATCTCCCCGTCGATCTCCCGCAGCCGCCACGCCGTCTCGACCTCGACCCGCGCCCGAAGACGCTCGATCTCCGCGTCGAGTCGTGCGATCTCGTCCGTCAGTTCGGCGGCCCGTCGACGCGACTCGTCGTTCTCGACGAGCAGCAGCGTGTCGCCCGTTCGCAGTGTGTCGCCCGGCCGGTGCCGTCGCACGGCGACGCGGCCGGAAGTCGGCGCGCGAACGGTCGTCTCGACGCAGACGAGCCGGCCCCGCAGCTCGTCTCCGGAACCGGCGGCGATCCAGCCGGTCAACGAGACGCTGGCCGCGACGGATCCGACCAGCAGGAGCAACGTGGTCCCCGTCGATGCCGGTCGTCGATCCATGGTCGTCCCCGCTCCGCGAACGTTGCGCACCGCCTCCGCTCGATTCACGAATCGGCGCTGCGGGTGGCGCCGGTTGAAGGAGACTGACCGGTTCTCGGCCGAACGGCTCGCCTGCCGCCGTCCGCTGGACTTCACGCTGGCCAGAATGTGTTCACCCGTATACACTACGGGTCCCCGTGGAAGGTCGAGCGTCCGATGGCAACGTATCTCCAAGACCAGCAAGAACTCGAGCACGCCGTCGATCGCGAGGTTCGCGACGTTCTCGAGCGCGCGAAGTTCTCCGAACCGCCGGTGGACGCGTTCCGAACGGCCGCCGCACTGGGGGTGGTCGTTGCCCGCGACGAGTCCTCGACCACGCGGGCGCGGACGAAGCGACTCGCGGGACGCTCCGTCGTCTACCTCCGTCCGGACGACCGCCCGGAGCGGCTGCAGTGGGCGCTCGCCCACGAGCTCGGGGAGATCAAGGCCCCCCGCCTGCTCTCACGTCTCGACGAGCCGGACGACGGGGCCCGCGAACGGCTCGCCAACCTGTTCGCCACCCGGCTTCTGCTGCCGACCTCGGAGTTCGAGCAGGCCGTCGCGGACCGCGGCCGAGACCTCCCCGGGCTGAAACGCCGCTTCGACACGGCCAGCCACGAGCTCGTCGCACGAAGGCTGCTGGACCTCGCGGCCCCCTGCACCGTCACCGTCTTCGACAACGGCCGGCTCACCCTTCGTCGCTCGAACCGCGGCCGGAGCTCGCTCCAACCCGCCGAGCGGCGCGTGCTGCAGCGCGTTCGCGAGACGAGGGAGGCCGTCCGGGAACGTGTTCTCGGGGGTGAACTCGCCTGCTGGCCGGTCGTCGAACCGGGCTGGCAACGCGAGCTTCTCGTCGCCACGGGTGACGATGACAACGGATGACATGCCTGCAAACTCGGCACGACCGCCACGCGCGACTCGCCGAGACCGGGTGGGCGGGGATCGGATCGGGCCGCCGTTCACGGCTGGAGTATGGTTGCGGGAAGGCCCGTTCCGAGCGGTCGGGCCCCGGATCCAGACTCGGTACGTCTCGCATGTCCGCGCTCCGCAACGGCAGTTCCGATCCCCTCGCCCTCGCCCGAGAGGGCTGGCGTGCCCTGCAGCGGTATCGCGTCCGGGCGATCGCGGTCTTCGTGCTCGTCCTCGGGGTCGCCGTCGTCGGCGCCCTGCTGCTGCCGCGGAAGTACGAGTCGACCGCGAAGCTGCTGGTGAAGATCGGCCGCGAGAGCGTCACGCTCGACCCGACCGCCACCGTCGGCCAGACGCTCTCCGTCTACGACAGCCGCGAGACCGAGGTGAACACGATCCTCGAGATCGTCGGCAGCCGGGCCGTGCTCGAGGACGTCGTCGCCGAACTCGGCCCGGCGACCGTGCTGGGCGACCCGGACGCGTCGACTCCCGAACCGCCGACCCGGGCCGTCGTCGAGCAGGCCGTGAAGGCCCTCCAGGAGACGACGTCCGTCGAACGGGGCCGGAAGTCGAACGTCGTGACGGTCGCGGCGCGGGCGAAGTCGCCGGAACTCGCCCAGCGGATCACGACCGCCATGCTCGACGCCTTCGACAGCCGGTACCTGCTCGCCAACCGGACGGCCGGCTCGTACGAGTTCTTCCTCGAACAGGAACGCGTCGTCTCGCGTGACCTCGCCGACGCGACGGGCGAGCTGAACAGCGTCCGGATCGAGCTCGAGGTCGGCTCGGTCGACGGGGAACGCCGCCGCATCGAGGCACGGCTCGCCGCCTTCGACGCCGCCCGCACGACGAACGAGACGGCCCTCGCCGCCGCGGAGGCCCGGATCACCGAGCTCCAGCGAGCCGTCGAGGCGCTGCCCGAACGACGCGTCACGCAGGAGGTGACCGGCTTCGCCGAGGACGCCCGAGGCCGCACCCGACAACGGCTGTACGCCCTGCGGCTCGAAGAACACGAGCTGCTCGGCCGGCTCGCCGAGACGCACCCCGACGTGCTCTCCGTCCGCGAGCAGCTCGTGTTCTTCGAGCCGCAGGGCGTACAGCCGTTGTCGGGTGCGGCCTCGGGCGTCCTCGGCGAAGCCGGTCACCTCCTGCGTGACG
>JANQQW010000381.1 GCA_028284885.1 Planctomycetaceae bacterium
CCGCTCGCCGACGTCGAGCACCCCGAGGAACTCCGGAATCGCCGGCTGGACGACCGGCCCGCTGTCGTCGAGCCAGTTCCCCCGCGGGAGCACCCGAACCGTCCTCGGCGTCCCGAGAGCGACGGTGATCATCGACTTCCGCAGCGACTTCTGGAGAGTCGCCCGTACCCGCTCGAGCGCCTTCTTCTCTGCTTCGGTCAGCTCGGCCGTCGCGAGCTGTGCAGCGATTTCGTCCAGCCGCCGCTGCTGCTCCTCGGACGGGACGACGATCTCCGGCGGCCGCCGCGTCGGCAACGAGTTCGTGCCGACCTTGAAGTGCTGCTCGTCGTCGACGTCGGCGAAGAAGGCCGACATCGCGTAGAAGTCCTTCGCGGAGTAGGGGTCGAACTTGTGGTCGTGGCACTGGCTGCAGCCCATCGTCGCCCCCATCCAGACGGCGGAGACGTTCCGGACGCGGTCGGCCGCGTAGACGGCGCGGTACTCCTTCGGCTGCACGCCCCCCTCGTGCGAGGTCTGCAGCAGCCGGTTGTAGCCACTGGCGACCTTCTGCCACGTCCCGCTCGGCTCGACGAGGTCGCCGGCGAGCTGCTCCCGCGTGAAGCGGTCGAACGGCAGATTGCGGTGGAAGGCGTCGATGACGTAGTCGCGGTACGGCGAGACGCTGTGGTCCTGGTCGCCGTGGTAGCCGACGGTGTCGGCGTACCGCACCAGGTCCAGCCAGTACGTCGCCATCCGCTCCCCGAACCGCGGCGAGGCGAACAGCCGGTCGACGACCCGCTCGTACGCCCCCGGGTCGTCGTCGGCCAGGAACGCGTCGACCTCGGCCGGTGTCGGCGGCAAGCCGGTCAGGTCGAAGCTCACCCGCCGAAGCAACGTCACGCGGTCGGCGTCCTCGGACGGCGGCAGCCCCTCCTTCTCCAGTCGGTCGAGCACGAAGCGGTCGATCCAGTGCGAAGACCAGTCGGCATTCTGCGGTTCCGGCACGGGGTGCTTCTTCGGCGGCACGTACGCCCAGAACGGCTCGTACTTCGCCCCTTGGTCGATCCACCGCTTGACGAGGTCGACCTCCTCCGGCGAGAGGGCCTTGCCGTGCTCGCCCGGCGGCATGCGGACGTCGGGGTCGTCGCTGGTGATGCGGGCGAAGACCTCGCTCTTCTGCGCGTTGCCGGGGACGATCGCCGACTTCTTCGCGATCTCCTCGACGTCCAGCCGGAGTTCGGCCTCGCGATGCGTCGCGTCCGGGCCGTGGCAGGCGAAGCAGCGGTCCGACAAGAGCGGCCGGACGTCCCGGTTGAAGGAGACGTCGTCGGCCGAGGCCGTGGACGCGGTTGCCAAGAGCAGTGCCAACGTCGTTCGACGAACGAACGACACCAGGAGGGCAGGGGTTGTGCGAGTCATGCCTCCATTCTCCGAACGGTCCGTCCCGTTGGCAATCGCGACCGGCCGTTCGGTGGGTTCCGTCCGACCGCGCCGGTAGTCTGGCACGCGACCCGTGACGAGGAGTCCCGTGCCGACCACTCCGACGACCGTTCACTTCGGCGAGCTGCTGATGCGGCTCGACGCGCCGCCCGCCGAGCGGCTCGTCGGCTCGCGGAGTCTGCGGACGTCGTTCACCGGCGGCGAGGTGAACGTGGCCGCGGCGCTCGCCGGGTGGGGCGTGCCGGCGGCGGTCGTCTCGAAGGTCCCGGAGCACCAGATCGGCTCCGCCTGCCTGGAAGCGGTCCGCGGGCTCGGCGTCGACGTGCGACACGTGCGACGTGGCGGCGAACGGCTGGGGCTGCTGTTCGTCGAGACGGGTGTCCCGCCCCGGCCGGGCCGGGTCGTCTACGACCGACTCCACTCGAGCTTCCGCGGCATCGAGCCGGGCGACGTCGACTGGGACACGATCCTCGCCGACGCGAGCTGGTTCCACTTCACCGGGACCGCGCCGGCGGCCGGACCGGGCGTTCGGGCGACGCTCCACGACGCGATCGCGGCCGCGAAGTCGAACGGGGTCCCGGTCAGCTTCGACTGCGGCTACCGGCGGGCGCTCTGGACGGTCGAGGAGGCGGGGGACGCGTTCCGCGAACTCGCCCCGCACGTCGACCTGCTGATCGGCTCCGAGCGGGACGCGAGCACGTTCTTCGGCATCGACGCGACTGGCGGCGACGCGGCCGCCGAGCTGCAGTCCGCCTACGGGATCCGCTGCGTGGCGTCCGGGCACCGCGAGGAACTCGCCGACGGACGGCACCGCTACTCGGCCCTCGTGCGGGACGGCGAACGGCAGCACGCGAGCCGCGTCCACGAGTTCGCCGTCGTCGACCGCATCGGCGCCGGCGACGCGCTCGCGGCCGGTTTGATCCGCGGCCTGCTGCAGCAGCACTCGCTCGACGAGACCGTCGAGTTCGCGGTCGCGGCGGCCGTCCTCACGCACACCGTCCCGGGCGACGTGGCACGGTCGAGCGTCTCGGAGGTCGAGGCCCTCGCCCGCGACGAACGACGGGGACTGGAACGCTGAGTCAGTCCGAAGCGCGGCGGTCGAGGTCGCTGCCGCGGGTGAGGGACGAACGGCCGAACTTCTGGCGGATGTCGTCGAGTGTCGAGTCGATGCCGGTCTCGTCCCCTGGTTCGTCGTCGTCGAACAGCGTTCGCTGCCGGGGCTTCTCGACGGACAGCGACGTGACGGCGACGCCCAGCAGCCGCACCGGCGGCCGCGGCGACGGCAGGCGGTCTTCGAGGAGTTTCGCGGCCGCGGTCCAGATTGTCTTCGTGACGTTCGTCTCCTCCGGCAACGTGACCGACCGTGTGACCGTCTCGAAGTCGTGGAAGCGGACCTTGACCGAGACCGTGCGGCCGACGATGCCGTTGCGACGGAGTCGGGCGGCGACCTGCTCGGTGAGGTTCAGGCCCCACGACCGCAACTCGTCGAGCGAATGGACGTCCTCGGGGAACGTCGTCTCGTGCGAAATCGACTTCGCCTCGCGGTCGGGGACGACGGGTCGGTCGTCGAGGCCACGGGCCAGGAACCAGAGTCGCGTGCCCCACTTGCCGAGCTGCCGTTCGAGTTCCTCGCGGTCCAGCCGACGGAGGTCGGCGATCGTCTGCACGCCCGACGCCTCGAGCTGCTCGCCCGTCACACGGCCCACGCCCCAGACTCGGCGGACGGGGAGCGGGTCGAGGAACTCCTGCACGCGGTCCGGATCGACGACGACGAGGGCGTCCGGCTTCTCGAGGTCGCTGGCGATCTTGGCGAGGTACTTGTTCGGGGCGACGCCGACCGACGCCACGAGCGAGGTCCGGTCGAGAATCGCCTCCTTGACCCGGCGGGCGATCTCGGGCCCGTCGCCGAACAGGCCGCGGCTGCCGGTGACGTCGAGGAACGCCTCGTCGAGCGAGAGCGGTTCGACGAGCGGCGTGAAGCGGTGGAACACCTCGCTGATCTCACGGGAGACGGCCGCGTACTTCGACATGTCGGGCGGAAGGACGACGGCGTGCGGGCAGAGGCGGAGGGCCGTACGCGTGGGCATGGCACTGTGCACGCCGTACGGCCGGGCGAGGTAGTTGGCCGCACAGACGACGCCGCGGCCGTTCGCGTTGCCGCCGACGACGACCGGCTGGCCGACGATCTCGGGGCGGTCGCGTTCCTCGATGGAGGCGTAGAACGCGTCCATGTCGACGTGGAGGATCGACCGCGGGCCGGTGTCGGGAGAGTCCGCTGCGTTCATGCCTCCACGGTAGCCGACGAACGGACGTCGCGACGAGATGGAGTGGACCTCACGGGAGTCGAACCCGTCGCACCGATCTTGCAAGGATCAGTCGCCTCCGTCGGCATGCAGGCCCCGGTTGAGTGCGGTCCGCACGGGCGTCGAAGCCGCCTCCGCCCGACGACGGCGACGCGGTTCGTGTCGTCTGCGGACCGTTGTTGGGAGCGGGTCCGGGTGTCGCACCCGGCGGGTGGAGCGTATGAAACTCCACTGGGCACTGGCCCACCCGCGGTGTTCTCTGCAGCCTGGCGTCGTCCGGTGCTTCGCACCAACTCCGCCAGTCTGCGTGGTTGTCTGCAGCCTGGCGTCGTCCAGTGCTGCGCACCCACTTGTGTTGTCTGCAGCCTGACGTCGTCCGGTGCTGCGCACCCACTCCGTCAGTCTGCTCGGTTTAGCAAGCCCCGCAGACGAGATTCGAACTCGCACCAGCGCGCTAGACAGACGCGTCCCCTTCCCAGAGGGGCTCTACGGGATTGGTGAGTGGCCAAGGGGAGATTCGCACTCCCACGCCCCGAGGGGCACGGCGGTCTGAACGCCGCGTGTCTGCATTCCACCACTTGGCCGTGGGGGGTTCTCGGCAGCCTGGTGTCGTCCGGTGCTCCACGTCGGCTCGGGCGGCTTGCCGGGTTCACCGTGAAGTCGAGTAGCACGGGTGGGAGTCGAACCCACAGACGATCACGAAGGTTTGAGCTTCGCCGCTTTTCCGTTTGCGTACCGTGCCGTGCTGTCAGCGGAAGCCGTGGGACTCGAACCCACAAACCACTCGCGTGGCCACCCGTTTTCGAGACAGGCTCCTCATCCGGCCGGATGACTTCCGTGTTCGACGTCGTCGTCGAGAGGGACGGGCGGGACTCGAACCCGCGACCATGGACTTAACAAGCCCCCGCTCTGCCGCTGAGCTACCGACCCCTGTTCTCTGTTCGCTTCTTCTCTGTTCGCCTTGCTCGTGTTCCGCCGTCTTCCTGACGGCCGAACAGCGGCTCGGCTCACGTGGGCTTCGCTCGTGGACTTCGTGTCCACTCGCTCCGCTGACTCTGGTTCTCTGTTCCGCTCGCCGCCTTCGTGGCGGCTCGCTTCGGTGAATGCTGGTCGCTTCTCCGAGATGCGGTGGCAGGAATCGAACCCGCGACAAGGCGGGCCAAAACCGCCCGCCCGTACCAACACAGGCCCCACCGCAGTGAAGGTCTCGTCTGCTCGCCTCGCTCGATTTCCGCCGTCTTCGCGACGGCCGGACAACGGCTCGGCTCACGTGGGCTTCGCTGGTCCAGAAGTCGTAGCGCCCGACGCCTGCTCCGGCTCTCGACTCTTGACTCTCGACTCACACCAGTCAGGACGGCCGGATTCGAACCAGCGATCTCGTGCACCCGAAGCACGCGGAGTGACCGACTCTCCTACGCCCTGATTGTTTCGACGATCGCGACCGTCGAGTGGGACCGGAGGGGCTCGATACTTCCCTGTTGAGTCTCACGCTTCCGATCCGCCCCATTGCTGCGTGAATAGACGCTTCCCGGCCCCGAATGGTTCACCCATTTCGGGGCTTTTTCGTGCCCGAATGGGCTCGCGCTCGACTGCTGCTCGACGTTAGCGTCGTGAGTGGAGCTGGTGAACACCAGTTCTCCACCACAACACAGCCCTCACACTGGAGCAGCACGATGGCGAAGCGAAGCACGAAGAAGTCGAAGACCACCACCACCAAGGCGAAGCCCACGCGAGACGCCTACGGCAGCGACCCCACCTCACAACGGGGAGTGATCAACGCGGCGTTGGATCTCCGCAAGGCCCGCACGATCGACGAGTTGGTGGAGGCCACCGGGTTGAGTCGACAGCGGATCGTTACCCACGTCCGGTACTTGGTGGTGAAGGAATGGGCGAAGGCCGTGGGCGACGGCTACCGGCTCCTCAAGCCGAAGGCGAAGTGAGCCCCACTCGACGCTGAGAGCCCCACCGACACGCGGGGCTCTCGTCACGCAGGACCAGCCTGCCAATGCGGCAGCACACCCGCACTTGCGTACACAACCGGGCTGCCGATTTGGCCGACCACTCGACCGCCGGCATCTCACTATCGAGAAGATCTCCGTAGATCTCGTCGGGATCCCACTACGGCACGCCATCTGCGTAGCCCCTGCTCGCAGGTACACAGGAGGTATCATGGCGTTTCATCAAGCGGACTTGCGGGCGGCGGCTGGTCGGGCGAGGAGCGGTCGAACCAAGATCGCGAAGGACTTGGGCGAAGCCCGCAGACAGAGGCAGGATACCGCCTTCCTCTGCCACAGCCATCGCGATGGCGAACTTGCCCTCGGACTGCAAGCGATGCTCCGCGAGCAGGGGTGGGACGTCTATCTCGACTGGCAAGACGAGTCGATGCCCGCGCAGCCCAACGGCGAGACCGCCGACCGGATCCAGGCCAAGATCCGTAACCTCCGGTGGTTCATCTTCCTCGCGACCGAGAACTCAGTTGCGTCGAGGTGGTGTCCGTGGGAGATCGGCTTCGCCGACGCCGCGAAGACCCGCCGATTCATTCTGCTCGTCCGGACGCACGACTCCCGTGGTTGGTACGGGAACGAGTACCTCAACCTGTACCGCGAGATCACGACAACGAACACGAAGAACGTGGCAGTATTCAACCCCGGCCAGAGGACGGGCGGCGTCCTCGTCAAGAACCTCTAGCGGAGCAGCATGGATGGCGAAGCGGGTCTTCTTCAGTTTTCACTACGACGACGTAGTCAACTTTCGGGCGAACGTCGTACGCAATCACTGGCGATTCAAGCTGAATCGTGGGGACGCCGGATTCTTCGACGCCTCGATCTGGGAGTCGTCGAAGAGGAGTGGCGACGAGTCGCTGAAGCGACTGATCAACGCGGAGCTGGATCGGACCTCGGTCACGTGTGTCCTGATTGGCTCACACACTTGGCAGCGGCCGTGGGTTCGATACGAGTTGCTGAAGAGCTTCCAGCGAGAGAACAAGCTCGTCGCGGTTCACATCAACTCGATCCGGGGCAAGGATCGGCAGATCAAGGCCTACGGCCAGAACCCGCTCGACTACGTCGGAGTCGAGGTCTCCACCGATGGCAAATGGGCCACCCTCCTCGAGCACACCTCCATTGGCTGGAAGCCATTCACGAAAATCGGTGGCACCGGGCGGTATCGGGTCAACGCCGCACGGCGGTTCTGGGGACGCGGGTACAAGCTGTCTCACTTCGCCCCTAACCCGTACTGCTGGATGCTGCACAGCGGCTACCAGAACTTCGCTCGGTGGGTTGCCTGATGGGGTTGGTTTCTCTCGGAGAAGTTCGCAGTGCGGGACGACGGCGGTACTTGCTCGAACGGCAGGACAAGAGTTCGATCAAGATACTGGCTGAAGCATCCCTCGAACCGCTAGACAGCCAGTTCGACGTGTTCCTCTCACACAGCTACGCGGACGCCAAGCTCGACCACGACGGGCTCCTCGACCTGAAGGCGTATCTCGAAGAACTTGGCATCTCGGTCTACGTCGACTGGATCGTGGACCGCTACCTCGAACGCGACCAAGTCGATGCCGCTACAGCTGAGGTTCTGCGTACGAGAATGGACCATAGCAGGTGCCTCTTCTTCGCCACGACAGAGAACTCAGCAAACTCCAAGTGGATGCCGTGGGAGCTGGGCTACAAGGATGGGCAGTCCAGCACAGGCTTCGGCGTTGTGGGGAGAGTTGCTGTCCTGCCGTTGTTGGATACCGGCGACTCGTCGGTGTACGCGGGACAGGAGTATCTCGGCATCTACCCCTACGTTGACCGAGTGAATGACACCCTCTTCATCAACGCTCCTGGCGAGCCTGCGAAGTTCGTTAGATTCAACCGTTGGCTCGAAGGTGCGAACCCCGGTGATTAGCGTGTTTCGGCTGCGGAGAACGCAACAGTGAGCGAGCCGGGAGCAGACAGGAAGATCGCCCATCTCCAAATGATCCAAGGGGTCATCAACCGGATGGCAGGGGCATCGTCGTCGATTCGCGGCTGGGCCGTGACCTTGGTGGCGGCGGTGTTTGCGTTGGGAGCCAAAGACGCACGCGTTGCGTACTTCGTGCTCTCCGGAATTCCGATCGTGGTGTTCTGGATCCTCGACGGCTATTTCCTCTCGCAAGAACGTGAATTTCGCCACCTGTACAACGAGGTTCGTGCAATGCCAGACGCGGACATCGACTTCCGCATGCATCGCAAGACGAATACCGAGTCGTGGTGCCACTCAATGCTCGCCCCGGTGAACGTGTTCTTCTACGGCGGCCTCGCAATGACGGCATTCGTCGTGTCTCTGGTGATCGTCAATCTTCCAGCCGCAGGCAATTGACGCTTCGGCAACGATCACGGCTCACACCGGCTTGAGCGAGGCTCAAGTGGCTCCCGGAGTACCACGGGGAGGGTAGGAGGCTCCAAGCCGCGCCTGAGCCGCGTGGGGAGGGCTTCCGTGGGGAGTTGGGCGGAGCCGGGGTTGCCGTGCGGCCTGTACCGACACACCGCACGGCGAGGAGTGGAGAGTGAGTCACCCCAACCCCAGCCGAATGGCGGCCACACTTGGGAGTCGGCGAACGCGGCGGGGCCAAGGCCAGGTCCGTCACTCTGTTAGCCGTCCCGTGCTCAGGCGAATGCCCGATCGCCGCCTCCCGCATCTAGTTCGCGTAGGCGTCCATCGTGGGCAGCGGCAGCGGAACTGTGTCGCCCGAGTTGGCAACCACCGCGGCGGGCGTCGACGGCCGCTGAGGGTCGCTGTCCACGTAGGCGTTCATCGTCGGGAGGAGCAGAGGCGTCTCCGCCGGCTGCGTGTTGGTGAGCGTCATCAGGTGCTCCTCGTAGTTCACTCTCGGCTTGTGCATCGTTTCGGCTTCCTTCGACATGGCGGTTGGTAGAGGAGTGCAGGGTTCAGATGCGTACGGCACTGAGCCGTTCGGCTTGTTCGGCCTTCGTGGACGACACGGTCGGCACGGCGTTGCCCACCGGCGGGTTGAGGTACGCTTCGATGGCGTCGATCGCCTGTGCCCACCAGCGGGCGACTTCCGCCACGGCTCGCAGGTCGGCTTCGGTCGTGTCGATGTCATCGTGGAGGCCCGCGTGGTGGAGGGCCTCCTGCTGGGCGTGTTCGAATTCTCGCTCGGCCTTCTCGTAGGCCAGCTTCGCGTACTCCAACCGGGCCTTGGCTCGCTGAGGTTCCTGCGGCGGCTCGGGCAAGTGCACGAAGCCCGAGCGGAGGCCCCCACCCCCGCGGTCGCTGATCGCACCGGTCCAAAACCGTACGCATTGGTTGGGGGCGTCCCAGATGCCCTTGAAGCTAACGGGAGCGTCGTGGTCCCGGCCTTCGAGGTCGTGGAGGTGGTCGTAGTGGGCCATCGCCTGCTGGATGGGGAGGCCCTCTGCGGGTGGCAGGCGATCGTGGCCAAACTCCTCGTCCGCGAACGGCAAGTCGGCGTAGATGAGTGCGGGCATGTGGCTAGGTTCCAAAAGGGTCGGAGGTTCCACGAGGCACAACGAAGGGGCGTTTGCGGAGCCCGGCACCGGGCGTGTTGAAACGTGCGGCCCCTACCTTGCGTTTCGGTGGTTTGGCCGCTGCCACGATGGCACCGGCAAGAGCATTGGCACGGTCGTCGTGCCCGTTGGCTGGGTGGTCCACGCGATCGCGGCCACCGGCACGCGGGTATCGTTCGAGGCGAACGAGTTCTTCGACGGTGGCCGGGTCGTCGAGCAGTTCCACGTGCCCGCTGGTGAGCCGCGGCAGGGCTTCGAGGTACAGCTCGCTCCGGCTCAGCGTGGAGCGTTCGTACTTGTGGCCGAGGCGTTTGAAGCCCTCGCTCACAAACTGTGCGGCGTAGTTGTCGCCAACCACCAACCGCACGCCGTACTTGGCGAGGTGCCTGGCCATGTCGTTGAGTACGGCCGTCGGGTCGAACGGGGCCTCCCACGCTCCGAGGTAGTCCACCACGATCCGCTCGGCGTCGATGCGATGCGTGATGCACAGCGTGGCGGCGTCGCTTCGGCCTCCGCTGAGGTCGGCGAAGGCTCGGTAGGTGTTGCCTGCCTTCGGTTGGAGGCTCACGCGGCCTCGTACCACCAATGGCTCGACCACGTCGCGGCTGATGAATGCGGCGACGTCGTCCCTCCACTCGGCGAAGTATTCCGCTCGAGCAGCAGCGAGGTCTTCGTCCATCCTTCGCTCGATGAACTCCTCGTTGAGCATTGGGTTCATCGTGAGGCTTGGGGCCTGCCACACCAGTACCCCACGGCTCACGGCGTCGGCACCGTGGTAGCGTTCCCACTGCGAGTACGCCCACCCGCTGCGGCGGTACGGGCTGCTGATCGCGATCAACCGGCCTCCGGTCGTGAGCAACGCGGGCTGCACGGCCGAGATGAGTTCCGAATCGCTCTTGGCGGCTCCGTCGGTGTCGGTGCCGAAGAAGCAAACCTCGTCCACCACCACGGCGAGCATCGTGAAGCCGCGGACCGTCTTGTAGTCGCCCGCGAGGATCTGGATTCGCACTCGGTTCGCGAGTTCAAACTCGGTGGCGGTCTCTCGCACCAGCATCGCCTGGAGCATGGCCGAGTTGGCGAAGAACGAGTGCAACGCCTTCTTCACGACGCGGCTCTGCGACTTGCTCGGCGAGATCACGGCGACAACGCCTTCCTCACCGGGAGCGAGTTTCGAGTGGTTGCCACTCAGCACCGCTTCGTAGGCCGCGATCACCGCACTGCTTCGGCTCTTGCCCGAGCGGCGGCCGGTGAGGAACAACGCCGTGTCGTATTCGCCCGCTTCGCTCAGGGCCTCCGGTGGTCGCCCCGTGCACTCCTCGATCAGCCGATACGCCTTGCTGTTCGTGATCGGCAGCCCGTACAGCAGGCGGAGGGCGGTCAGCCATCCGCCCCAACTTGTGAGGTCGCCGTTCGGTTCGCCCGTGAGGAATTGTCGCAGGCCGATGTTCGGGTCGTGGATCGCCTCGATGATGTTCATTGCCCCAAGGCTCCAAGGGTGTTGTTCATTGCCAGTATTCCGGCTGTGCGAGGTGGCAGATCGTCGCAACGGGGTTCGTGGCGAATGCGAGCAGTTCCCGGTTGGCGGTTCCTCGGTTCGCGAGTTCGGCGAGCAGCACGCAGGCTTGGTGGGTCCACTCGGGGTCGTCCGGGTGCAGGAGGTCCATCACTTCCCGTACGTTCCGAAGCACGTACCGGCACCACTCACGGCGGGCGTTGGCCGCAACCCGTTGCCCCGTGGCAGGCCAGGTGATCCGCCGTGCCACTTCGCCGTACGCACCGAACTGCACCACGGCCACCAGTGCTTCGAGGGCGGGCGTTTCAAGGCGTTGGTTCATGGCGAGGCCTCCTCGGCGTCGTCAGCACCGTGCGACGCGAGGTAGGCGTCGAGATCGAGCACGTTGTCGACTACCTGCTGGTTCTTCACTCCAAGCAGCCGCAACACCCCGGTACACGCATTGAGCAGAGCGACGTACTCGGTGAGCGAGAGGATCAGGTCGTCCTCGTCGTTGTCCCTCCTGAGGTCCGCAAACTCCGCGGACTCCAGTTTCACCCACAGGAACAGGAACCTCTGGCAGAGGAACTGCTTCTGCAGGGAGTCCGCGTTGGCGTGGAGTTGGAGTAGCTCGTACCGCTCGCGGATCTTCCGGGTCTCGACGAGGCGTTGGTCGAGGTGTTCGAAGAAGCCCACGCGAAACCGCGTCGGCAGAGTGGGGGCTGGGCGTTTGCGGTGTGACCTGTCGCGTCTCGGCGTTGGCATCGGCTTGTACCTCCGGTGAGCCGTGCCGAAGGCACAGGCTCAGTTGGTTCCGGTTGTACAGGCGGGGCTCAAGTCGGCTAGTTGCGAGTGGCTACTGCGAGAGGTGTAGGTTCCGCCGCAACCACAGCGTGGCGGGCGGTGTCGAGCAGCTTGCGTGTCCGGGTGTTTGGAGAAAGAGGCTGGGGGGCCGGCCTCTTCCTAGGGCGTTTTGAGCGGGTGAGCGTGGGGCTCGGAACGGTTGAGAGGTGGTGTACCCTGCGTGGAGCCTGTTTGGGCTCGCTCGGGTGCCGTGGTGTAGGTGGGTTCTTGTTGAGTCGCGTGCGTGTTGTTCGGCTGCGGCTTCTTCGAGGCTCTCTCATTTACCCAACACGACTCGTCCGCTTCAGTGCTCCCTGCGAACGACCGGCTCGTACCCCATCACCTCTCGGTACATCTCGACCATGAACCGTTCCACCTCGGTCGACTGGATCGCCTTGCACACGCATGAGTCGTGAACGCCGAGTACCGGGATGCCGTGCGACGTACACTCGTCGAGAACGTCCAACATGATCTGCCCGTCGAGCGTTTGGATGTCCAAGGCGGCGAGGGAGTAGAAGTCGTCGGCGAGTTGCGGGTGGGCCGCTTCGATTCGGTCGAGCAGGTTGTCGACGCTGAGATCCGCGGCGGCGAGCGTGCGACCGAGTGCCGGGTGCTCTTGGTGAAACGAACCTCGCACCGCACCGTACGCTTCGGCTCTGCTCGCGGTGTTCCACATGATAGTGGTGGCACGTTTCACGGCCTCACGCATGCGGCCGGCGAAGGCGTCGTTGGCAGTGGGCCAGTGCTCCTCGAAGACCAAGTCGGGCTTGTAGAGGTCGTGTTGCTTCGGCGGATCGATGCCTCGTTGGTTGTAGAGCATCCGCACCGCCATCGCGGAGTAGTCGAGTTCAACGACGGGTTCGTTGTCGATGAGGATCCGCTTGCGATCGGCCGACGGAATGAGCTGGCCGTTCAAGCCCCACGAGTAGAGCCGCCCGGCACGGTACAGCTCGCCCGTGAAGAACTGCCGGAGTACGACGTTCGGCTGGTACACGACCTCGCACTGGAGGTCGTCGTCCCACGTCGAAGCCATCCATGCGTGTTGCAGGTTGATTCGGTTGATGTTGTTGAGCCGTCCTTCCATCGCACGAATGCGGCGGATGTGCTGAGCGGCTGCGGTGTCCTCCATGTTGCTGTGCACGTACTCCACGATGTTGATCAATCGGTTCTCCTGCTTGCGGTTGCCCTCGGCTCGGCGGCCCGACTTGAACACGGTGAGCCGTTTGTCCTGGCGGCTCCCGGCCTCCATCGGATCGTTCACCTTGGACAGCGTTGTGTTGACCAGTGTGATGCCGTTGACTGGGACGGCGAGCAACTTCGCCGTGCCGTAGTACCGGGTGACCTTGCCAGAGTCCTCGCTTCCCACCTGCACGTCGGCGTAGCCCGCCGCGACAACGGCGTCCCAGGCGTTGAGGTAGACCCGAGAGGTCTTGCTGTTGTCGCGAGCGACGGCGATCGCTCGCTTCGCGAGCCGACCGGACAGCAGTGCATGAACGCATCGAGCGGCGGCTTCGAGCCGTTGGGACAGTCGTTGCACCTTGAGGTGTGGCAGAAGGGAAGCAGCAACGTGCTGGTCGAAGAGGTCACGCCAGCCGTCGGGCAGCAGGGTGTCGTCCTCGAAAGGGACACTGCTGAGTCTTCGTAGATCGGGGCCGTCGAAGTCGCACTCGCTTCGATGCTCGGTCTGGTAGCGACGGGCGGATACTCGTTGACGCATCGTTCCCTCCGGTTGAAAAGACCCCTCGCCTCTCAGATAGCCCCGGAGGAAGCCGTCGGAGAGGCGAGGAACGCGGGCTGTACGGGCCTGCTGGTCTCGGTTGTGCGTAGAGTCGGTCTTGGTCGTCTTTGGGGCGGCTCTCTCACTTACCCAATACAACTCGTCGGGATCGCAGTCGGGATGTCCAGCGGCGGACAGTGCCCGTCTCCACGTTTCTAGGATCGCAGCTACGAACTCTGGCGGGCATCGGCGTCGAGGAGTCGACGCCCCCGCCTGAGGCACTTGAGGGCGTACGTCTTGTCGACGTCGCCGAACACCATCGTCGCGGCAGCCTTCGTCGGAAGGTCGCGGTCGAGCCACGCGAGGTGCATGCAGTCGAAGTCGTAGAGAGTTGGATTCTTGGAGTCTTGGAATCTTGGAGTGGATTCCAAGTTTCCAGCTTTGCACTCGCTCAGCACCTCCTTGCGGCGGCTGTAGAACGTGCTCTTCTTCAACCGGGTGTGTTCGAGTTGCCGAACGAGGTCGTCCGGGAAGAGGCCTAATGCCTCCCGCACGCGATCCCGCTGTTGGGCAATGTCCTCCGCCTTGGTCGCTGGTGTCTCTACTGACTCCCGCATGGCCCGCTTGAGGTTCGTACGGACGAGGTTCTGCCAGTGAGTCCGAGCGTGGCCGTCCTCCCACTGGCGGCGATCCTCGAACGCCTTCGACATGTGACGCAGGTCGAGCCGTTCGTCGTGGGCACGGGTCTCGGCAACGATGAACTCGACGACCTCGTGGCACTGTCCGGGTGACAGACTCTTGTAGCCGTTGTCAGCGATACGCCCCATGAACGCGGCGATTTCGCCGTCGGTCGGTTCATGCTCAAGATGTTGAACCCGACTGGTGATCGACTTGGCCAGTGGATCGTGTCGCAGCGGGAGATTGCTGATTGCCACGATCCCGCCGTGAAACTCCACTCGCTCGGACTTGTTATGCGAGCGGTAGGTGACGATGCGGGGCGACTCCGGGTCGCCATCGAGGGCGGACATCAGAATCTGGAGGGCTGGCTTCTGCTCGAACAGCGATGGGATGTCGTCCAGAACGATGACGTGCTTGGGATGCTCGGCGATGAAGTGGAACAATCCCATTGGGGTCATGCGTGCGCTGCGGATCACGTGAGGGACTTTGAGCCGTTCGAGTTCGTCCCTGACGGTGAAGGTCTTGGACGTGCCCGGCCGCCCTACGAGATAGGCGGCCGTGTGGTACTTGCGAGCAACCCCACGTACCCGGTCGCGGATCACGTCGAGCTTCGCATCGAACGTTTCAAGAGTGGTTCGGTTTGTCCGAGGAGGTGTCATGTCAGGTCTCCACGTTGTGTCGCCCGGGCGTCGTTGTCCCTTCGACACTGTTCGTGTAATGTGTTGGTCGCAGTAAGTCACAGTTGCTCACACTCGATACGGAGAACCATCATGGCCAAACGGCGGGCGAAGTCAACCACCCCGGCGGTGCTGTATCTGAGATGCTCGACCGACGAACAAACCGAGTCGATCGACGGGCAGCGGTCGCACCTCGAGAAGTTCGCCAAGAAGCACGGCTACAAGATCGTCGGCGAGTACAAGGACGACGGGATTAGCGGTGACGAATGGGATCGCCGCCTCGGCATCCGTCAGTTGGTCAACGACGCCCCATCGTCGGAGTGGCGAGTCGTCCTCTGCTGGGATCAGGATCGCTTGTCCCGCTTCGACTCAATGGAGGCATCGGTGAGGTTCAAGCCTCTGGCCGATGCGGGAGTGCGAGTTGTCACCCCGAACGGCGAGATCGACTGGTCGTCGATGATCGGTCGCATCAGCTTCTCGATGTACCAAGAGTTGAAGCACCAGTTCCTCCGCGACCTCTCCCGGAACGTGGCCCGCGGGCAGGCGGAGGCGGCGAAGCGGGGCTCCTGGCGGGGCTCCCCACCCTACGGCTACCGGATTGCCGAGGAGGCCAAGGACGGCCACAAGATCAAGCGGTTGGTGATCCACGACGAGGAGGCAGACGTCGTGCGGAAGGTGTTCGACGTGTTCCTCGCGGGCCACTCACCCGGCGAGGTTGCCAAGCAACTCCAAGCCGAAGGCATCCCAACTGCTCGCAGGGCATCGAGGTGGCGACGCGATGCAGTGCTCTCGATGCTCCGCAACCCGGCGTACGTCGGCGACTACGCCAGCGGCAAGGGGTACTACGGGAAGTACTGGCGGACGACCAAGGACGGCGACGTGGAGGTGCGGGAGGGGCGGCGGAGGAACAACCTTCCTCCGGAAGAGTGGACGATCATCAAGAACACGCACGAACCGATCATCGAACGTGCGTTGTTCTCCAAGGTCCAGCGGCAACTCAAGGCGAAGCGACGCCGCATCGAGAGCAAGGGCGACTACCTATTCTCGGGCAAGCTGGTGTGCAGCAAGTGTGGTGGAAGCGTCAACGGCCACGACCGCAGGAAGAAGAAGGTCTACCGCTGCCATGCGTCCGCGTACGAAGGTCCGGAGCACTGCATCGGTACTCGGGTAAACGAAGACGCCCTCTGCGAACTGCTGGCGGAGAGCTTCGACGAGATCGTTACATCGCTAGTGCCGTTCGACGAGATGAACAAAGTCGTCAGGAAGGCCAAGCGAGGGACACTCCAGCCGAACGACCTCGGCAAGGGCTGGGCGAAGCTCAAGCGCCTTGTGACGGGCGATCGCCCGAAGCTGTCGGCCAAGGACACCAAGCGAGACGAGGCACGTCTCGCGAAGCTGGAGGACGAGATCACGACTGGGATCGAGAATCTGCCGTTCCTTCCAAAGCAGCGAATCCCGACGGCGGAGCGGGCCATCAAGAAGAAGGAGGAGCAGCGGGACGTTCTACGTCGTCGCTTGGCGAGTGTGCGAACACCTGCGGAGGAGGACAGCGAAGTGCTCCGCATCTTCAATTCGCTCGTCGCCTACAACGCCAACCCCGACGATCCGGCGGTTGTGCGGAGGTTGCTCACCGGCGTGCGGAGGATCGTGGTGCACACCAAAACGAAGGGCGAAGGCAAGGGGACGCGGCACACCCTGCAGAGCGTTGAGATCGAGTGGGGCGACGACGACACAGGTGTGGATCTCAACGGGGAACGTGAACCCTCACCTGGCCGGTTAAGAGCCGGCTGTGCTGCCGCTAACACCTCAGTCCCGTTCGCTTCTCTCCTGCGTCAACGAGACGCGCACGCTCTCCGTGTTCGACTCCTCAGCCCCCCCAGCCGTCGGTCGGGGTCGGCACGCGGCACCGGACGACGCCGAGCTGCGAACGACCCAGCAGACTGAAGGAGTTGGTGCGAAGTACCGGACGACGACAGGCTGCAAACAACCCAGCAGACTGGCGGAGTGGGTGCGAAGCACCGGACGACGCCAGGCTGCAAACGAAACAGCCCGGCGGTCGCGTGACGCCGGGCCGTGTGCATCCTCGACGGATCAGCCGTGCGTCACGAGTCCGGCAACGAATCGCCCAAGGCGGCGCCCGAGGGCACGGCCTTCGCCGATCCGTTGGTCGTAGACAGGTTCGCTTGAAGAAGGCTCATCGTTCCGTTCGTCACACGGGCGTGTCACTGTCCGCTGCCGAGAACAAGACGCCGCGCGGACCGGATTGGTTCGCCGGAATCGCGAGGAATCCGCGCTTCCAGACCACCGTCCGCTTCGACGGCCGTGCGACTGGACGCGGCTCGACCGGGGACGGCGACGGTAGCCGTGGGGTCGGTCCGGCCGGATGATGGAGGTTCGAGGAGAGTCGACTCCGCCCGAGTGGCCACCCGAGATCCGTTTCATGGACTGGTTGAACTACCACCACCTGCTCTACTTCTGGACCGTCGCGAACGAGGGAAGCGTCTCCGGAGCCGCCCGGCGACTGCACCTCGCGCAGCCGACGATCAGCGGGCAGCTCCGGCAGCTGGAGAAGTCGTTGGGGGAGAAGCTCTACGAGCGTCGCGGGCGGTCGTTGGAGCTGACGGAGGCGGGTCGGCTCGTCTTCGAGTACGCCGACGAGATCTTCGCGATCGGCCGCGAGCTGAAGGACGTGCTCGCCGGGCGGGCCGTCTCGGACCGGCCGCTGCAACTGAGGGTGGGGGTCCCCGGGTCGTTGCCGAAGCTCGTCGCGTTCCGACTGCTCGAGCCGGCGTTCCGACTGCCCGAGCGGGTCTACGTGCACTGCGAGGAGGCGCGGCTGGAGCGGCTGCTGGCCAGCCTCGCCGTGCAGGATCTCGACGTCGTCCTCTCTGACCGTCCGAGTGGTTCCATGACGAGCGTCCGGGCGTTCAACCACTCGCTCGGCGAGTGCGGCGTCGCGTTCTACGGCACGTCGACGCTCAAGCGACGGCTGGCGAAGTCGTTCCCGAGGTCGCTCGACGGCTGCCCCGTGCTGCTGCCGATCGAAGGGACGCTGCGTCGGTCGCTCGACGCGTGGTTCGACGCGAACGGTGTGCGGCCGGAGATCGTCGGCGAGTTCGAGGACATGGCAATGCTGAAGGTCTTCGCGCAGGCCGGCATCGGCGTCGTGCCGGCCCCGGCCGCGTTCGAGGACGAGATTCGCCGCCAGTACCGGCTGTCGGTCGTCGGCCGGGCGGACGGCGTCCGCGAGAGCTTCTACGCGATCACGGTGGACCGGCGGCTGGTCCACCCGGCGGTGGCGGCCATCTCCGAGAACGCCCGCCGGGAGGTGTTCCCGGCAGACGACGAGGACACATCGAGATAACCGATAGGACAACTCGTCATTTCCTATTAGCCGATATGGATTTCGTCGCCTAGTCTTTCCGAGTTGTGGTAGGACCACGCTTGGAAGCGACCATGAAGACACAGGTGATCGCCAGCGGACTCGCGCTCACTCCCGAACTCCGGGAGCTCGCCGAGAGGCACCTTGCCTACTCGTTGTCGCGGTTCTCGACGGACCTCGAGGAGGTCTGGTTGTTCCTTCGCCGGGAAAACGACGCCCGACGGGGTACGACCTACCGCTGTCGGATCGTCACAACCGTCAAAGGCAGCACGGAGGTCTCGGTGGAGCGGCTCGGGAGCACGCCCGAGTCGGCCATCAAACGGTCCTGTCGCGGGGGGGAGCGGTCGATCGCCCTCGCTACGAGCCGGTCGAAGACGTGGCGTGGTTCCACCCGTCACGCCCTGTGAGTTCGCCCCGAACCCTACGAGCCGAACGATGACGCAACCCACCGAGACTTCCTCGCAGAGCGACGTCGCCGACGAGATCGTCCGCGTCGTCGAGGCGACGGCGGTCGGGCAGTCCCCCGACCGGTCGACGCTGCTGCGTGCGACCCGCGAGGCGCGGACCGCCTGGCCGGGAAGTGCCGACTCCCGGTGGTGGAAGTGGACCGCCGAGGCGCTCGGCAGCATCGACATGCGGGGCAAGGTCTTCGAGGGCTCCGTCAAGCAGGTCGCCGCACTCACGCGGCGCGGGGCCCGGCTCCTCACACGCGGTCAGGACGGCCACTGGGTCCTCGCGGAGGGGGCCGGCTGGCGGGGCGTTCGGTTCCGCGAGCCCCTGACCGGACGGAGCGGCCGCACGAGCCACCGCCGTCTCGCCGAGCGGCTCGGCTACACCAGCCCCGACGACGCGATGCACTGGATCGTCGTCGAGTCCCCCGTGATCGACCGACCGGCACCGGAGGCGTTGACGCCGCTGAAGCGGGTGCTCTCGCTGCTGTACGCCGAGCGGGGTGACGTGTGGGTCGTGCTCGTGTTCGCGTTGGTGGCGGGCGTGCTGTCGCTCGCCACGCCGATCGCCGTCGAGGCACTCGTCAACACGGTCGCGTTCGGTCGCTTTCTGCAGCCGGTCGTGGTGCTGGCCCTCATGCTGTTCACGTTCCTCGCCTTCGGCGCGGCGATGCGGGCCCTGCAGACGTTCGTGGTCGAGATCGTGCAGCGGCGGCTGTTCGCGAGAACGGTCGACGACCTCGCCTACCGTCTCCCGCGGTCCTCCCGCGAGGAGTTCGACGACAAGTACGGACCCGAGCTCGCCAACCGCTTCCTGGACGTGGTGACGGTGCAGAAGGTGGTCGCCCAGCTGCTGCTGGACGGCGTCGCGTTGACGATGGCGACGATGGTCGGCATGGCGGTGCTCGCCTTCTACCACCCGTTCCTGCTCGGGTTCGACGTCGTCCTGCTCGCGCTGATCGCCTTCACGATCTTCGTGCTGGGACGCGGGGCCGTGGCGAGCAGCTTGAAGGAGTCCAAGAACAAGTACCGCATGACGAGCTGGCTGCAGGACGTCGTCCGCTGCCGTACGGCCTTCGGGCTCGGCGGGGCGAACGAGTTCGCCGCCAACCGGGCCGACCTGCTGACGACCGAGTACCTCGTCGCCCGGAAGAAGCACTTCCGCATCCTCATGCGGCAGATTCTGTTCGCCCTCGGCATGCAGGCGGTCGCCGGCACGGTGCTGCTCGGCCTGGGTGGCTGGCTGGTCATCTCGGGCGAGCTCACGCTCGGGCAGCTCGTCGCCGCCGAGCTGATCGTGGCGATCATCGTCGGGTCGTTCGCGAAGCTCGGCAAGCACATGGAAAGCTACTACGACCTGCTGGCCTCCACCGACAAGCTGGGGGCGCTGTTCGACGTCGGCGTCGAAGACCAGATCGGCGTGTTCTCGATCCCGGCGAACGGACCGGCCGCCCTCCGCTGCAGCCACGTCTCCTACAACTACTCGTCCGGACCCGGACTGTCCGACTTCGACCTCGAGGTCGATCCGGGCGACTGCGTTGCGGTGCTCGGCCCGGCCGGGTCCGGCAAGTCGACCCTCGCCGAGATCCTCTACGGCCTCCGCGCACCCAAGAAGGGGTACGTCGAGCTCGACCAGGTCGATCCCCGCGACGTGCGGCCGGAGGTCTTCCGCAGCCACGTGGCGCTCGCGGGCGACGTCGAGATCTTCCACGGGACGATCGAGGAGAACGTCCAGCTGGAGCGGGCGAGTGTCGGTGCGGCGGAGCTCCGTGGCGCCCTCCGTCAGGTCGGCCTGCTCGAGGAGTTGCTCGCCCTCCCGGAAGGTCTCAAGACGCAACTCCTCCCCAGCGGCCATCCGCTCAGCGAAGGACAGCTCCGCCGGCTCGTGATCGCACGGGCCCTCGCCGGCGATCCGCGGCTACTCGTCGTCGACGGACTGCTCGACGGGCTCGGCGACGACGAGTTCGAGGTGGTCGCCCACGGTCTGCTCCAGGACCGGACCCGCACGACGGTCGTCCTCACCGGCCGTCGCGCCGTCGCCGAACGCTGTGAACGAGTCGTCGAGCTCCGGTCCAAGTCGCCGGCCGCCAACCGCCTGACCGAGATTCCCCAACACTGAGGTTCCTGCCGTGTACAGCTCGCCCGGTTCGAAGTCGTTTCGCCTGAACGGCAACCTCCAGGACACCCCGATGCTGCCCGCGCTCCGGCTCGTGCAGTCGTCGCGGATCGCGCGGCGGATCGCCTACGTGCTCATGTTCATGTTGGTCGTCACGTCGGTCGCCATGGTGTTCGCCCCCTGGCAGCAGACCGTGACCGGCTCGGGCCGCGTGATCGCGCTCGACCCGCTCGAAAGGCAGCAGGTCGTCAAGGCGACCATCTCCGGCCGGATCAAGTCGTGGGCCGAGGGGCTCCGCGACGGCGTGTACGTAGAGACGGGAGACGAGGTGCTCGTCCTCGAGGACAACGACCCGGAGCTCCGCGAACGGGCCGAGCGGAACGTCGAGCTGCTGGACGAGAAGATCCGGAACGCCACCGAGAAGATCACGCAGTACGAGGGCTACGTGACGGCCTTCACCGACGCCCGTCTCTCCACGATCGAGGGAGCCAGGGAGCTGATCAGCGAGGCCGAGAGCGACCTCGAGGCGAAGCGACGCGATCTCGACGCGGCCAAGGCCTCCTTCGAACAGAAGGAGTCGAACATGAAGCGTCAGCAGCTGCTGTTCGACAACGAGGACGGCGGGCTGACCTCGAAGTACAAGCTCGAGGTGGCCGTCCGCGAAGCCGCGGAGGCGGACCAGAAGGTCAAGGCGGCCGAGTCCTACGTGACGGCCGCCGAGGCGAAGGTGCGTGCGAAGAAGGCCGACCTCGCGAAGAAGGACCGGGAGGCGTCCGCGAAGGTCTCCGCCGCCGAGGCCGACCTCCGCACCGCCCGCGCCGACCTCGCCACCTACAACAAGGAGCTCGTCGACGCGTCGTCGAAACTCAAGAAGCTGGAGCGGGCCTTCACGGTCACGGCCCCCAAGGACGGCTACCTGCTGAACGTCGCCGCCTTCCAGGGGGGCGAGTACGTCAAACCGGGTGACCCGCTCTTCACGCTCGTGCCCAACACCACGCAGAAGGCGGTCGAGTTCTGGGTCTCCGGAAACGACGTCCCGCTCGTCGAGCCGGGACGGCACGTCCGTCTGCAGTTCGAGGGTTGGCCCGCCGTCCAGTTCTCAGGCTGGCCAGCCGTCGCCGTCGGCACGTTCGGCGGGACCGTGACCACCGTCGACAGAACCGACGACGGCAAGGGGCGGTTCCGCGTCCTCGTCACGCCCGACAGCGAGACCGACTGGCCGGACAACACCTACCTCCGCCAGGGCGGCCGCACCAACGCCTGGGTCCTGCTCGACCAGGTCCCCCTCGGCTACGAGGTCTGGCGTCGCCTGAACGGCTTCCCGCCGTCGGTCGCGATCGACAAGGAGAAGAAGCCCGCCAAGCCGCCGAAGCCCAGCACCTGACAGGGCTTGCGGTCGCCGCGAGCCGGGACGTTCCGCCCCCGGGGTGGGGTCGTCCCGGTTCCTCCGAAGATTCCGGTCGTGACGGTCGATGATGACGATACGGGGGCAACGCCCGGCCTCCGTACGCGCGACTCGTACCGGGACTCGGACACGGATGTTCGACCGCCAACCAGCCGTTGCTCTCTCGCTCCTGCTCGCTGCGTTCGCGGGTTGCCGAGCGGTCGAGTCCGCCTCGCACGACCCCGCCGGCCCGCCGAGGGCGTCGGAGGTCGTGGTTCCCGTCGCGGAACTCGGGAACGAGGATCCGACCTTCGGACTGGACGGGCACGTCGACTCGGTCGTGCGGACCGTCGGCTGGCAGCCGCAGCTCGAACCCGCCGAGCCGCCGAGAGCCCAAGACGATCCGCCCGCGATTCCGTTGCCCGAGGCTCCGAAGCCGGGCGACCAGAAGCCAGCCGAGGAGAAGCCCGGTGAAGCCGAACCGGGCGAAGCGAAGCCCGGCGAAGAGAAACCTGGTGAACCCGGGGAGCCGCCCGCCGAGCTGCCGGCTCCCGGCACCGACGACGAGCCGGTCCCCTTGGTCGAGCCCCTGCTGCTCGACGAGGTGGTCGCCTCGATCTACGCGGCGTTCCCGCTGCTGGAGTCCGCCTATCGCGAGCGCGATGTCCGGAACGGAGCCCAGATCGCGGCGTGGGGCGCGTTCGACACCAAGCTGAAGGGGGACACGACCAACCAGCCCGTCGGCTTCTACCGAACCTACCGCCACAAGATCTTCGTCGACAAACCGGTCTTCGACGGCGGAAACGTCTTCGCCGGCTACACCCTCGGTCGCG
>JANQQW010000384.1 GCA_028284885.1 Planctomycetaceae bacterium
GCGCGGTGACCTGGCCGTCCGTCGTGAGCGCGGCGGAGAGGGCTGCGGGGTCGAGTTCCCCTTCGGCTTCGTCCTCCGAGGCGGCGACGAGCGGCCGGACCCCGTCGGCCCGGTCGAACACGTAGGTCCGCAGGCGGAACCGTTCGGAGAGTCGCTCGAGCAGGTTGTCCTTCTCCCGCGCGAGCAGGGCGCGGACGTAGTCGGCTCGGGCGGGAGGCTGGTCGTCCGGGCGAGGCGGTCGGGCGGTCCGGTCCTCGTACCCGGCCAGGTCGACCGACTCGTCGTACGCGGCGCGTGCGTCGCCGGTGTACTCGTCGGCGATGCCCATGCTGTCGCTGCCGTCGACGAGCAGCCACAACGCCGGCTTCGGCCGGTTGGTCAGTCGGAACTGCAGGATCGGGTCGGCGAGGATCACCAGCAGCAGGCCGAGCAGCAGGCCCCGCACGGCGGCGAGGCCGATGCGGACCGTGCGACGACCGTGCGACTGGGTCCGGAGGTAGAACGTGACGGCGAGGGCGACCGCCGCGGCGACGCCGAACACGACCCAGGCAGGACCGTTCTGCGCCCAGGCCGACCCGAACGAGAACCGGACCTCTTCGACGTTGGTCGTGTTCTCGAAACCGAGGAGCCGGCCGAGCCACTGGGCGAGGGAGGCGTTCACGCGGTCGCCTCCTTCGCCGGGGCAAGGCCGCTCCGCAGCGTCGGGGCGGCGAGGATCAGCATCTCCGACAGCAGGCAGGCGAGCGCCGCGAGGACGAGGGCCTTCCAGGTGTCCCGTCCGCGGACCTCGGCTCCCTCGAGGCTGATCTCCTCGCCGGACTCGATCCACCGGTAGTTGCCGTCACCGAGACGGTCGGCGAGCTCGTCGGCCGTGACGAACTGCATCTCCGACTCGACGGCGGGGCCGTTCAGGGCGAGCGGAATCTCCCGCTGGACGACGGCTGCCTCGCCCGTGGAGGTAGGGTCGATCTCCTCCTCGCGGACGGTGTAGTGGCCGGACAACAGTGCGTTCCGAACGACCAGTCCGAACTCGTCGGGGCCGATCGCCTCGGGCGTCAGCATCACGTCCTCGGCGGCCTCGGCGTCGTCGAACTCGCGGCGGATCGTGTACCGGATCGCGTCGCCGGAGCGGGCCGGCAGGACGATTGGCTGCCCGGTCTCGAAGTTCCGCCGGGGGAGCGTGTCGCCGATCATGTCGCCGAACACGCGGAAGAACATCAGGATCGCCGGTCCGCGGCTGAGCGTGTTCCAGTCGGCCAGCACGCCGGACGAGAAGAACTGCACGCGGCCGTTCCCGATTCGACGCGTGACGAGGAACGGCGCTCCGTTCCCCGTGTACGAGGCGAGCAGCTGCGGGCGGCTCCGCTCGGCGAGCTCCTGCGGCGTCAGGTCGTCGAGTTCGTCCCCGGCCCGTTCGCGGTCCCACACGAGCCAGGTCGGGTCGACGGCTCGCCGGCGTTCGTCGTCCGCCGCCCGTTCAGCCGCCTCGGCGTCGGTCAGCTGTCCGCTCCGCGTCCGTTCGTCCCACTCCTTCCGTCGTTCGTCCGACTCGGCCAGGAACGTGCGGGCCTCGGTGACCCGCTTCGTCTCCGCCTCGACGAAGTTCGCGAGGAGCTCGTCGTCGAACCGTGCTCGCACCGCCTTCACGAACACCGGCTCGCGGTACAACGCGTCCAGTTCCTCCGCGGGAACGTCCTCGATCTGGAAGTAGGCGTGCCCCATCGTCTCGAAGTCGAGGAAGAACGGCTCGGGAGCGTCGTCGACGCCGAACTCGTCGAACGACCGTCCGATCGTCTCGGCGTCGAGCGGGGCCGGCAGGAAGCCGGCGCCGTCCCGCCACGCCTGCGCGGACCAGGCGACGGGGTCGAACGCCCCGCCGGCGAAGACCGCGACCTGCCCTCCCTGCCAGACGTACTCGCGGAGCACTTCGACCGTCTCCGGCGAACCCGGGGACGGGAGGCCGGCGAGCACGACGAGTCGGGCGTCGGACAGCAGTTCCCGGTCGACCTCGTCGATCGTGACGTGGCGGACGCGGATGAGCTGCTTCGCCGACTCCTCCCCCTGCTGTCGGAGCGTCATCAGCCCACGTAGCGGAAGCGTCTCGCCGACCGGGCCGGTCACCCGGTCCTCGTCCTCGGCTCCGACGGGGTCGACGAAGACGACGGGCAGGCCCGCGACGACGGGGACCACGAGATGGCGGACGTTGTCCGAGACGATGCCGTCCGCTCGGGCGTTCGGCACGTCCGCCGTGGCCGTCGCCGTCACGAAGGTCGGGCGGCCGGGCTCGGTCGGGACGTCGATCTCGTACTTGAAGCGGAGCTTCAACTCCTGGTCCGGCTGCAGGTCGACGGTCCGGGTGGCGACTGGTGCGTCGTTCACCCGGAGCGAGACCGAGACGTCCGAGACCGGGCCACTCGACTGGCAGCGGAGCGTGACGAGGAACTCGGTCGGGATCTCGGTGTCGGCCACGTCGTCCTGTACGGCGAGGTCCGAGACCCAGACGTTGCTGGGGCTCTCGGCGGAGACCTGGACGACCTGCAGTTCCGGCAGCTTGGACAGCCCGGCGCCGAGACCGTCCGCCGGCCAGTTGCCGACCTGCTGGTCGGACAGGAAGACAACACGTTTCGACGGGAGCTCCGGGGCCTGCCGGCACGCCTGTTCGGCGAGATCGACGACGTGGTTCACGCGGGCCGCGTCGCCACCGCGGTCGACGACCGGGATTCGCTCGATCGCGTCGCGGACGTCCTCGCGGCTGCGGAAGGCGGAGAAGCCGAACGACGTCGGCGAACCGCACAGCGGCAGTACGGAGACGCGGCTCTCCGGCGGCAACTCGTCGACGAACGCGAGCGCCTTCTCCTTCGCGCGGCCCAGCAGGTTGCCTCCGTCGAGGACCTCGTAGCCCATGCTGGCGGAGTTGTCGAGCACGAGCACGGCGTGGACCGGCTGCGTGGTGGTGAAGCCACCTTCCGACGCGACCCGCGCCCGGATGCCGGAGACCCCCCAGACGGCCGCGGCCGCGGCGAGCAGGCAGCCCAGCCCGCCGACGACGTTCCCGGCCCGGGTGTTCGACAGCACCGCCCAGATGGCGAGCCCGAACGCCGACAGAACGGCGAGTCCCGTCCAGGCGTAACGGAACCAGAGGGCGTTGTCGGCCGAGGCGAAGTACGGTCGGGCGAGGGCGAGGCCGACGAGGGCGACCGCGAGCACGCGGAGGACCAGCAGCAGCAGGTCGCGCATCTGCATCATGCGGCGGTTGCGCTGCATCGCCTCACGCAGGAAGTCCATCGCCGCCCACTCGACGACGCGGAACCGCCGTCGGTTGAGCAGGTGGATCAGGATGGGCCCGGCCGCCGCGACCAGTCCGGCGACGGCGAAGGCACCTGCGAAGAAGTTCAACATGACTCGGTCACGCGATGCCTACTCGAACCCACGGCGTTTGAAGCTCTCGATTTTCCCTTCCTGCAGGATGGGCAGGTAGCGGTTGGGCATCGCGAGGACGAAGCAGGCGACGGACGTGCCGTACATGCGGCCGACCTTGCCGGACGTGTGCCGTGTGTCGGTCCACCATCCGTCGTCGAGCGGGTCCTTCGGGTCGCGGTGCTGCGACGCGACGATGGAGTCGCGAAGTCTCGGGTAGTTCTCGCGCCAGTCCTCGCCCCCGACCTGGTACAGGGCCTGCCCGACGTAGTAGAGCGTGTACGCATCGAACGGGAGCTTGCCGTCCGCGGGGCGGTCGACCTTCACGCGGCCAATCTCGCGTTTGACGTACTCCATGCTCTTGGGGATCCGCCAGTCCTCGTACTGTCCGAACTCCTGCATGCAGACGACGCCGGCGGAGGCCATCGCGGTCGTCGTCTTGCCGCCGTTGTAGGTGAAGGCCCCGGAGCCCTCTCGTTCGCGGTCGCTGCCACGCTTCGCGCCGTTGGTGGGGCGGTAGTGGTCGCGGACGCTCTTGATGGCCATGTCGACGACCTCGGGCGGGACCTCGAGGCCGCTGTCGACGGCGCTCCGAATCGCCTTCGCCTGCATGACGGCGAGCGAGAGGTCGTGGCCGTTCCGCTGCCGCTGGGCCTTGTAGTCCCAGCCGCCGTCCTCGCACTGGGCGTTGTAGATTAGTTTGAGGGCCCGGTCGAGCACTCGCCCGATCTGCGGGTCGTCGGTCATGCCGTGGGCCTGACCGAGCACGAACGTGGAGAGCCCGTGGTTGTACATGTCGCGGTGCGAGTCGGCGATGTTGAGCATGCCCGACGGCTTCGCGTTGCGAATGACGTACTCGAGCGCCCGGTCGACCGTGTCGCCGTACTCCCCGCGCCCCGGCATGTGCCCTGCGGAGAGGAACGCCAGCACTCCCATGCTGACGAGCCCGAGATCCTCGGACTCCCAGTTCCCCTGCGGGCCCTGGTTGCGAGCCAGCCACTCCAGACCGCGTTCCAACGCCTGCTCGCTCTCGGCCGTGGTCTCCCACTCGCCCTCGGCTCGGGCGGGAAGCGAACCGGCCAGCAGGACGGCGACCGCGAGCGGGGCGATGAGGAGAGGAGAGCGTCGTCGGGTCATGGGTCAGTCAGGTGAGATGATGCGAACGGCTGGGCCACTGGCCAGAGTGGGCCGTCCACACAAGTTGGCTACGAGACGCTCTGCGTTACCCCAGAAGCGGTGAATTCCGCGATTCTCACGAACGTTTCGAACGTTGCCGAGGTGCAGCGCCGTGCCTGCGCGCACTCGGGCCCAACCTTCATTCTGGAGCCGGCCCGTCCACGAGTGCAATGCTCTTCCAGTAGCCGTGGACGCCGCTCCCGGACTCGTTCGGCTCGTGGACGACGGCCAGCCGGACCGTACGTCCGGCGTAGTCGGAGAGATCGACTCGGATCGTCTCCCACTTGTCCGCGACCTCCTGCTCGGCGACGACCGCGCCGTCGACGTGGACCCGCAGCCACCAGCCCTCGCCGCCGTCGTTCCAGACACGGCAGGCCAGGTGTTGCGGTCGGTCGGCGGGGAGCGACACCGTCTTGGTGAAGACGGCCGAGTGTCCCGGTCCGGCGTGGGTCGAGAGGACGTCCGGCTCGTTGCCGGCACGGGGCTTGTGGCCGGCCGAGCCGTTCCGGTACGTCTCGGGCGAGACGAGCGTCCACCCGGGGGCGATCGTCTGCAGGAACGGTTCCAGCTTCGCGTCGAAGCCCGGTTGCCACGCTCGCGGTGCGGTTCCGGGGGCGAACGGCGTTGCCTCGCCGTCGACCGGACGGACGTGGACGAGGTCCCGGTGCGGGTCGCGAACGTGCGGACCGACGAACGTCCACAACCCCTTCGTCGTGACGACGAGCGGCCCGACCAGCGGGTTCTTGTGGGCGACGTCGACGAGCGGCGCGCCGCGGCGTTCGCCGCTCGCGAGATCGTACCAGTCGATCTGCGGCTGCTCCCACGTGCCCCGCGGCCGCTTGATCGGTGCGGCGCTCGCGAAGACGAGGTGGGACGGCGTGAGCACGGCGTCGAAGTACGCGTAGGGGGCGTCGATCCGCCAGTGCTCCGTCGCGTCGATCGGGGCGATCGCCTCGAAACCGTCGTCCGTACGAAGGACGAGCGACCGCGACCGCGCGTCCGACAACCCGACGAGTGAACGCAGTCCGGGGACTGAACGACTCCAGACCTGGCGTCCGCCGGAGACTTCGTAGCAGGCGACGCGGTAGGAACTGGGCCAGGCGACGAAGAAGCGGTCGCCGTCGACCAAGGGGGGCGTCACCTGTTCGCGTCGCCACCGCTCGTTCACGTTCACCGGCATCCAAGGCAGGCGACGGATCCAGTGCACGTCGCCGAGCGGGTCCGCGAGGAACAGGCTCGCCCCGACGCCGCCGAGCACGCTGGTCCCGGCCGCCGTCACGCGGCACGGCGGCATCCCCTTCCACACGTCGCGTTGCCGTAGCACGTTCGCGCGGGCGACGACCTCGCCGCCGCCGGGACTCAAGGTGACGAGATCGAGGTGAAGCTGGCCGTCGACCGGCCCCTCGGCCCCCACGGCGACCAGTCGACCGCCGACGGAGACCGGATCGGAGACGTACTCGATCGTCGGGTCGGTTCTCCACAGGAGCTTGCCGTCGCCGACCGCGAGGCAGGCGATCTCGGCCCCCTCCTTCGTCAGTCGTCTGGCGTAGATCCGGTCTCCGGCCACCAGCGGCTGGAACTTCGTCAGCGGCCACTCGTTCGCGAATCCCTGCTCGCCGCCGAGCCCGGTCGACCAGCGTCGCTCTCCAGAACCGAGGTCGTACGCGGTGATCTGGAAGCGGTTGCCGACGATCAGCAGGTTGCCCGCGACGACGGTGGCGAGCTGTCGGCCCGTCGAGTCGACGTCGGTCGGGCGACCACGCTCGGCGTGTTGACCGACCTCGCCGTCGAACCGTCCACGGACCTCGGCGACGAGGGCGGTCGGCGGCAGGTCGGGTGTCGCCGTCTCGATCGGCTTGGGTAGCAGGTCTCCGTCGCGTCGAGTGGGTCGGACGCGGGTCGTCAGCCCGGCGAACTCCTCCTTCGAGAGCGAGACGCCCCCGAGATCGACGCGGTTTCGATCGACTCCGTCGATCTCTCGGCCGAGCATCGCCTCGGCGAGTTGCAGTCGGGCTTCGACGGAGTTCCGCAGGGAGGACGTGGCGGTCTCGATCGCGGACTGGTACTGGCGGACGGCCTGGGTGACGCGACCGGCGGCGAGGTCCCGGTCCCCCAGCCACGCATGGGCCGCAGCGGCCGCCGACGTGCCGAGGTAACGGACGGTGGCGGCTCGCACGGCCTCCTCGTCGCCGGCGTTCACGGCGCGCTGGACGCGGATCTCCGCGACCGGCCCGAACGACTCCCGCATCGTCTCCTTCAACTGTGGGTGGTCCTGCATGGCGGACCGAACGGCCCGCGGCAACGAGACGAGCAGCGACCGGTCCTTCGAGTCGGGCAGCATCCCCACGATGCCCTGCTCGTCGGTCGCGGAGACGATCCGGCAGGCGTCCTCGAACGCCCCGGCCGCGAGAGCCGACTCGAACTCCGCCATCACGTTGTACGCCTCCTTCGTCGACTCGGCGACGAGTGGGTGTCGCCACTGTCGGTCGAAGGTCGGCAGTCGTGGACTGGCCGGCAGCCGCAGCCGACGACGGGCGACGATCTCGGCCCACGCCTGAACCTGCTTCGCCGTGCGAGTCCGCATCTCGCGGACACGGTCCGGATGGGCATGCGTCAGGTAGAAGCGGCGGGTGCGTGCGGCGGCCTCGACCGCCTCCCAGTTCCGCGAGAAGGCGTTCGCCACGAGGACGTCCCGCGACAACTCCGGCATCTCGATCGCCGCGTCGACGCGGGCGGAGGTCCAGAGGGGGGCCTCCACGCAGGCCGTGACGGCGGACTGCAGCGGTTCCTCGGCCCCCTCGGCGAGCAGCTGGCGGCCGAGGTCCTCGTACCCGGCGGCGAACCGGGCCCCCACGTCTGCCGGGAACCGGTCGCTCAACAGGGCGACCTCCTCGAGCAGTGCGACGCGGGCCGCGGTGTCTCCGGGACCGGCGATCGCCTCGAGTCGGATCGTCTCCAGCAACTGCTCGGCGAACTGGTGCCACGGGCGGGCACGCAGGGTCTCGACGGCGCACGCCCGACGCCAGTCGGACAGTTCAACATCCGCAGGTAGACTGCGAAGTACGGCGAGGTACCAACGGTCGAAGGCGCGGACGTCCTCGACGAGGCTCGCGACCGGCACGAGCGGCCGCAGGTCGGGCCTCGCGTGCGCGACGACCGACGAGAGTTCGCGGACGTCGATCAGGTCCAGGGCGATCGAACGCGGCTCCTTCGTCGAGTGGCAGTAGAGGCCGACGGTGTTGATCCGGGCGGTCGGGTCGGACGACCGGAGGGCCGAGACGAGACCCCAGTGGATGCCGTCGCCGCTGACGAGCAGCTTGACGTGACCAGCCCCCGGAACGAGCCGGAACCACTGCTCGTCCCCCGCCACCGGCCACGGCTGGTGGTAGGCATCGACGTGCATCGCGACCTGACGGCCGTCGTCGGTCTGCAGTTTGAAAGCCGTTCCCCGCAGCCGGCCGTCGGCGAGGAAGGCGAGTCTTTCGAGCGGCCGGCCGGTCGCGTCGCCGAGGAACAGCCCCGTTCCGGGTTCGGCCCCGCGGAGCCGGAAGACGTACTCGCTGAGCCCGTCGCCCGGAATCGTGGCGGCGACCTCGACCGGCTGCTGGGCGGAGGCCACCTCCAACTCGACGGTCCCGTCCGCGTGTCCCGTCAGCTTCGAGGTCTCGGTCGGGGTGACGGTCCAGGTCGGCGGACCGCCGGGCTCGAACGGTACGAGCGCGTAGACGCCCTCCTCGGACTGCTCGCGGCGGCCCCACGCCAGTTCCGCCGGGCGGTCGACGTGGGCGAGCAGTCGGCGGTCGGTCGGGGACTCGGCCGGGACCGGCGTGCTGCGGTACAGCGCGATGCCGCGGACGGTCGCCTTGCCGTTCCACTCGACCTCTCGGGGCGGCTTCTCGAGCGGCACGGTCAGCAGGCGGACGTTCCCGCGGGTCATCACCAGCGTGCCGTTCTGCCAGCGGAGTTCGACCGGTCCCCAGTGCGACCGTTGATGTCGTGCCGAGTCGGTCGCCAGCAGGGTCAGCCGGGTCGTGTCGAGCTTGCCGTTCTCGCGGCGGGCCGAGTAGCCGCACCACAGGCCGGGGGTCTTGTGCGGGTCGACTCGCAGCAGCAGCCCCTCGTCGCCGTCCCAGAACCGCATCTCGAACTGGTCGAAGTCGTGGAGTGCGAGCCGCAGGGCGGCGTCGGCGGGCCAGTTCGGCTTCAGCTTGCCCGTCCCCTCGAAGCGTGCGGTCATCCCGCCGCCGTGCTGCCGGTCCTGGATGCGGTAGCTGCCGGACTGCGGCTTCTCGAACCACTTCTCCAGCACGTCGCCGGTGAGGCCGTCGAACGGCATCGGCCGTTGGTCGTCGAGGGAGACCTCCTCGAACGGGAACGGTTCCCGGTCGGGGGCGAGCCACTCCTCCCACGGTCCTTCGGTGGCGGCGACGGCGGCCGCCGGAACGGCCTCGGCCGACCGAAGCTGCAGCGTGGGCAGTTCGTTCGCAGCGGCGACCGCCGGTCCTTCGGCGTCGTAGACGGAGGCGACGGCGACCTTGTCGAGATGCGGGAAGGTCGGGCCCTCCAAACGGATCACAGTCCGGTCGGCGGGAAGTTCCAAACGGGCCTCGACGAACGCCCGTTGGCCCGCGGGTCCCCACTCCCCGGTGTCCTGAGCCGCCGCGTCGTCTCGCACGACTTCCCCGTTCACCGACAGCACGAGCGGGCGGGCGTTGTCCGAGGCGTATCGCAGTTCCAGCTGGTACAGGCCGGCTCGCGGCGGGTTCACGACGAACTCGGCGAAGCCGTCCTTCTCCCGGCCGTCGACGAGGACGCCGATCCCCTTGCCGTACGCGGTCGTGTCGGTCTCGAGGTTCGAGTGCACGTAGTCCTCGGCCTCGAGCACGACGGCCCACGGCTTCGGCGGTTCGTCCGGATCGACTTCACGACCGCTCGGGTCGATGGCCGCTGCCGCGGGATCGCGATCCGGCGGGGCGTTCTCGTCGGGCGACTCTGGGTCGTCGGCAACGGCGACGATTTCGTCGGCATCGACGTCGCGTTGTGACCGGACGTACCAGACGCCGCCGACCAGCAGCAGCACGACCAGCAGGCCCATTCCGCCGCCGTACACGGTGAGCCGTCGCTGGCGTTCGCGCTTGGCCGTTTCCACCTTGGCCGCGAGGTCGTCGATCGAGACGCGGTACTCGCCGAGCGCCGCGTGCAGGTAGGACTCCATGTGCAGGTGGTCGACGAGGTGCATCCGCAACTCGTCCGACTCCCGCACCCGCGTACGGAGCTGCTCCACCTCCGACGTCGTCAGGTCGGCGGGGGACTTGGTCTGAACCAGCTCGACGAGCTGTTCGTCGGTGAGACGCTCAGCCATGGGGCTCCGACTTCAGTTTGCGGTCCAGGCAGTTCTTCAGGGCCTGTCGTGCCCGGAAGACGAGGAGCTTCACGGCCCCCTCGCTGCGCTTCAGTTTCTCGCCGATCGACGAGAGCTTGAGATCCTGCCGGTACTTGAGGCGAATCGCCTCCTGGGCACTGGGGCCGAGCGACTCCATGCACTCGGGCAGGTGGCCGAGCACGTCGTCGTAGGTTCCCTCGTCGTTGCCCAGGTCGGACTCGATCTCGAGGCACATCTCCGTCCAGATCGTCTCCTTGCGGCGACGACGCTTGCGAACGTGCTCCCGGAGCACGTTGCGGGCGATCCCCAGCAGCCACGGCCGCAGCATGTTCGAGGTGTCGAACCGGGCTCGCGAGGTGAAGAAGCGGAGGAACACCTCCTGCGTCATGTCCTCGGCGTCGTTCGGCTGGGCGAGCCTGGCCCGGAGAAACCCGAATACCGCGGACTCGTTCCGCTCGACGATCTCCGCGAACGCAGCCCGGTCGCCCTGAGCGGCTTTCTGGGCCAGCGCCTGGTCTTCGTCCATCGAAGGGCCACTCGCGGGAGGGGGGAGGGTCGTCCGGTCGGCGGGCGTAGTCGGGGTGAGGGATCGTTTCGAGTGGACGCATTCGTCCACACTGATCCCGCGATCGTACGGAACGGGAGTCGAGACTGGCAAGCAGCGAGCCTTGATCCCAGTCTGACATGCCGGTGGTCGGCCGGGCGAGAGGCGTTACTTCGTGGTCCGGACTTCTGACTGATCAGGACGGTCGCCGGGTGTCGCGACCGGCGCCGGCCGTCAGTTCGACACGGCAGACGTGCTTCACGTTGGCACACGCGTCGAGTTCCGCGGTCCCGCAGGCGGCGGCGTTCGGCACGAGGAAACGAACCGGTCCCCCCTGCTCCGTTCCGAGTGGTTCGCCCTTCTGCTGGAACAAGAGGAGTCCGTGGTGCCGGACGGCGTCGAGCGGAACGCTGGCCGCGAATCCGTCGCTGGAGTGCAGCGTGACGTGCGTTGCCTCGGGGCGGACGCCAGCTTGTTCGAGGAGGGCGTCGAGCCGCACGGCGGCCCCGGTTCGGGAGGGCTCCAGCGACGAGACGTCCTCGACTCGACCGGGGCCGAGGATCGCGCGGAGATCGTCGTAGTGCATTTCCAGTGGACGAGTTACGGCTCCGTCGATCGTCAGCATCGTCTCGTGTCTCCAAACTCGCACTCGCAGAACTCGTGCACAACGACGTATACTCAGAAGAGAGCCGTCCACTCAACCGAGTTGGAACCGTGAAGTTCGTCGCCCTCCTACTTGCCGTCGCCCTGCTACCCGGTGCGGTTCTTCCGCCGACCGGTTGTGCGACTGCGGTCTGCAGTTGCGACGGCCAGTCTTGTTGCGACACCACCGCTCGCGACGAGACCCGCAAGAGTTGCTGCTCGAAGGACTCCGACTCGTCCGCTGACGAGACGGACGGCTGTCGCTGTTCGACCGGAGGGTGCGACGGTTGCTCCGGCTGCGAGGGCACGGACGAAGCGCCGGTGACTTTGGCGGCCGGAGAGCGGTCGTCGTTCACGCTCGCCGCGGACCTGTCAGAGGTCGTCGATTCGCTTCTCCCGGTCGAGACGGCAGGCGACGCAGCCGTGCCGGGGCCGAGAGGACCGAAGGCCAGACCGCATCTGCTGCACTGCGTCTGGCAGACGTAGGAGGTTCCGCTCACGCGACCGATCTGGGTCGCGTGAGACGCACTGCCGGCCGTGGCCTCGTCGTGCCGCGGCCGCACGGAACCTTCCCTCCTGAATACGGGAGAACGTCATGCTGTTCAAGGCCCTTGCCGGGCTCGGGCTCGGCCTCGTCTTGTCCGTCGCGCTCTGGACGACCTCCGCGAGCGCGAGTGCCGCACCCTGTGCCTGCTGTGGCGTGGAGTGCGCTTGTGAGGACTGTTTGTGCGACGAACTGGGCTGCGCCTGCGACACCGGCGGCGACTGCGTTTGCGACGTGGTCCCCTGCTGCTCGCACTGCAAGCTCTGATCGTCGTCCTCGACGGCTGAAGCAAGCGGCCCGGTCGCCGGAGTGGCGGCCGGGCCGTTCGTCGTTGGAACCGGGTGAGGATGTGGCTGAGTCACGCGGCGGCGTTGCTCTTGGACTCGCCGCCCGCCAGTTCGAACTCCTCTGGCGGTCCCTGCTGCATCCAGGTGACCGCCGGGACGGCCTTCAGGCGGGCGAAGAACAGCAGCAGGCCCGAGACGATGACGAGAATCGGCACCTCGTGGTCGAAGGCGAGCTGGCCGCTCTGGCGGAGCACGCTCGTGAGGCTCGTCACCGCGAACAGCGAGCCCACGACGAACGAGAACTTGTCGAACCCGCAGGCGATGAAGGTCGCCACGCCGCAGATCGCAAGGCCCAGCGTCCAGACCCAGTTGATCTCCGGGGCGATTCCGAGTGTCGTCAGCAGCCAGCCGGTCCCCACGGTGACGAGGAGGACGGGCACGATCGCGGTCTTCGGGTTCTGCATGGTCGGCTCGATTTGTCGAGGTCGTTCGGACAAGATCGGGGGACGCAAACCCGCACTACGATGTCACGCGGCTTCGGACGAGAATTCGACGACGGCGGCAATGTCGTCGGGCCACTCCGTGGGCCGAACCCTGGGCGAGACCGTGGTTGGACACGGCCGATCGGTCAGGAGGCGCGTGTGCAGGGGACGTTGGTGGCGTGCCAGTGTCTCGGTCGAGTCCCGTCGCGCGTTCGGATCACGGAGTGATCCGACGACACGGCATCCCGTTGCCCGCGGCCGATGTCGACACGTCGCGCGGCGTGCTAGACTGGCGGGATGCTGAACCCGTTCTCCAGCTCGAAGACCGACGCCCCGCTCGAGGACCCGACGGCCCTCGCCAAGTTCGGGCGGCTCGAAGTCGTTGCGAAGCTGGTCGTCGAGGGTTACATGATGGGGCAGCACAAGAGCCCCTTCAAAGGCTCCTCCGTCGAGTTCGTCGAGCACCGGAACTACTACCCGGGCGACGAAATCCGCCATATCGACTGGCGGGCGTACGGCAAGACCGGCAAGTACTACGTGAAGGAGTACGAGGACGAGACGAACCTCCGCTGCCAGATGTTCGTCGACGCCAGCGGCAGCATGGGCTACGGCGCGAGCACGCTCTCCAAGCTGGACTACTGCCGCTACCTCGCCTGCTCGCTGGGCTACCTTCTGCTGAAGCAGCGGGACGCCTGCGGCATGGTCGCGTTCGACACCAAGGTCCGCGAGCAGGTCGAGCCCTCGACGAACCCCAAGAACTTCCAACGGCTGACGAAGGTGCTCGAGGAACTGCAGCCGGGGCAGGAGACGAGCCTCTCGAAGGTGATCGAGTCGACGCTCCCGCGGCTCAAGCGGCGGGGGCTCATCGTCCTCTTCAGCGACTGCTTCGACCGCATCGACCCGCTGATGACGGCCCTCAAGGCGCTCCGACACGCCCGGCACGAGGTGATGGTGTTCCACGTCGTCGCCCCGGAGGAGGAGACGTTCCCGTTCTCCAAGCCGACGATGTTCCGGAACCTCGAACGTCGCGGCCACAAGGTGCTGGTCGATCCCCACCGGCTGCGGAAGCACTACGTCGAGCAGTACCAGGCGTTCGTCGCGGACTTCGAGAAACGCTGCGGCGGCATCGACGTCGACTACCACCGCCTCGTCACCAACGAGCCCTACCACACCGCCCTCGGCCGCTACCTCGACTCCCGCGTGCGGAGCGCGAAGAAGCGGTAGAGACGGTCGATCCGAACGGACGGTTCCCACCGACGCCCACCCGCACCGCGACTTCGAAGACTCGTTCGACGGCAGGACCGACGATTCTTCGCCGTAACGACCGAAGCCGCCCGCGCCACAGCGAGTGGAACGAGACAGCCCCGAGGTTCGAGTGACATGACTCGTCTGACTGCCGCGACGCTCGCGACTCTCCTGCTGTTCAGCACCGTTTCCGCGGAGAACGCCCGCTTCTCGGGACGGACGCGGAACGGCGACCGGGTCTCGAACGGGGAACTCGCCGAGTGGCACGACGAGAAGTCGCAGCCGAAGCTCGACGGTCGATCCCTGTTCGACGCGAACAACCCGTTCCGCTGGATTCTCGACGAGAGCAGCCCGCCGCCGCCCAGTCCCAAGGCCTACGTCGAGTTCGTGGGGGGCGACCGTCTGCCGGGGCGGGTGGTCGGGGGTGGCTCGGACACGCCGTTCGACCGTCGGCTCGACCACGTTCTCGTCGAACCGACCGTCCCCTTGGACGACCCGAACTCCGGACGGACGACGCAGGTGCGGGTGGCCACCCGGTCGATGCGGCGGATCGTCTGGGACGCCAAGGCACCGCGACGACTGCAGCCGGGGACGCTGTTCCACCTCGACGGGCGGGAGACGGCCTTCCGGACCCTCCGTTGGTCCGAGGCCGCGGTCCTGCTGCTCACGCCCGGCGGACTGGAGACGGTGTCCGTCCGCGACGTCTCGGAGATTCACTTCCCCGAACAGGACGAGTGGGAGGCCTACTTCGACGAACTCGCCACGCTCGACCCGGACGGCGACGCGACGCTCGTTCGGTGGGAGACCCGGGACGGGCTCGTGGTGACCTCGTCGTCGAACCGGTTCACGCCCACGTCGCGCGGCGACCGTCGTCGGCACGAGAACTGGCACCATCTCGTCCAACCGGTGTGGAGCCTCGACCCGTTCTGGATTCGCTTCGGCGGCGTGCGTTCGGTGCGGTTCTGGAAGGCGAACGAGGTGCCGCTCTCGCGGGTGAGGCCGGCCGAGATCCGCCGCGAGTCGGTCTTCGGTTCGTCGTGGAACTGGCGTGCGGACTCGAGTGCCCAGGGGACCACGCTGCGTGCCGGGGGGCATCCGCACGGTTGGGGATTCGGCGTGCACGCTCGCACGGAACTCCACTTCGACCTGCCCGCGTTCGCCGAGTCGTTCGAGTCCGACTTCGGCCTCGACGCACTTGCCGGGTCGGGCGGTTGTGTTCGAGCCGCCGTGCATCTCGGCAGCGATCTCGGCCGTCGGCTGCACGAGAGTCCGCTCGTCGTCGGCTCCGTGACGGTGCACTCGACCGGGACGGTCCGGCTGCCGGACGCGAAGGAGGGGACGACCCGGTTGGTGCTCGTGGCGGACATGGCCCGTGGAGCGGAACCGGCGGGCGGCGACCCGTTCGACGTCCGCGACGTCTGTGACTGGCTCGATCCCGTGGTACGACTGAAGTCCGAGGAACTGGCGAACGCAGTCCGT
>JANQQW010000393.1 GCA_028284885.1 Planctomycetaceae bacterium
AGAGGCACTCCGATGAACGGCATTCTCCACAGCGTCAAGAACTTCCTGGTCTCCGAGGACGGCCCGACCGCCGTCGAGTACGCGGTCATGCTCGCCCTGGTCGTGATCGTCTGCCTGACGGCGATCGGTGCGATCGGCACGAACGCCAACTCGAAGTTCGAGTCCGTCCGCGACGCCCTGAGCTGACCGGCGACCTCCTCGAGACTCGCTGCGGGAACAGGACCGCCCTGCCGGGCCGACGCGCGGCAGGGCGGTTCCCACGCCCGAACACGAACGACGACCAACACGGGACTCAGTCATGCTTCCACTCTGGTTCGAGATGGACACCGGTTTCGCCCTCGAGGTGACGACCGCTCTCGTCCTGCTCGCCACGTGGCTCACGACCACCGTCCTCCGCCCCGCCTGACCGGCGGCGGCCGCGACCCCCCGGCGTCGCGACACACTGGAAACACTCGGTCCGCCCTCGCCGCGGGCCCGCCCGTTCCGGGCCAGACGAACTCCCACCCCCTCTCGACAACCGCGTCCCTCGGAAAGGCTCGCGATCATGGACTGGCAACAACTCTTCCTGCAGAACTGGCCCGTCTGGCTGGTCTCGGTCGTGCTGATCGTGGCCGCCTACATCGACGGCAAGGAACTCCGCGTCCCCAACTGGATCACCTTCCCGATGGTGCTCGCCGGGCTCGCCTACAACACCTGGGTCGGCGGGTTCCCCGGCCTCGGCTGGGCCCTCGTCGGCATGATGGTCGGCCTGCTCACGCTGCTCCCGCTCTACTCGGTGGGCGGCATGGGGGCCGGCGACGTCAAGCTGATGGCCGGCGTCGGCGCCTGGCTCGGCTGGCAGACCACCCTGTACGCCTTCGGCGTCTCCGCCGTCGTCGGGGCCGTCATGGCGGTCGTCATGGTCTGGCGGAAGGGAGCCGTCGAGAAGCACTACGGCCAGATGCTCGCCATCCTCAACGAGTGGCTGACCGTCAAGGACCCCCGCAAGCTCTCCGCCACCGCTCGCGAGCGGAAGCCGCGGATGATGCTGCTCCCCTACGGCATCCCGATCTGCATCGGGTCGATCGCCTACTTCTGGTACGCGGGCATGGTCGTCTGACCGACCCTCCGCGCGCCACGCACCAAGGGCCGCGACGGAACGACTCCCCGGGACGGAACCCCGAGAAGACGCACAACCCGACGACCCGGCAGTCCCATTCGATTCCGCACGTCCGGCAAAGGTTGAAGGACCGGCGCGAACGGAACCGATACGAAGACGGACAGTCTCGCCCCAGGGCGGGGACCGGGTTCGCGTGAAACAACCGGTTCCAAGGGTCGCCCGAGGCCCTCCCAAACAGGGGTGAGACGATGAAACAGAAGTCGATGGTCCTGCTGGCGGTCGCCGGCGCCTGTGGCCTCGTGGCCATGATCGGTGTGCAGCAACTCATGTCGAACAAGAACGCCGGAGCAGCGGAGGAGCCGATGGTGACGGTACTCGTCGCCACCGCCGAGATCCCTGCGCGGACGCCGATCGACGAGGCGAACTGCGTCTTCGAGGAGCGACCCGAGAAGGACGTCGCCGCCGACGCCGTCACCACCCCCGAACAGTACGAGGGCCTCGCCCCCAAGACGCGACTGTTCCCCGGCGACGTCGTCACCATGTCCAAGCTCGGAACCGAGACCAAGGCCTCCGTCGCCATTCCCAAGGGGATGCGGGTCAGCACGGTCGCCGTCAACCTGACCAAGTCGCACAGCGGTCTCATCACGCCGGGCGACTTCGTCGACCTCTCGGTCACCTACCAGTCGCGGTCGAACGAGAGCGGGCTCACGACCAAGTCCAAGACCTTCATGCAGAACATCCAGGTCTTCGCGACCGACTCCGTCCGGGCCGACGAGTCCGACGGGGCCGAGGAGGTCAAGGCGAAGAACATCTCGCTGCTCGTCACGCCCGCCCAGGGCAACCTGCTGAAGCTCGCCGAGCGACTCGGCGAGATTCACCTCGTCCTCCGCGGCGAGGGTGACGACACCGAGGCGGACATCCCGGACTTCGACGTCGCCGACCTCGAGGAGATGGGGGCCGGTGGACTCGCCGGACTCATCGAGAAGAAGAACGCCCAGGGCGACGGTGACGGCGGCGAGCCCGAGCCGGGCCTCCGGTCCTTCATCGACCGCATGGGCGATCCCGGCGAGAACCAGCCCGAGCGCGTCGCGACGACCGAGCCGGCTCCCGAGCCGGTCGCGGTGGCCGAGCCGGAGCCGCAGCACGAGATCTGGACGATCGAGATTCGGGCCGGCGAGGACGTGCTGACCGAGGACATCCTCGTCCCGGTCGAGCCGCCCGAGCCGACGACGAGCTTCGACGACGGCCCGTTCGGCGGTTTCACCACCGGCGACGCGGACGACGCCGACAGGACGAGCGAGCCGAGCCTGGTCGAGGCGGCCTCCAACGGGTTCGTCTCGATGATGAAGCGCGTGCTCAACGGATCGAAGCAGGACGAGACGCAGGAGAACGAGACCCCGCGGGCCGAGGAAGACGCGGGCGAGGAAGTCGAAGCAGAAGAGACCGTGACGCCGGTGCTGCCGGCTCCGGAGCCCGCCGCTCCGGCTCGGTTGGAGACGGGCCTTCAGGCACCGGGCTTGTCGCTCGGTTCTTGACAAGGGGGGCGGCTCCGAAGCCTGTTGGGTTTCGGGTCGCTCGGACGTTCGACTCGGACGACGCGGGCCGCGCGAGTCGAGGACGAGGAACCCAGGACTCGAGGAGAACGCGGCGACGCGGAGCGTCGCCGTGCGACCGACCCAGCAGACATCGAGGTGCAAGGATGCCCCGCTCACTCCACATGCCCGTGCGGACTCGTGCCGCCTTGTTCGTCCTCGCGGCGACGGTCTTCCCGGCCGCGTCGCTGGTCGCCCAGGAGGCGGAGACGCCTCCGCCGGCGACCGCCGAGGACGCCGCCACGGACCCGATCTTCCGCGTCTCGCTCAAGCGGACGAGGACCCGGATCGTGGAACGCTTCTCCAAGATCGTCGAACTCGAGCCCCGCATCCGTCGCGTCGACGGCTTCGACCCCGAGATCCTCTCGGTGACCGGCGTGCAGGGCAAGCCGAACCAGATTCGCGTCCACGCCCTCGCCCCGGGGGTCACGTCCCTCGTCCTCACCGACGAGGACGGCGAGACCTACAACGTCGAGGTCTTCGTCACGGGCGACGTCCGGCACCTGCAGGCCTACCTCGAACGGATGTTCCCGCACGCGACCGTTGAGGCGGTCGAGGTGCGTGACAGCGTCGTCCTCCGAGGATGGGTCACCCAGCCCTCCAACATCACCAAGATGGTCGAGATCGCCGAGCAGTTCTACCCGCGGGTCCTCAACCAGATGGAGGTCGGCGGCGTGCAACAGGTGCAGCTCCGCGTCCGCGTGATGGAGGTGCAGCGGTCCAAGCTGCGGGCCTTCGGCATCAACTTCCTGTACGGCAACCGCAACGGCTACCTCGCCTCGCTGCCGGGCAACGTCGTCTCCGTGCAGGGCATCGCCAACCTCTCGCCGCTCGGCGGCGGCGCCGGCGGCGGGGCCGCCTCGTCGCTCATCCCGGGCGGCTTCGCCGACGCGACCTTCCTCGGGGGCGTCATCGACGACAACAACCTGTTCCAGGCGTTCGTCGAGGCCCTCAAGACCGAGTCGCTGCTGAAGATCCTCGCCGAGCCGGAGCTCGTCACCACCAACGGCCGCCCGGCCAACATGCTCGCCGGCGGCGAGTTCCCCATCCTCGTCCCGCAGAGCCTCGGCACGACCACCATCGAGTGGCGGGAGTTCGGCGTCCGGCTGGAGGCCGTCCCGCACATCCTCGGCCGCGGCCGTGTCCGCCTGGAGCTGCAGCCGGAGGTCAGCGAGCGGGACTTCACGAACGCCGTCGTCATCCAGGGGACAACGGTTCCCGGCCTGACGACCCGACGTGCGAACACGCAGGTCGAGATGAAGTTCGGCCAGACGTTCGTCGTCGCCGGGCTGATCTCGAACCGCGAGAACGCCACCACCCAGAAGGTCCCGTTCCTCGGCGAGCTGCCGTGGATCGGAGCGGCCTTCCGCCGCGTGAGCTACGAGGACGCCGAGACCGAACTGGTGATCCTCGTCACGCCGGAACTCGTCGGCCCGCTGGAGGCCGACCAGATTCCGCCCGGCGGCCCGGGCCAGTTCACCGACGAGCCGACCGACCGCGAGCTGTTCCGCGACGGCATGATCGAGGTGCCCCGCTACGGCGACGAGTGCGAGGACTGCCTGCCCGTGCCGTTCGGACCGGCCGGAAGCTCCTACGGACCCACGCCCGACCCCCGGTTCGCCCCGGGTGCGGCTCCGGTCCGGGGCCAGATGCTCCCGCCGCCGACCGAGGGGGACTCCTTCACGCCGACGAGCGACGACGCGGCGGACGAGGGGGGCGAGTGGACGCTGCCGACCTCGGTCGGTTCGCGACGCCGCACCGTCTCCAACCGCGTCGTGCGGGCCACCCGGCCGGCACCGCACCGCACCGAGTCGGCCTCCGGTCGGCCGGGGCTGATCGGGCCGGGCGGCAGCGGGATTCGCCCCGTCGCCGCCAGCCGGTTCGCCGACAACTGAGACCAGACACCGAGATTCCCGTCACAGACCCGTCGTTCGAGAAGCCACCATGAAAAACGTCGTCAGACTCGCCCTCGTCGATCCCGGCGACGCGACGCGGGGGGCGCTCAAGAACCTGCTGCTCGGGATCGACATGGTCTGGCTGGAGGCGGAGTGCTCCCGCTACGAGTACTTCGTCGACGTCGTCCTGCAGTCGCAGCCGGACATCGCCCTGGTGATGCTCGACAGCGACCCGCAGAAGGGGCTGGACCTCGTCGTCCAGGTCTCGCAGCAGGTCCCCAAGTGCAGCGTGCTGGTCGTCAGCAGCTCGCAGGAGGGAAGCCTGATCCTGCAGGCCATGCGGAACGGGGCGAAGGAGTTCCTCGCCTACCCGCCGAAGATCGACGACTTCCTCACGGCGCTCGGCCGCATCCAGAACACGCGGTCGGGCGACGAGGGGGGCGTCGCCCGGTCCAGCCGGGTCTACACGGTCGCCGGCGTGGGCGGCGGGGTCGGCTGCACGTCGCTCGCCGTCAACCTCGCCTGCATCCTCGCCCAGAACGAGGCGAACAGCGTCGCCGTCGTCGACCTCGACCTCGCCCTCGGCGACGCCGACGTCTGGCTCGACATCATCCCGGACTACACCATCCAGGACGTGGCCGAGAACATCAGCCGTCTGGACTACGGGCTGCTGAAGCGGTCGCTGACGAAGCACGACTGCGGGGCGTTCCTGCTGCCCCGCCCGGTCGTGATGGAGGACACCACGCCGATCACGCCGGACGAACTCCGCCGTGTGATCGCGCTCCTGAAGGCGACGTTCACGCACCTCGTGATCGACGTCAGCAAGAGCTACGGACCGCTCGACCTCGCGGCGATGGACGTCTCCGACTCCGTCCTGCTGGTCACCCAGCTCGACCTCCCCTGCCTGCGGAACGTCGTCCGCCTCTGCCGCTACTTCGACGAGAGCGAGTCCCTCGCCGAGAAGGCGAAGGTCGTCGTCAACCGGCTCGGCCTCGACGACAGCGAGATCAGCCTCAACAAGGCCCTCGAGACGATCGGCCGCGAGATCTTCTGGCAGCTGCCGAACGACTACGCGACGATGGTCGAGTCGCGGAACAACGGCGTGCCGCTCTCCGTGCAGAGCCCCAAGGCGAAGCTGACCAAGTCGCTGAAGGAGCTCGCCCACGTCCTCGACGGCGTGGAGGACACGGGCGACGAGGCCGAGGAGGCCGAGACCAAGAAGAAGGGCCGCGGCCTGTTCTCCTTCCTCGGCAAGAAGTCCTGACCGGACTCCGCGACGACGTTCACGCCGACCGACGCAGGTCGCCGACCAGTTCGTCGAGCAGCCGCGACCGACCGGCCGTGTCGGTCGTGTGGCCGGGCACCACGGCGCGGAACTCGGCGAGTGTCTCCCCCTCGGTCCGCTGCAGCTGGACGTACAACGTCCCCTTGCACTGCCAGACGTCGGCCGGGATCGTGGCGACGAACAGGCACCCGTCGGCCGCCTGACGAACCTCGATCAGCGGTTGCCCGTGCCGGGCGAGGAACTTCAACAGCGCGACGGAGACCAGCCCGGTCGGCTGCGGCAGCGCCACGAGTCGGCTCTCGCCGGACTGCACGCGGAGCTGCTCGAGCAGCGACATCGTCGCGATCGCCGCCTTCGCCGGCCGCGGAACCGTGTTGTCGAGCAGGTCGATCCAGCGGTCGGCCGAGACGCCGCCGCGGGCCTGCCGGGCGGCGGCCTCCAGTTGTCGCCGCACGCCCCCCCTGCCGGTCAGCTTCTGGAAGTCGACGTCGTGGGCCCACGGGACGACCAGCGTCTCCTCGCCCACGTCGACCGACGTGTCCGCGACCGGGAACTCCGCCGGCATCTCCACGGTCCGGGTCTCGAACTCGCTCTGCCGGGCCTCCGAGTACCGCCGGAAGCTCTCGAGCCCGTCCTCGTCCAGGATCGTGTCGCCGATGTTCGGCAGCTCGTCCTCGTCCCAGGTCTCGTTCGCGTCCGGGAGGTCGTCGAGAATCGTCTCGTCGGCGGCCGAACGTGTGCGGCGGTTGGGCTCCTCGACCGGCTCGGGCGGCAGAGCGGCCCCGCACTTCCAGCAGAAACGACCTTTCGCCGAGGCACCACATTCGGAGCAGAACACGTCCGGTCTCCGGATCGCTGACGGGATGGGAGTTCGGGACGCGGACCGCCCCGGGAAGGGCCGGGGACCATAGCAGACGCCGCCCGGTGGCCCGAGACCAGTTTCGGGGTCGCGACAAACCGGGAAACGGACGAAGGTTCCGGCCGGACCACGGGTGGGGAAGTGGGAAGGACACGATGATCCCGCGGCCCGTGACCGTTATCATCGCACTCCAGAGCCGTACACGAACGAGCCCCCAGAACCATGCCCATTCGTCGATTCGCCCGCCTGCTGCCGGTCTGCTGCCTGTTCCTCCTGCCGCTCGCGGGCTGCGGGGGAACGGTCGAGGAGGAGGAGACGCCCGACCGGAACGAGCAGGCCGGCGCGCCCGCCAAGCCCGCGGAGGAGTACCAGACCCTCGACCTGAACCTGGGCGGCTCCACGACCGAGAAGACCGAGAAGAAGACCTACACCACCGAGGACGTGCGGAGAGCACTGAACCCGCTGCAGGTGATGGTCGGCGGGTGGACGGGCCTGCTGCGGAAGGCGGCCGCGAACGACGCCGTCGAGTGGGCGTGGGACTTCTCGGACCGGAAGCAGCCGGCCCTCGCCTTCAGTTCGATGAAGGGGCTCGCCCTCCAGTCCGGCCGGCTGACCTACCTGCCGGCCGAGGAGCTGTTCCTGATGGAGGCGGTCGATCCCGAGGGCCGCACCCGCAAGCTGACCGGCACCTTCACCGAGGAGCCGCACAAGGTCGCCGGCGACGACAACCGCGCCCACATCACCTACAAGCTGGAGATCACCGAGGCCGAGGCTCCCGAGGGGGCCAAGCCGTGGCGGATGGTCTTCAACCAGCAGGACAACAACCAGATCCTCCTCACCTTCGAGGAGAAGATCGGCTCGAACTTCCGGCAGGACGACATCCTCCGCATGCAACGCGAGGGAACGTCGTTCGCCAAGAGCTTCGACGACTACGGGGACCGCACCTGCATCGTCTCGCAGGGCCTCGGCACGAAGACCGTGACCCACGCGGGCAAGACGTACTACGTCTGCTGCTCCGGCTGCGAGGCCGCCTTCAACGACGACCCCGAGTACTGGATCGCCAAGGCCGAGGAACGCAAGAAGTCCGAGTGACCCACGGGTCCCACGTCGGCGACTGTCGACGAGCGTCAGGCAGGTAGCCCTGAGCGCAAGCGACGGGACTTCGGGCCCGGCAGCGCGAAGTCCCATCGCTTGCGCTCCGGGCTTCATTCCGTAGTCAGACGTCTTCCGTGAGTCGCACGACGAAGTCGCCCCGACCGCTTCCCGGACGACCGGCTCAGAACTCGACGCTGAGGATGCGGCCCGGGATCAGCCGGACGTCGCGGACGTCCTGCACCGTCTCGCCCTCGTCTTCGCGGGTCATCACCACCCGCACGATCGGCGGGGTGTGCGGCAGCAACGGCTTCTCCGTCATGAAGTGCCACATCCCCTCGCGGTCGACGTACCCGTCCTCCATCTTCTCGACGTAGATCTCGACGACCGGCTCGGACAGCTTCACCTCGAGACCCGCGTTGCGGGGGTGCTCGTCCTCCGGCAGCGGTCGCGAGCAGAGCTTGTAGGTCCGGCCCAGCGTTCCCGGCGGGGCCGTCGCCTCGAACGGCCGGAACCCGGGCGGCCGCTGCGGCATCGTGTAACGCGGTGCCGCCGGTTGCGGCGCGACCTGCGGCGGCGCGTAGCGCTGACCGACGTACGGACCGGGCATCGCCACGTGACCGGGCATTGTCATGGGACCCGGCATCGTCATGGGACCCGGCATTGCCATCGGCCCTGGCATCGTCATCGGGACGGGCGCCATGACGGGGGCCGCGTTCCCGCGGCAGTTGCAGTCGCCCTCGACGACGCCCACCGAGACGAGGGGCAGGGTGGCGGACAGACCGAGCAGCAGCGACTTCGTTCGCAGCGGGTTCATCGTGAATCCTCGGCGGGGAGTGTGTGTGGTCCTGCAAACCTATCACGCCCCCCGCACCGGGCCGGCCGTTCGCCCGCCCGCGGCAGCAGTTCCGCCCGCCACGCACGGGTGCCGGGGACTGGGCAAAGCCTGACAGCCACGTCGTCCCGTCCGATTCCGCCGGAAGACCGACTTTCGTCGGACACGAGGAACCATGGTTGAACCCCCAGGCGTCGGGCCTACCATGTCGTTGGCAGATTCGACCGCGCTCCCACCTTTTGCACCCCGCCTTCCCGTGTCCGACCGCATCCTCGTTCGCGACCTCCGCTGCCGTGGCATCGTCGGCATCCTGCCGCACGAGCGGACCACGCCGCAGGAGATCGTCGTGAACCTCGTGCTGCACGCGGACACGCGGCCGGCCGCCGACTCGGGCGACATCGCCGCCGCCGTCGACTACGACCGCGTCTCACGCGGCGTGGTCGCCCTCGTCGAGGCGTCCGACTTCCAACTCGTCGAACGGCTGGCAGACCGCATCGCGACGCTCTGTCTCGAACAGCCGCTGGTCGAACGGGTCGAGGTGACCGTCGAGAAGCCCGAGGCCCTCCCGTTCACCAAGACCGTCGGGGTGTCCGTCGACCGGACCCGCGACGAGCCGAGCGAATGACGGACGACACGATGTTCGACCAAGCGACCCCCGGAAAGCCGGGCCGTCTCGCCCACTTCGTCGTCGGCTCCAACGTGGACGCCGAACGAAACCTGCACGCCGTGATCCCGTTGCTCGGCGAGTTCGGGGACGTGCGGGCGATCTCGACCGTCTACGAGAGCCCGGCCGTCGGCGTCGGGGACCAGCCTCCGTACCTCAACGTCGCGGTCCTCGTGGAGACGCACGCCACGCCGGACCAGTTGTTCGACGAGTTGATCCCGTTCGTCGAGCACCAGATCGGCGAGCGTCCGCGGGCGGCCCGCACGGGCGAGTCGGCCCCGCGACGGATCGACGTCGACCTCGTCCTGTACGAGGACCAGACCGGCCGCTTCGGCGACCACGTGCTGCCGGCCGACCATGACCTGCGGCGGCCGTACGCGATCGTCCCGCTCGCGGAGATCTCCGGCGACTGCCTCCATCCGAACACGAACGCGTCGCTCGCCGAGATGGCGGAAGCCGTCGACTCGACCACGCTCGTGGCTCGACCGGACGTCCGACTCGACGCCGTGCTGCCGGCACTCGCCACCGCGGCCGACGACTCGACCCGCTGACGAGGCGGTTCGGACGCGAACCACGACCCGCGTGAGCGGTCTGGTAGACTGCCGGGATCGAGGTTCGCGCCGATGACGACGCTACAGGTGGCCCAGATCGTTCGTTGCACCGAGGCCGAGGGGCCCGGCCGACGCTCCGCGCTCTGGCTGCAGGGCTGCCCGCTCCGCTGCCCCGGCTGCTGCAATCCGGAGATGCTCCCGTTCGAGGGGGGCGAGTCGCGAACCGTCGCCTCGCTGCTCGACGAGGTGAGGCAGTCGGTCGAGCAGGAACGGATCGAGGGCGTCACGCTGCTCGGCGGAGAGCCGTTCTCCCATGCCGACGGGGCCGCCGAGTTCGCCGAGCAGGTCCGTGAACTCGGCCTGACCGTGATGATCTTCTCCGGGTTCCAGCTGGAGGACATCGAGGTCGATCCCGACTCCCGGGTGCGGCGACTGCTCGCCGCGACCGACATCCTCGTGGACGGCCCGTACGACCGCACCCGGCCGGAGCCGTCGCGGCGGTGGATCGGCTCGGCGAACCAGCGGATTCACCACCTCACCGAACGCAGCGACCCGAACGACCCCCGCTGGCGGACGCCCAACACGCTGGAGGTGCGGCTCGTCGACGGCGAGGTGACCGTCAACGGCTTTCCGGCCCACAACGCGACGGGGCTCTGGCGGCGGCTCGGCCCCGTGAGGTTGGACTGATGACGGAGACGGAGTCGCTGCCGGCCGTCTCGGCGTTCGAGGCGAACCTCGTCCGGCTCACCCGCGGGCTGCTGGGAGCCCACCCCCGCGACGCAACGCTGAAGATCGTCTTCAGGTCGTACGTGCGGCCGAAGTGCCTCAGCGCGGCCGCCGTCCGACTCGTGGAGGACACGCTGCGGAAGGGAGTCGTCGCCCGGCTCGCCCGGCTCGGCTGGCCCCGAGACCGCTTCCTGCGAGGCGGCCGCCCGACGACCGGCCGGCTGTGGGAACGGGCCCCCCTGGAGGAACGCGAGCTCGAGTTCTCCGGCCGTTCGCTGGAGTGGCTGATCTGGCTGACGGCCAACGACCCGACGCGGCCCGCGGCGAAGCTCAAGTTCCAGAGCAGCCGCGGCTGGACGCTGGGCGACGAACTCCTGCAGTCCCTCGCGTTCGACCTCCTCGGCGACTCGCCCGTCGCCTCCTCGCTCGCCCGGCTGACCGGCTTCCGCACGAACGCCCTCGTGCAGCTGGCGTGGCCCGACGCCTTCGCGAAGACGCAGACCGAAGTGGAGATCGACTTCACGCCGTGGCTGCGGCCCGAACGGACCTGGGTGCTGGAGACCCTGCAGCCCGCGTTCGCCGCGCGGTTCGGCAACCTCGAGACGTCGAAGCAGGAACTGACCGACGCGGGCCGGCTGCGTGCCGTCGGCGAGCGGCAGTCGCGGGCGCTGTCCGCGTACCTCGACGCGCTCGAAGCCGCCGGGCGGTGGGACCTCGCGTTCTGTTTGTTCGACGGCGTTCGCGAGTTGATGGAGGGGACGGCTCGCACGCTGCCGTGGTTCGGCAGGCTGGACGTCTCCGCGTTGCGGATGGCGGACCGGGCCGAGACGTACCGGGCCGGCCTCGCCTGCCTGCACGCGTTCCGGCGGCTCGTCCAGTGGAACGAACGGGCTCGGAACGTCGGCTACGTGGACGAGGAGTACGAACTCGCCCAGCTGTGGAAGGCGGACTGGGAACGGAACGAGGGGGACGTCGTCGTCGGCCACGTGGAAGACGTGCTCCGCCGCCACGATCTGCTCGACGTCCGCTGACCGCGGCCGCCGTCGCGGAGAACGGGTCCGCGGCTCGAAAACTCCGAGACTCTGCGTCGGCCGTCGGAGAACCGGCAACGGCCGTGGCCTTCGCCCAGCTTGCCGAACCTCCCGTCGACGGCGGCCTCTCGGCGACGCGTGCGCCCTCGCGGTTTGCCCAACCGGACCGGTCGTGCGCCGCGTCGCCTCACTCCGGCGGGGCGACTCCGACGACCCACGGCTCGCCGCCGCCCGTTTCCTGCGTGACGGCACACGAGTGGTAGAGTTGCTCGGAGGTGTTCATGAGCGTGCTTCGGAAACGCTGGTTCTGGTTGGGCCTGGTCGTCGTCGCCGGACTCGGCGCGGCGGCGTACAAGAATCCCGAGCTGGTCGACCGTCTGGTCGTCGAGGCGAAGAAGCTGCCGGCACTCGTCGAGGAGTGGCGGACGGCTGAGCGACCCGCCCGGCGCGTCGTCGACGGAAGCCTCGCGTTCGACGAGTCCGAGGACGTCTCGCCCGACTCGTGGGGCACGTCGGAACGACCCGACGACGACGGCTTCGGCGTCGAGCTCGGGGAGGACGACGCGCTGACGCTCAACGAGATCGACGCGTCGCTCGGCGAGGTGACGCGGGAGACCGAGTCGGCCTTCGGCGATCGCCTCGACGGAGTGGACGACGAATTCCCGTTCGACTCCGAACCCGAGGGCTCCGTCGAGCTGGCCGACGAGACAGCCCGGCGAGAGCTCGACCCCTCGTGGATGCACGAACTGACGCTGGTCCCCAAGGACCAGCCGTTCCCCGGCGACGAACGGGAGACGCTCGGCGAGCGGTCGTTCGACGGCGGGACGTTCGACCCCGTTCTCGAGTTCGACCCGGCACGAGACGTCGAGCTGGGAGACGGGATCGACTGGGGTCGCGTCGACGAGGGGGAGACCTCCACGACCGCGGCCC
>JANQQW010000396.1 GCA_028284885.1 Planctomycetaceae bacterium
CACGCGCCTGTTGAACGGCGGGCAGCAGCAGCGCGATCAGGATGGCGATGATGGCGATCACCACGAGCAGTTCGATCAACGTGAATCCGCGAATGCGGAGCCAGGACGTGCGGAGCATGTTCGGCCTCAGGAGTGGTGAGGATCGCGTGAAGTTCAGACCAGAATCCGTATTTCAGCACCTGGCCGGACTGCTGGCAATGGTCCCGAACGAATTACGGTCAGGCCGGCTTCGTCGCACGACCGGACCCGGGCGTAACGAAAGAAGCCGCGGCTGCCTCGTTGCAGCCGCGGCTTCGGGGCGCCTCAGGCGGTCGGTCGACCGATCCAGACACGCAATGTCAAGTCGTGTTGCGACTTCGTTGTGACGCCGTGGGGCTCCCTACTCGCGAGGAGTCAGTCCGGGGACCGGAGTCCGGTCCCCGGTGGCGACCTCACGCGGCATCGTGCAGGTCGAGAACGATGGTTCGTTGCCGCAGTTGGTTGAGCATCCGAGGTCCTTCGCTCTCGTCGGGGCGACCAGGGGCCGCCCCGTTGAGATTGCAAGCCGCGTCAATCCAGCTCAGTGGCACTCGACCGGAGCACAGCAGGCCGGATCGCAGACCGGAGCACAGCAGCTCGCCTCGACGCAGCACTCGGGAGCACAGCAGGATGCGTCCTCGCAGCACTCGGGAGCACAGCAGGAAGCGTCCTCACAGCACTCGGGAGCACAGCAGCTCGCATCCTCACAGCACTCGGGGGCACAGCAGGAAGCGTCCTCGCAGCACTCCGGGGCACAGCAGCTCGCATCCTCACAGCACTCCGGGGCACAGCAGGTGGCGTCCTCGCAGCACTCCGGGGCACAGCAGGAAGCATCCTCGCAGCACTCGGGAGCACAGCAGGAAGCGTCCTCGCAGCACTCGGGAGCACAGCACGACGGCTCGCAGCCCATCTCGCAGTCGCCCATGCCGAACATGCCGGCGTTCGCAACCGAACCGAGACAACAGACCACGATGGCGATGGCAGCGTGGAAGGTCTTCATTTCTTCTCCTCGTTTTGTTTCTAACGTGAGGTTCGCCCGTTTCAGGTCCGCTCGGCGGTCGTGTCTGGTACTCGCCGTGGCCTGACAACGTAGACTGGGTAACACCACGAATCTCTTCGGACTGCCGTGACTTGCCCGTCCACGTAAAGAGGGAAGTTTGGGGCAGGCCGGGGAGCCGTCGCCGAGTGCGACGGCTGTGACGGTTGCACGACTACGCTTGCGGACCCGGGGCCGCTCCGTTCTGCTCCCCCTCCCGCACTCCCCGTACGACCGACATGACCACGACCCTGCAGCTGCTCGGCGGCCTCGGCCTGTTGCTTGCCAGCGGGTTGACGCCCCTCGCCGGCGCGCCGTTGCGGGGCACGACGCTCCGGTCCGCGTGGTGGTGGTCGATCGCGGCCCTCGCTTCCTGGTGGGCCGCCTGGGTCGCCAGCTGGTTCGACGCCCCCGCTGTCGTCGATCCGCTGTGGTACGCCGCGGCCGTCGTCTCGTTGTGCCCGTTCGTCCAAGTGCTCGGAGCGCGACGCCCGGTCTCCCGGTCCTGGACGTGGTTCGTGATCCTGCCGATGCTCGCCGTCCTCGGCCTGCCGCTCGCCACGTCGTTCGGGACGGAGTCGTTCGAGGTCGAGCTCCCGCCGCTGCTCGGCTTCCTGCTCGTCCTCGTCATGGGAGCGGGCAACTACTTCGGCACCCGGTTCACGGGGCCCGTCCTCTCCATTGCGGTCGGGCTCGCGGGCGTTGCGGTCTCGGGGAGCACCGTTCGTCCGGCCTGGTTTCCTGCGGCCGAGTTCGTCCGGCCGGCCGCCGCCCTGCTGCTGGGGCTCGGTGCGCTCGGCGTCGCCCGCAACGCCGGCACGGGGGCAGACCTGCACCGAGGACTTCTCTGGACCGAGTTCCGCGACCTCTTCGGCATCGTCTGGGCGAAGCGGGTCATGGACCGCGTCAACGACTCCCTCGCCGCGGCGAACTCGAACTGGCGGCTCGACCTCTCGGGACTCCGGCCGGCCGCGGACGCGGGCGGGCTCGACGCCGAGGGCGAAGACTCGGACGCCCCGCCCGGCGAGGCCGACGCAGAGCGGGTGATGGACGGCACGCTGTCGTGGCTGCTGCTCCGCTTCGTCGACCAACGCTGGGCCGACCGGTTCGGTCTCGAGCTGCGGGCGTCCGCCGAACCGCGGGCGGCGACCGGAGGGTGACCGCTCTCGCCGCGAGCGTGCCGGTCGGGTACGTTGAGTTCTCGTCCACCGCCCCCCGAATCAACGAGCCGACGTGTCTTCGCTCGACGAACGACCCGCCGACGAACGTCTCGAGAGCCGCCTCGCCGCGTCCACGAAGCTGGTCGACCTGACGGCCGCCCTGGCCGCGGAGCAGGATCTCGACACGGTCCTCCAGGTCGTCACGGACCGCGTGCGAGACGCGTTGTCCGGCGAGCGGGCGACCCTGTACGTCTACGACGACCGGACGGACGAGCTCTTCACCCGGATCGCGACGGTGCTCGAGGTCGAGGAGATCCGTTTCCCCGCGGCCGCCGGCGTGGCCGGCTGGGTCGCCCAGAACCGGGAGACGGTCAACATCCCCGAAGCCGCGGCCGACGAACGCTGGAGCGCCGAGTTCGACCGCCGCACCGGCTTTCGCACGCGGAGCATTCTCGCCGCGCCGGTCGTCTCCAACCACGACCGCCACCTGCTCGGCGTGTTGCAGGTGCTGAACCGCAAGGGTCGGCCGTTCGACGAGTTCGAGTCCCGGTTGATCGAGGCGTTCGCCGCCCACGCGGCAGCCGCCATCGAACGGGCCCAACTCGTCGCCGAGGCCCGCCGCAGTCAGGAACTCCGGCTGCTCCTGCAGATCGGCCACGAGATCCAGTCCGGCTTCCAGCCGAAGGAGATACCCAAGTTCGACGGTTACGAGATCGCCCAGTGGTGGGAGCCGGCCGAGTCGCTCGGCGGGGACTACTACGACGTGCTGCGGCTGCCGGACGGCCGGCTCGGACTCGTCATCGGCGACGTCAGCGGCCACGGCTTCGGGCCCAGCCTCATCATGGCGACCGTCCGGGCCATGCTGCACGTCCTCGCCCGGACCTTCTCCGAGCCGGAGTCGATCCTGTCGCTCGTCTCCGAGACGATCACGAAGGACCTGCAGGACGGCCGGTTCATCACCATGGCCACCTTCGCGGTCGACACCGAGCACCACTCGGTGACCTACGCGAACGCCGGGCACGGGCCGATCATGCTGTTCCGGGCCGGCGGCGACGTGCTCGACCTGCCCAGCACCGCGCTCCCCATGGGCTTCGTCGAGGACCACGTCGTCCCGACCGGCCAGCTGCTGCAGATGGAGCCGGGCGACGTCCTCGCCCTCCCGACGGACGGCGTCATCGAGCTGCGGAACGACGACGACGAGCTCTTCGGTCGTCACCGCCTCGTCGAGGTGATCCAGTCGAGCCGTGGCGAGTCGGCGTGGCAGATTCTCGACAACGTCCGCTGCGCCCTGCACGACTTCCAGTCGAACAGCAACGACCAGGACGACGTCACGCTGGTGATCGTGACCCGCCGCGACTGACCCGCACGACGACCCGTTGCCCTGGTGCCACGGCGGACGCATTCGTTGCCTCGGCGAAACGTCGGCCGAGTCGCCACCGCACCGGTCCCGACGACCCGCACGACGCGACCCGCCGTCGACGACGGAATCCGGCTTTCGACCCGACGTGAGCTGAGCGCAGGTTCTACGGTTCGCCGTACGTCCCCGTCCTCCGACCGGACGAACACTCGCCGCGTCCGGCCGGCCATCGCGGAGCCAGCGTCTTGACCGAACTCGTCGCCCCCCGCCCGTCGACGACGCGTGTCGCCGGTCCGTCCCCGTCGTCGATCTGCGCTCCGCCGCAGCTGCAGCGCATCCGTGAGATCACGGAACTGCTCGACACGGTCGCCGGCCTCGACCGAAACCAAGGCGTGACGATTCACGACCGCCGCTGGCAACGCTGCGAGTTCACGCAGCCGCTCGTCGTGCAGCCCCTCGACTCGTCCGTCGAGCCGGAGGGCGAACCGTGGTTCGTCGAGGGCCGGGACCTGTCGCTCGGCGGCCTCTCGTTCCACCACGTCGAGCCGCTGCCGCACCGGCTCGTGCTGGTCACGTTCCCGTTTGTCGAACTGGAACGTTCGCTCGTCGCCGAGCTGTCGTGGTGCCGCTTCACACAGGAGGGCACCTACTGCAGCGGCGGCCGGTTCGTCAGGGCAAGGCAACGGATCACCGGCTGACCCAAGCGGGAGTCGCCGACGCACGCGCTCAGTTGCAGCTCGCCAGCAGTCGGCTCGCCTCGAGCAGTTCGGCCTCCAGCATCGTCTTGTCCTCCGCCGGGCAGGACTTGAGGCAGCACTGCAGCAGTTCGACGGCCGCCCCGGGCTTGCGGGCCCGTACGGCGATTCGGGCGAGGTCCAGTCGTTCGCGGTAGACCGACGGGTTCAGCACGGTCAGCCGGTGCTGCACGTTCCAGGCGGCCTGCCAGTTCTCGTCCCGAACGAAGCGGCCCTTCAGGTTGTTCAGCAACCGCGTCACGATCGTCCGCGTGTCCGCCGGTTCGAGGGCTCGTTCGACGACCGGCGTCGTCACCCCCGTCCAGCCGGACAGCCAGTGGACGCACTCGTCCTTCTCGAGAATCCGGCCGTGGTTGTACGGGTCCAGGAACAACGGTCCCTCGATCGACTCGTACCGGACGAGGAAGTGCATCGGCGAGCAGACGCCCGTCAGCTCGACGCCGGCCCGGGCCGCCACCGCCACGTAGACGATCGAGAGTGCGATCGGCAGGCCGCGCTTCGTCTCGACCACGCGGTTCAGGTAGCTGCTGTCCGGCGAGTCGTAGTGGGCGTCGTCCCCGTACAGCCCGTGCACCTCGGCGAGGCCGTGCACCAAGGCGTTCAACAGGTCCCGCTCGTTCGACGCCATCGCCAGCGGCATCACGAGCTCCCGCGACCGGTCCTCGATCCACTCGAGCGTCGGACCGAAGTCGAGTCCCGGCTGGTTGTCGCGGGCGATCTCCAAGGCCGCCACGGCGAGATCGACGTCCTCGCGTCGACACAACAGCTTCATGAACTCGCTGTCGCAGTCGAAGCTCGTCTCGCAGAACATGCGCAGGTCCCAGCGGGAGGGAGGCCGCCCACGGCTCGGAGTGGTCCAAGACCCCGGCGACCGATCTGGCCGAATTCTAGACCCGCCGCCCGAACGCGGCAATCGGTATTCCCGGGCCGGGTCGTGGTTCCCCGCCCCCGTGTTTCGCCGTGTTCGTGACGGCCGAACACGGCTCGGGTTCTTGGTTCGCTTCGCTCGGCGTGCCCGTGGCTCCGCCACCACACGCCGGCTGCGCTCACTTGCTCCGCTCGCGGACTTCGTGTCCGCTCGCTACGCAGGCCGTGGCTCGGGGCGTTGTACGACCGCGATTCTAGTCCGCGGTCGCCAGCAACCGCCGGATCACCGGGTCCCCGAGGCCCTCCACCACGTGGGTCGCCATCGAGAAGTCCATCGTTCGGCTGTGCTCGTGCGGAACGGAGACCGTGACCGCGCCCGCTGCCGCGGCGGCCCGGCTGCCGTTCTCGCTGTCCTCGAAGACCAGCATCCGCGACGCCGACACGCCCAGTCGCTCGGCCGCCTTCAGGTAGATCTCCGGGTTCGGCTTTCCCTGCGTCACGTCCTCGGACGACAGCAGCAGCGAGAACCGTTCGGTCAACTCGTACCGCCCCAGCAGATCCTCCAGGTACGCCCGCCGGGACGACGTTGCGATCGCCTTCGGCAACCCACGCGACTCGACGAGGTCCAGCAACTCGAACAGGCCCGGCATCGGCTGCAGCACGTCGTCGAGCAGGTCGAAGAAGATCGACCGCGTCTCCAGCACGATCTCCTCGACCGTGTCGGACAGCCCCATCCGCTCGACGAGGATCGGGTACGCCTCCTCGGCCCGCCGTCCCATCATCGTGCGGTGCAGGTCCTCGGGCATCTCCATCCCCCGACGCCGCAGCAGTTCCTCGCCGGCCGCGTGGAAGACGTGCTCCGTGTTGAACACGAGACCGTCGAGGTCGAACACGACCGCCTCGATTCGCCGTTGCGACTCGTTCTCCTCCACGCGATCGCTCCCGGCTGGTTCAGTCGTCGGTCTCGTCCTCGGCGACGCCCAACTCCTTCTCCCACCACCGCAGGTACTCGGCGTCGGAGAGGTCGGGGTCGAGGCCGCGTCGCCGCATGCCGCGGTTGTAGTACGCCCGCTTCTCGGACAGCAACCCGGCCGTGTACTCGGCGTCCCCCTCGGGGAACCGCCCCTGGTCGTCGGTCGCCGCCGTCCACTCTTCGAGCCGACTCCGCAGCGCGGCGAGCGGCTTCGCGTACTTCGGGTCGCCGGCGACGTTCGTCGTCTGGAACGGGTCGGCACGCACGTCGTACAGCTCCTCCGTCGGCTTCTCTTCGGCGAGGAACCGCTTCGCGACAGGACTCAACTCGCCACGCTCGGCGAGCACGGGAAGAAGTGTCAGCACCGGGTACTGCAGCTTCTTGTACCCGCTGTGCTGCGTGTACGGCCGACGCGGCTCGAAGTTGCGGATGTAGAGGAAGTCGGACGTCCGCACGCTGCGAATGCGGTCGGTCGCGTCGCCGCAACGGTCCCGCGCGCCGAAGGCCGCAGTTCGCCGGTCGCGGGTGTCGTCGAACACGTCGATGCCCTGCCCCTTCCGTGGCTGCTCGATCCCGCAGACCGCGAGACTCGTCGGCGCGAGGTCGATCAGCGAGACGAGACGACCGTCGACCGTGCCCGCCTGCTCTCCGTCCCGGCTTTTCACGATCAACGGCACCCGCAGGCCGGCGTCGTACAGCCACTGCTTCGCCCACACCATCGGCCGGCCGTGGTCCCCGAAGAAGACGACCATCGTCCGGTCATCCACGCCCTCCTCCTTCAACTGGTCCAGCACCTGCCCGACCTTCGCGTCCATCGTCTCGACCGACGCGAGGTAGTTCGCCCAGTCCGCCCGCGTGACCGGGTGGTCCGGGTAGACCGGCGGCAACTCGAGTTGCGTCAGCCGATCCGGGTCCGCGTTCTTCACGAACGGCCGGTGGGGCTGCTTGATCTGGACCTGCGCGAAGAACGGCTGCCCCTTCGCCCGCTTCCGCCAGTCCGTCCCGTCGAACAAGGCCTGCAGGTCGTGCGTGAAGTTGAAGTCGGTCTTCGCCCGCTTGCCGTCCGGCGTGCCGTTGGTGACGTAGTATCCCGCTGCCTTGAACCGCTCCATCACCGTCTCGACCCCCTCGCGCAACGGCCGTGGCTTCCGCGTGCGGTGGTGGTGCGCGGCAATCGACGTCTGGTAGCAGCCCGTCACGAAGGCCGACCGCGACGGCGAGCAGACAGGCGACGTCGCGAAAGCGTTCTCGTACCGAATGCCCGAGGCCGCGAGGCGGTCGAGGTTCGGCGTCTTCACCCCTTTCGCCCCGTAGCAGCCGAGGTCGGGCGAGAGGTCGTCCGCGACGATCCACATCACGTTCGGCCCCTTGGCTGCATCCACCGAGACCGTGGAGAGCGAGAGCAGCAGGAGCGGCAACACGAGTCGAAGCACGACGGCCTCCGGTGGTCGGGAGCGGGACGATCGATTGTGCTCGCCCCGCTCGTGGCGTCCAAGGGTGACGCTCGGACGGGATTGTCGGTTGAACTCCTGAGCCGTCCGCGGTCCCCTTCTGGAGGAGAGACGTGATGCTCGAGACACTCGTGATCGGTGCCGGTTGGGGCCAACTCGCACTTGCGGCGGGCAGCACGCTCATTCCTCGCGTGCTCGACTGGCCCTCCAAGCTGCGGGTGCTGCCCGAACTCGAACGGCGGCTGTTCTGGGTCTACGGCGCGTACATCCTCGTCACGAACGTCGCGCTCGGGCTCGTCTCTCTGTTGCTCCCGGGGGACCTCGTCGGCGGCACGCCGCTCGCCGTCGCCGTCACGGCGTACGCCGCCGTCTACTGGGTCGTGCGGGTCGTCGTGCAGCTCACCTGGTTCCGTGGTCTCGGGCCGCAGGGGACGTTCTTCGTCGTCGCGGAGGTCGGACTGCTCGCGCTGTTCCTCTTCTTCAGCGGCGTCTTCGTGACGGCCGCGTGGGGCAACGCCGTTGGACTCGGGTCGTGAACGGGTACGCGCTACGTGACCCGCTCACCCTCGCGGCGGTCGCCAGCGTTCTCGTCGTACTCTGGGCGACCGGCTTCCTGCTCACGCGTGGTCGCTCGAAGTGGCTGCGGCTCCCAGCATGGACGTTGCCGGTGGCGGCGGTCGTCGGGATCGAACGACTCGTGGTCGGCGAGCCGGCAGGCGTGCGGATGTTGTCGATCTGCGCCGGTCTCTTGTACGCGATGAAGGCCGTAGTCGGCGTCGAGTCGCGGATCGCCGGCAAGCCCCCGCTCTCGCCACTGCAGTGGTCGGCGTTCGTCTTCGGGTGGTTCGGCATGCGGCCGGGGCCGTTCGCCAAGCTGCCGTCCCCGCCCCGGGACGGTGTCGCCGGGTTGCTGAAGAAGGCGGGCGTCGCCGTCGGCCTGGGGAGCATTGCGATCACGGTCGGCTGGGGACTCGGTCGGACCTCGCTGGGCGGCTGGCCGGCCGTCGTGTCGATCGTCGTCGGCTACAGCCTGCTCGTGCACTTCGCCCTGTTCGACGCCTTGGCCGCGTTCTGGCGGTGGCTCGGGGTGAACGTGCAGAAGCTGTTCCGCGCCCCGTTGACGTCGACGAGCCTCGCCGAGTTCTGGGGCCGTCGCTGGAACCTCGCCTTCTCCGAGATGACGGCCCTCGCCGTCTACAGGCCGCTCAAGGGCCCGCTCGGCGGCCAGGCGGCGAACGTCGTCGCGTTCCTCTTCTCCGGTCTGCTGCACGAACTGGCGATCAGCGTGCCCGCCCGCGCGGGCCACGGACTGCCGTTCGCGTACTTCCTGCTGCACGCGTTCGCGATCCGCCTGGAGTCCGGCCCACTCGCCGGGCGACTCGAGTCTCCGGTCGCCGGCCGTGTCTGGACGATCGCGTGGCTCGTCCTGCCACTCCCGCTACTCCTGCCACCCGCGTTCGTCCGCGGGGTCATCCTGCCGATCGTCGGCGTCGGTTGAAGGTCAGCGGCCTCGTGCTGGGGCACGTTCGGAGAGGCTTCCCCGGATCTTCGCGACTTCTCCACGGAGACCGTGTAGCGTCGCGAGTCGACGGGCGACGGACAGACCCCTCTCGGCGTGGACAGACCACCTGATGGACGTGAAACGATCGGACGAGGGGGTCGTGCGGTGCTCGATCGCCGACCTGCGCGGCCGAGCCGGATCGGGTCGGTTCGCCCGCGCGTGCATCGGCGCGGTGCAGGACGGCGACCGCGTCGAGATCGACTGCCGCGACGCGTTGGCCGTGCCGAGTTCCGTCATCGGCACGCTGCTCGCACTGACGAGCATCGCCGCAGACGTGAAGCTGACCGGCGTCCCAGACCACTTCCTCGACCGCCTCGTCATGCTCAACGTGCACACGATGTTCTCGTACGAGTGACGCACGGCCGGCGCTGCCCGACGTCTCGGACGGGGCAGGCGTCCGAACGGTCAGGCGACGGCGGTCTTTCGCCGCGGGACGAGCGCGGCCATCACGGCGAACAGCACGCTGGCGAGGCAGGCGATGCCGAACCAGTCGCCGTAGCGGACGTAGAGGCTCGTGCGGCCGTCGAGTGGGACCTCGTGCTGGACCAGAGCGTTGAGCTGACGGTGCCAGCGGCCGGTCGTGGCGTCGGTCGAGGTCTTCCGGCCCTTGCCGTCGGCGTCGAGGAACAGGTCCGGTTCGACGATCGCCCCGTCCCCGTCGATAAAGGCCGAGATGCCGGTGTTCACGGCGCAGGCCATCGGCGTGCGGGTCTCGACGCAGCGAAACGCACTCGTGACGAGGTGCTGGTCGAGCCCGGCGGAGCCGTGGAACCAGCCGTCGTTCGAGAGGGTGACCAGCAGGTCGACCGGCCGGCCGTCCTTCTCGGTCTCGCGGACCACCCGGCGGACGAGGCCGGGGACGGTGCTCTCGAAGCAGATGACCGGGGCGATCCGCCACTCGCCGTACTCGAAGGCCCAGGGGCGGTCGCCCTCTTCGATGCCGAAGCCGAACCCGTACGGCGTGAACGAGGCGAGGAACGGGAGCTCGTCCTTGAGCGGCACGTACTCTCCGAAGGGGACGCGGTGCATCTTGTCGTACCGGCCGGCGTAGCCGGTGCTCGGGTGGACGAAGGCGGCCGAGTTGAAGTTGGCGACCTTGTCCGGCTCCGCGACGTAGGCGTTCACGCCCACGACGACGGCCGCGTTCGACTGGGCGGCGAAGCGTTCGAGTTCGAAACGGGCGTCCGCCTGCCGCCACCACTCGGCCGGCACGTCGGGCGTCAACTCGGCCAACCGCTCGTCGGTCACGTTTGGATCGACCTCGAGCACGGGCGGGTAGGGGAACATCGCCTCCGGCCAGACGAACAGGTCAGGCCGCTCGCCGGTGGTCGTGGCGTGCTTCATGGCGAGACCCATCAGCCGCCAGTGCGTCCGCTTGATGGCCGTGACCTGCTGCGGCGAGTACGCCCCGACGGACGCCGGAAAGTTCCCCTGGACCAGCGCGACCCGCGGGCCGGGCTTCGCGTCCTCCTTCGTCCACGTCGCCTGCGAGCGGCGGACGAACCCGTACGTCAACGTGGCTGCGAACACCGCGATCGTCGCCCCGACGGCGATCCACGAAGCGGTCGGACTCGGTGTGCGAACGGCGAACCCGGCGTCGACGTCGGCCGGAACCAGCCGCAACGCGGCGTACACGCCGGACGGCACGAGCGACGCGAGCAGGGCCGACGAGAGGACGACGAGGAACGTCACGCCGAGCGCCCCGGTGACGTCGGCGATCTGCAACAACTCGAGCCAGCGGTAGCTGGTGTGCCCCAGCAGGTACCACGGGCAGCCGGTCAGCAGGTGGGACCGCAGGAACTCCAGACCCGTCCACAACACGGGCGCGGCGAGGACGAGCGGCACGCGGTACCGCAGCACGGCCGTGCGGCACAGCCAGACGAACAGCGGCACGTACGCGGCTACGTACACTGAGACGGCGACCCACGCGACGTACATCGTCGGGTCGCCCAGCCGCATCCACTGGAAGAGGGCGAGGTAGCCGAGGAGCCCGCCGACGTAGCTGGCCGGGTAGGTCCACCACGGCCTTTGCTCGGTGCGGACGAGCATCAGCAGCGGCACGAGGGCGAGGAAGCCGAGCGGTCCGACGTCGAGCGGCGGGAAGCTGGCCCACAGCAGCAGGCCGAAGACGAGCGACAACCCCCACGCGAACAGGGAGCTCGGCGGTGCCGTGCGGGCCGCCGTGATGATTTGTTCGGCCGTCCGTTCCCGCGGTGCGGGCGGGGCCGGGGACGTGTTCGTCGGGGATTCGGTCGGCACGACGTCCGTCGCCATGATGGTCTCCGTCCTTGGAGATGCTACGCGTGGGCCGGTCGTTCAGTCCCAGCGGACCACGTCGACCGGGCTGCCTCTGGTGAGTTCTGATTCCGGCAAGAGGAGGGCCATTGCGTTGGCCTCGACGGTGGCTCGCAGGTCGGACGAGCCGTGCCAAGGAGCAAGGGTGACCCATGTCTGCCCGGAGGTCGTGTCCGTCAAGGCCGGATGATAGACGGGGCGGTCGCCTCGGTTCACGTACGGATGGTTCATCTGGCCTCGTTCGACGCGAGGCCCAGCGTGGGGGAGGCCCGTCAGGCGGCGGATGGCCGTCCGGGCGAACAATTCGCCGCAAACCATACTGCTGACGGGATTTCCCGGCAATCCGAATACGTACGTCGCCGGCCGCTCGGGCGTCGCGTCCCGCAGGCCGAACCAGACCGGCTTGCCCGGCTTCACGTGCACCTTGTGGAACACCTCCCGGACCCCGGCCGCCTGCAGCTCGGACGGCACGAGGTCGAGTGTCCCCATCGAGACGCCGCCCGAGAGCAGCAGCACGTCGCACGCGAGGCCCTGCTCGATCCGTTCGCGAAGGTGGGCCCGTTCGTCTCTCGCGATGCCGAGCGGCACCGCTTCGGCGCCCGCTCGACGAACCTGGGCGACGAGCATCGTCTCGTTCGAGTTCCGGATCTGACCGGCCCCCGGTGTCTCGCCGACCGGGACGAGTTCGTCGCCGGTCGCGAGGATGGCGACGCGGGGTCGGCCAAACGCCGAGAGCGTTGCCCGGCCGAGTTCGGCCAGCGTGCCGAGTTCCTGCGGCCGGAGTCGACGGCCGGTCCGGAGGACGGTCTCTCCCGAGCGAGTGTTCGTGCCACGGACGATCGTGTTCGTCCTCGGCTCGCAGCGAGACGTCTCGATCTCGACGCGTCCCGTTGCCTCGTCAAACCGGGTCTCCTCGATCTTCACCACGGCGTCGGCACCGTCGGGGATCGGGGCGCCCGTCATGATGCGAGCCGCCTGCCCGCCGGCGATTGTCTTGGTCGGCACGCCGCCGGCCGTAATCGTCTCGACGACTTCGAGCGTGGCCCGCCCGTCCGGCACGTCGGCGGAACGGACGGCGAAACCGTCCATCAGCGACTTGTCGAACGGTGGCGAGTCGAGGTCGGCGACCACGTCCTCCGCCAGCACGAGGCCGAGCGCGTCGTCGAGAGCGACCGGCCGGGCCGAGAGCGGTGCAACCGTCTCGACGATCTTCGCGAGAGCCTCGTCGACGGAGAGCATGACGCGTCAGGCCGGGGTGGGGGCGGGCAGCCGGAGGAAGTTCTCGAGCATCGGGATCCCGGCCTCGGTCAGGAAACTCTCCGGGTGGAACTGCACCGCGTGCAGCGGGTACTCGCGGTGCCGGAAGCCCATCAACTCCTTCGGGTGCCCTTCGTCCTCCGCCCAGGCACACGCCTCGAAGTCCTCGCCGAGCGACTCCTCGGGGACGATCAGGCTGTGGTAGCGGGTGGCCGTGAACGGGTTCGGCAGCCCCTCGAACAGGCCGCGGCCGTCGTGGTGCACCGGGGAGGTCTTGCCGTGCATCAGCCGCGCGTGCCGCACGACCTTCGCGCCGAACACCTCGGCGATCGACTGGTGGCCGAGGCAGACGCCCAAGAGCGGCACGGTCGGACCGAAGTGCCGGGCGACCTCCTTCGAGAGCCCCGCCTCGCTCGGCGTGCAGGGCCCGGGGGAGATGACGATCCGCTCCGGGGCGAGCGACGCGATCTCCTCGATCGTCGTCTTGTCGTTCCGACGGACGACGATCTCCAGCGAGCGGTCGATCTCGCCGAACCGCTGCACGAGGTTGTAGGTGAACGAGTCGTAGTTGTCCAAAACGAAGATCATCGGCCGGTGGCTCGCGTGCGAACGGGCAACTGGCAGCGTAGCAGTCACCGCCGGACACGGCCAAGCCCGCCCGTCCGCCGCCCGGCCGACTCGCCGTAACCGTCAAGGTCGCCTCGGTCGGCAATCTCGCCGTGACGGGTGCGGACGCCGCCGGTTGCCGGTGTTCGGTATTCGGTGCGACGTGGGGCGTGACCGGGAATCGGCGGCGACGACTCGAAGCGGGATGCGACGCGGCAGTCGGTCTGGTCGATTTCACTCTTGGTTCCCGTCACGGAAGACGGTGCCTGCGAACGACGGCTGCGAAGCGCACCGGCCGTCGGACGAACAACGCGAACAGGACGATCATGGACGATCACGCACAGGCGGTGCTGGACGCTCCCGGGGAGCAGTCCGGTCTGGGACGACGACTCGGCCGGGGACTGCAGGCCCTTCTCGGCGGCCAGGGTGAAGGCGAAGGCGACCTCCCGCAGCGGACGGTCGCCGCCCCGATCGCCGCGAACGCGAGCGACGCCGAGATCCGCGTCGACGCGATCGACCCCAACCCGTTCCAGCCGCGCCGAGAGTTCGAGCAGTCGGCCATCGACGACCTCGCCGGCAGCATCGGCGAGCACGGCGTGCTGCAGTCGCTGCTCGTCCGCCCCTGCAACGGCCGGTTCCAGTTGATCGCCGGCGAACGACGACTCCGCGCCGCCAAGCAGGCCGGGCTGGAGAAGGTTCCCTGCCGCATCGTCGACCTCGTCGACCACGAGGTGGCCGAGGCGGCCCTCGAGGAGAACCTGAAGCGGAAGGACCTGAACCCGCTGGAGAAGGCCCGCGCCTTCCAGGAGTACCTCGAGCGGTTCCAGACCAGCATCGAGGAGCTCGCCAAGCACCTCAGCATGAAGCGATCGACGGTCAGCAACTTCCTGCGACTGCTCGAACTGCCCGAGCCCGTGCAGCAGGCCCTCGCCGCCGACAAGATCACCAACGGCCACGCCCGGGCGCTGCTCAGCCTGGACGGCGAACGGCAGGTCGAGTTCTGCGAGCGAATCCGCAAGGAGGAGTGGTCCGTCCGCCGCACCGAGAGCGAGGTCCGCTCCGTGCTGCGGCCCGAGACCGCCGAGGAGTCCTCGTCGGAGACGTCGGGCGACCAGCAGCCGTCCAACCCGGCCGAGACGCCCGCCGAGTCCCCAGAGCCGGAGGCGCCGGTCGACAACCACGTCGCGTCGCTGCAGGACGGTCTGCGGGACCACTTCGGCACGACGGTCGAGATCAAGCAGACCGGCGAGGAGACGGGCCGCTTCGTGATCCACTTCAAGTCGAACGACGAGTTCGAGCGGCTGCTCGGCATGTTGCGAGCCGCGTGACGCTCGGCTTCCGGAAGCATCGCTTTCCGTCCGCGAGGGAAAGGGCCGACGGAGGGGGACGCCCCCACTCGTCCCCCTCCGTTCCTTCCCTGCGGACGCCGGCCGGCGGTCGACCCCGCCGCGAGGCGAACCCTTCCGGGTCCCGGCGCGTCGCACTAGACTGACGCCGTCACGGGACGTAGCTCAGCTTGGTAGAGCGCCGGCTTTGGGAGCCGGAGGTCGCTGGTTCGAATCCAGTCGTCCCGACTCCGCGACCCTGGCCGTCCCTCTCTACACCGACGAGCCGACTTCGATCGAGCGGACCGCGGCGCACTGCCGGAGCAACTTGCACTGCACGGTGGTCGCGCCGGCGGGAGGCCCACGCCTCACTCGTCCTCTCCTCGCTCGGCACCACGAACACCGGCTTCTCCTCCAGCAGCCCGAACCGCCTGACCTCACCGCCCCCCCCCGCACCTCCGACCACTCCTGCACCCGCCCCGCATAGAGGTCCGCGAGTTCCGCCGTCGTCAACCAGTTGATCTTGTTCGACTGGATGCGTCGGCCGGGCACACGCAGCGTGCGGTCGCTGCCGGTGCGGTTGGGGTGAACCGCAGAGGCGCGGAGGGCACAGAGTTACGACTCGCGGTCTGCCAGCGCTCGTTGAACGAACTCGTAGCGTTCTCGCACGCCGTCGTTCGGGTGGAGCTTCATCATCGTGAGGAGGTCGGAGCAGTCTTCGGGATCGACGAGTCGGGACCGCACCAGTTGGTCGACGATTCCCGCAGCACAGAGCTGGACGCCTTGGTTGTGATCCGCCAGCAAATCGGGGATCCACGACACCGCTCGGCCGTCGGCAACGACGCGTAGGAGTTCGACCGCCGAGCAGCGTTCGTCCTCGTCCTTCGAGTTCTGGTAGATCTCGCGGCAGCGGAGCATCGCGCTCCACGGGTGGATCTGCCAAAGAACGTGACGAACGAGTTCGGCTCCCCGTCGCCCCGCCACGTAGTAGTCGACGGCGTCCCGGAGAACGTCAGTCCCGATGATCTGCTCGATCGCTTCTCGAGCGGCAGCCGAGCCTCCACGTTCCCCCTCCGTTCGGAGGGTCCCCAAACGCTCGCCTAGTGCTTCCCAATCGACGACACGCTCACCAGCCATCGCGTGACCATCCGGTTGAACGAATCCCCGCGTCCTCTGCGCCTCCGCGGTTGAATCAAACCCGCAGTTCGTCCGCGTCGCCACCGAGGGCGTCCGCGTACCGTTCGCGGATCGGCGTGACGACGTCGCGGACGAACGCATCGACCTGTTCCGGTGCGCGGCCGATGTAGTTCTTCGCGTCGAACGTGTCCGGGATCTCGACGTTCGCGAAGGCGGCGTCGCCGCGGAGGCGGGGGACGAGGTCGTTCGGGGTGCCTTCGGACTTCATCGCCGTCGAGGCCGCGAGGCTGTGGGTGCGGAACGCCTCGTGGAGATCCTGCCGGTCGCCGCCGGCACGAACGCCCGCCATCAGGACTTCCTCGGCCGCGAGGAACGGCAGTTCCTCCTGCAGGTTCTTGTCGATCACCTTCGGGTTCACCACGAGGCCGTCGGTCACGTTGAGGCAGATGGCGAGGGTGGCGTCGATGCCGAGGAACGACTGCGGCAGCGAGAGGCGGCGGTTGGCGGAGTCGTCGAGCGTCCGCTCCATCCACTGCGTCGCCAGCGTGTTCGCCCCGTTGGCCGTCATCGACATCACGAAGCGAGCGAGGCCGCAGATCCGCTCGGACCGCATCGGGTTCCGCTTGTAGGGCATGGCGGACGAGCCGATCTGCTTCTTGCCGAACGGCTCCTCGACCTCCTTCCGGTGCTGCAGGATGCGGAGGTCGGTCGCGAACTTGTGGGCCGACTGGGCGATGCCGCTGAGCACGTCGAGAATCTGGGCGTCGATCTTGCGGGAGTAGGTCTGGCCGGTGACGGCGTAGCTCATTGCGGATTGTGGATTGCGGATTGCGGATTCACTCCCGTCGGACGCACTCCCGCTTGGGGAATCCGCAATCCGCAATCCACAATCCGAAATTGGCCACAACTTCTCACACACGAGCCGGTCGAGTTCGTCCACCTTGGCGTGGTCACCGTCGAACAAGCTCAAGAAGCTCGCCTGCGTGCCGGTCGTCCCCTTCACGCCGCGGAGCTTGAGGGACGCGAGACGGTGTTCGAGCTCGGCGAGGTCGAGGACGAAGTCGTAGGCCCACAGCGTGGCCCGCTTGCCGACGGTCGTCGGCTGGGCCGTCTGCAGGTGGGTGAAGCCGAGGCAGGGGAGGTCGCGGTAGTCGGTGGCGAACGTGGCGAGCCGGTCGATGACGCCGACGAGTTTCGTCCGAACGGCTTCTAGCCCCTCGCGGAGCAGCAGGAGGTCGGTGTTGTCGGTGACGAAGCAACTCGTCGCGCCGAGGTGGATGATCGGCCGGGCGGTCGGACACTGGTCGCCCCACGCGTGCACGTGGGCCATCACGTCGTGCCGGAGCTCCTTCTCGTACTCGGCCGCGTCGCCGAAGTTCACGTCGTCGAGGTGCGTCCGCAGCTCGTCGACTTGTGCCTCCGTCACGTCCAGCCCGAGTTCGCGTTCACTCTCGGCGAGCGCCAGCCAGCACCGCCGCCACGTCGAGTGTTTCCGCTGGGCCGACCAGAGGGCCGCCATCTCGCGGGACGCGTAGCGGGTGATGAGCGGATTCTCGTAGACGTCGTGGGTCACGCGGTGGCTCCGGCATGGTTCGACGCAAAGGCGCGAAGAACCGCAAAGAAAGAAGGACTGGGACGAACGAAGTCGCTGGACTGGCCAAGCCGTCACGACGAACGAGAGCTTCAGAGACCTTGGTGAAACCCTGCGTGGTCGCGGCTTTGCGTCGAATCCGCAACTCTCCATCGAATCCGGACGATGCGTTGAATACAGTGCGAGACGACGATTCTAGGCCATACCGCTCAGCCGCGAAATCCACGGAGCCGCCCATGACCACGCCGCTCGAGTCCCTGATCGCCTCCGGCACGAAGCTCTGGCTCGACAGCATCGACCCGCAACTCGTCGCCGAGAACAAGGCCCTCGGGGCGACCGGGGCGACGTCGAACCCGATCATCGTCTCCGGCATCCTCGGCTCCGGCCAGTTCGACGACGAGATGGCCGGCCTGATGGGCGAGGGGCTCGACGACGAAGCGGTCGCCTGGGAGATGACGAACCGCCTCGTGAAGCGGGCCCAGGACGAGTTCGCCGAGATCCACGCCAACACCAACGGCAACGACGGCTACGTCAGCTTCGAGCTGGACCCGCTGCTGGAGGACACGAGCTGCACGCTCTCCGTCGAGGAGAAGGCGGCCAAGTACGTCGAACTCGGCAAGCAGTGGGCGGCCGGGCACACCAACCGCATGATCAAGGTCCCCGGCACGCCGGGCGGCCTCGCGGCGCTGGAGGAACTCGCGGCGGCCGGCGTCACGCTGAACGTCACGCTCCTCTTCTCGCAGCGGCAGTACGAGATCGCCCGCGAGAACGTCTGGAAGGGGGCCAAGCGACGCGACTCGCTCGACGGCTTCAAGTCGGTCTACTCGATCTTCGTCAGCCGGATCGACGTCTACACGAAGAAGCAGGTGCCGGACCTCTCCGAGGCCGCCCAGGGCGAGGTGGGCATCGTGAACGCCAAGCGGCTGTGGCAGTCGAACAACCAGTTCTGGGCCGACAAGAACCTGCCGCTGCAGCAGGAGATCATCTTCGCCAGCACGGGCACCAAGGACCCGGCCGACTCGCCCGACAAGTACGTCGCCGCCCTCGCCGGCTCGGACATCCAGACCAACCCCCCCGGCACCAACACGGCCGTCCAGGCTCTCGGGGGGAAGACCTTCACCCGCCAGGTCGACCAACTCCCCTCCCCCGAGGTCCTCGCCGACATCGACGCCAAGGTCGACTTCGCGAAGCTCGAAGAGGTCCTGATGGAAGAGGGCCTCGCCAAGTTCGCCGACCCGCAGAAGGGGTTGTTGAAGCTGATCGGGGAGAAGCGGGCGGCGCTGCAGAACGCGTGATGTGGACTCTAGCCAGCTCCCCCTTATCGAGGGGTCAAACGTAGGGCACGTTCAGGTCAGCTCTCGGTAAGAGGTTTTGACTCGAAGGACGTTGCCGGGTATGCTACATCGATGCAGAAATGCAGGGGGATGGCCGAGCGGCCGAAGGCAGCCGATTCAAAATCGGTAGGGCGTGGAAGCGTCCCGCGGGTTCAAATCCCGCTCCCCCCCTACTCTTCCAGCTGAGAGCCGCTCTCCCACACGTTGGATGAGCGCAGTGCGATCGGTAGAGACGATGTCGCGATCGCGGTGCACCACACAGAGAGCTCGAAGGTTCTCCGCCGAGTCTCACCAAGCCTGCGTGGTCGTCGGGCCCATCAATTCACTCCCGCTGCGACGACAGCTTCGCCAGCGCCTGCTCCTCGTCGAAGTACTGGGGGAGCAGTGACTGCAGCCTTGTGGTCTGGATCGCCCACCGCGACTGCGGGTGCAGGTTGCAGAGGGCGAGCGTGCGGCCGTGGCGTTCGGCCTTTTGGCGGAGCGAGGCGATGAGGCCGAGGGCCAAGCTGCTCGTGAACGGGATCTGGCCGAGGTCGAGCAGCGTCGTCTCCGTCGGACTGTCCCGCAGGAAGTCCTCGACGATCTTGCCGGTCGACGGGATCGACTCGAACTCGAACATGCCGAGGTCCCGGAGCCGCAGCACGGTCACCTGCCCGACCGTCTCGACTTCGTAGGCGTCCGACATGCGCTCGCTCCCCCATTCGTTCTGCGGAGGATACCGCCTGCGGGTCGATCATTCACGCGGTGAGCGGCGCAGCAGTGTGAAGACGTCGTCGAGTTCGAGGAGTTTCGCGGCGAGGAGGTAGACGGCGATGCCGGTGGCCGTGGGGACGGCGACCTCGGTGGCTCGGACGAAGAGCGACTCACCGGGAAGGAGGGACTGCAGCGCCACGAGGGTGCCGCCGGTGCAGAGGCCCATGGAGAGGGTGCCGAGGAGGACACGGAAGGTGTGGCCGGCGAGGTCGGGCCACGACAGCTTGCCGGTGTGCCACTGGACGGCGACGGCGAGCAGGCCGACCTGGAGGACGGCGGCGGCGGCGGTCGCGTACGCGAGGCCGGGACCGCCGAGCGGCCAGAGGACGACGAAGTCCAGGGCGACGTTGAGCACGACGGCGAAGAGGCCGATCCGGACGGGCGTGACGCGGTCGTCGAGGGCGTAGAAGGCCCGCTGCAGCACGTGCACGCCGGAGTAGGCCCACACGCCGACGGCGTACGCCGCGATTGCGGTCGCGGTCTGGAGGGCGTCGAAGTCGTCGAACTCGCCGTGCCGGAAGAGGAGGTCGGTGATCGGCCGGGCGAGCAGCACGAGGCCGAGGCTGGCGGGTAGGCCGACGGCGACGACGAGACGAAGGCCGTACTCGAGGTCGTCGCGGACGAGGTCGAGCCGGCCCCGTTCGGCGTGACGCGTGAGCAGCGGGAACAGGACCGTGCCGAGGGCGACGCCGAAGACGCCGAGCGGGAACTGGTACATCCGCTGGCCGAGGTAGAGGGCGGACGCGGTGCCGGCCTCGAGCGGGTAGTTCGGGTCGGAGACGCGGACACCGTCGACGACGGTCTCGTTCGGCGCGCTGAAGCCCCAGGCGATCAGGCCGTCGACGAGCGTGTTGAGTTGGACGAGCGCGAGCCCGGCGAGGACGGGGAGCATCGCCAGCGACAGCGACCGGAGCCGGCCGCCGGCCCGGGAGAGGCCGAGGTCGAACCGGAAGCCGAGCGCGAGGAGCGTGGGGACCGTGGCGAGGAACTGGAGGACGCCCGCGAGGACGATCGCGACGGACATCGCCAGCATGCGACTCTCGGGAGACTCGTACCGTGGCACCACGAACCACAGTGCCCCGATCCAGACGACGTTGAGCACGATCGGCAGCAGCGCCGGCACGGCGAATCGACCGTGGGCGTGCAGGACGGCGGAGACCTGGGCCGCGAGGCAGACGAAGCCGACGTAGGGGAGCAGCACGGCGGTCAGTTCGAGCAGCAACGCGGTCGCCGGCGTCGGGTCGGCGAACGCGAGCACGGACCACAGGAGCAGTTCGACGAGACCGACGAGCAGGGCCGTGCCGACGACCAAGGCCGAGAAGACCACCGACGCGAGCTGCCAGCCGGCCGCGTCACCGTGCTGTTGTCGCTCGCGGACGTAGGCCGGGAGGAAGGCCGCGGTGAGGGCCCCCTCGCCGAACAGGCGGCGGACGAGGTTGGGGACGCGGAAGGCGACGGTGAAGGCGTCGAGCACCCAGCCGTTGCCGAAGGTCGCGGCCATCGCGACGTCCCGGACCATGCCGAGGACGCGGCTGAGCATCGTCCAGAGTGCGACGAGGCGGATCCCGCCGGCGACGTTCCGCCGGGCGCCGGTGTCTTCGTCGTTGGCCACGCGGAGGTCAGACGACGGCGGGGTCGAGCCGGGCGCCGTTGACGTCGACGACGGCGAGCACCTCGATGACCTGGCTCATGTCGAGGCGTCGGGCGAGGGCCCAGTTGATGACGTCGAGGTTCTCCATGCCGGCGTCGAGCATGCCGATGAGCCTGTCGACGATCGGGTCACACAGTTCCATCAGCGGGCGGAGCCGACCGAACTGGTAGTGCCCGAACTCGTCCCAGCACTGCTCGCCTCGGAGGTGCTCGAGCCGCTTCCGGCGACAGAAGTCTCGCCAGTAACGGCCGTACCACTCGTGGATGGCCGAGTCGCCCCGGTCGTAGCCGTGCTTCTGGCTCTCGATCCACTTGTGCCGTTCGGCCTCGAGGATCGCCTGCTCGTAGAGGCTCGTGACGACACGAGCCGTCGCCAAGCTGACCGCGTTCATGAATCGCTGCCGACTCGCGGACGGAACCGAGCACGTCGCAAGGCCCGCGATGCCTGACGACCACCTCGTCGATCGGTTATAGCCCGGCGGGGAATCCACCACAACGCCGATCGGCGGCGTCCGATCCGACTTCTTCGGACTTCGGCCGGCCGATCGTCGAGCTCCGCCCGCGTCGGGCGCTCCAATCGCCCGATTCGTCTGCTAGGGTAGTGTGGTTCTCTTCCGTAGCCCTCGACGATTCGTCCCGCGGGCCCAGTTCGTCTCGCCATGTCCGACCCCACGACCACTTGTCCGAACTGCGAGCACATGGTGCTCACGGACACGCCCCAGTGCCCGCACTGCGGCTACGACTTCGCCGCCCGTGAAGTCCGGCCGATGGACCAGGAGAGCTTGCCGAGCGACGGCGACGCGAACGAGGTTCCGTGCGCCAAGTGCGGGGCCGCCGTCCGGGAGCACTTGGTCCGCTGCTGGAACTGCGGCCACTTCATGCGGAAGGAGATGGAGGACTCGTTCACCCGCATGAAGGCGCTCCGGCCGAAGGTCGAGTTTCGCCCGCTGCCCGACTGGAACCCCGAGAAGGCGGACGACGAGACGACGATCCCCGCCGACCCGACGCCGACGCCGGCGGCTGCCGAACCGGAGGCCGCCACCTACTCGCTGGCTGGTGGGACGGAACAAGCGGACTCCGACGACGACGACTTCGAGACGGGCCCCGAGATCGAGTTCGAACTGGGCGACGACACGGCCGACGACTTCGACTTCGACGGGGCGTTCGACGACGACGGGACGTTCGACGAGGACGAGGCGGACGAGCCTGCCGCTCCCCCGGTGCGGAAGGGCGTCGCGGAGGCTCCGCCGGTGCGACGGGCGTCGTCCGAGGAGCCACCACCACGTCGGGCCGCGGAGCCCTCTCCCGACCACGCGGACGCAGTGGCGGCCGACTCGCTGCTCGACATCGCGATGCAGGAGGAGCAGGAAGACGCCAAACGGCACGCCAAGCGAGAGCGGACCCGCAAGAAGCGAGCCGCCGCGCGGCGGAAGCGCCGCGCCGGGCAGGCGGTGCCGACCAAGAAGCGGAAGCCGCAGGCGGCCGCGGGGCGATACCGGTTCTGGATCAAGGACCTGCCACTCCACGTGGTCGGGGACTCGACCAAGGTGAAGGCGAAGCCGGCTGCTCTCGCGAAGCCGACGCAGACCGTCGACCTGGGATTCGGCGAGGTCGGACTGCTCGTCGTCTCGTACGTGCCCCGGAAGTCCTCGCTGTTCGGCAAGAGCCCGGACCCCGCGGCGACGCGGAAGGCGGTCGTCGAGCACCTCCGCGCGGACGGCGGACTCGACGACCTCCCGGCCGAGCGACACTGGGCGGTCGAGCCGGAGCAGGCCCGCGACCTCCCGTTCGAGCAGCCGAACGAGTACGCCCACGAGACGGTCTTCGGCGGTGTCCCGGTCTTCGGGGACGGGAAGATCGCCCTGCTGCTGCCGACCGCGGAGGACTCGCCGGAACGGTGCTTCCTGACGCTGTCACTCAGCCAGTTCCGCCGGTTCGCGAAGGCGGCCGGGGTGTTCGGGGCGAAGGAGTTCGGGGAGACGCGTGGCATCCCGCTGACGGACGCGACGGAGAAGCAGGTCTGCCACTACACCGACCAGGAGTTCGAGCCGCTCGTCGACTCGACGTTCCACGTGCACGACGAGGAGATCGACCTGAAGGTCGTCGGCCGGCGCTGCCAGAGCTGCGGGCTCGTCGTCAGCGAGGACGGTCGCAAGAAGGAGTCGATCGGCGGCAAGTCGGGGAAGGGCATCGGCAAGGCGAAGTGCCCGAAGTGCGGCGACCCGTTCGGCGAGATCACGCTCTACTCGGTCGTCCCGTCGAAGCCGAAGTCGGCCGCCCGCAAGCCGGTCGCCACCTGACGTCGGGACTCGCGGCCGCGACCGCGTGGAATCGCCGCCGCCGGGGCTCCACAATGGGTCGAACCACGATCCGGGTCTCCGGGGTTCCGGTCCCGCTCGAGTGATGCGACGGGCTCGACGTCGGTTCTTCCGCCGGCCCGACACCCGACCAATCTCGCCGGGACGCTGTGTTCGTTGCCCCGTTCCCGTTCGAGACTTCACCTACCTAGTCAACTTCGAGGAGACCGCCGATGCCGTTGCTCGGGGCCCACATGTCGATTGCCGGCGGCTACTACAAGGCCGTCGAGGCCGCGGCCGAGTTCGGCATGGACTGCGTCCAGATCTTCACCAAGAACAACAACCAGTGGCGGGCCAAGCCGCTGACCGACGAGGACGTCGACCTCTTCCGCGAGTCGCTCGACCGGACCGGCGTGCGGAGGCCGTGCGCTCACGACAGCTACCTGATCAACCTGGGCAGTCCCAAGGACGACCTCTGGCAGAAGTCGGTCGACGCGTTCGTCGTCGAACTCGAACGGGCCGAGGCCCTCGGACTGGAGGGGGTCGTCGCCCACCCCGGCAGCTTCGTCGACTCGTCCGAGGAGGAGGGGCTCGCCCGCATCGTCGCCGGGCTGGACGAGGTGCTCGACCGGACGGCCGGGCAGTCGGTCGAGGTCTGGCTGGAGACGACGGCCGGGCAGGGGACCAACCTCGGCCACCGCTTCGACCATCTGGGCTACCTCGTCGAAAACGTTCAGGACGCGAGCCGCATCGGCGTCTGCATCGACACCTGCCACGTCTTCGCCGCCGGGTACGCCATCCAGGAGAGGAAGGACTACCTCGCCACGATGCGCGAGTTCGACAAGCTCGTCGGTCTCGACCGGGTCCGGGCCTTCCACCTGAACGACAGCAAGAAGCCGTTCGCCAGCCGCGTCGACCGACACGACCACATCGGCCTCGGCGAGATCGGCGAAGCGGCCTTCGAGCACGTATTGAACGACCGCCGCTTCGCGAAACTGCCGATGTACATGGAGACGCCGAAGAAGGAGACCGAGGAGGGCGAGCACTGGGACGCCGTCAATCTCCGCAAACTCCGTTCGCTGTTGAAGAAGCGGAAGAAGACCCGGTAGGCGACCCGACGGGCTCGGCTGCGGGGGGCCCCGGCAGGATTGGACACGATCACGCCAACGCGATAGACTCCCAGGTGCAGGCTGTCGGCCGGCCGCTGCCGAGATGCGACGCCCTCTCGCATGCTCCCCCCCCGCGCGAAGTCGAGTCGGGAGCGACGGCCCGTCGAACGAGTCCACGAGGCGACATGAGTGAACATCTACGTCGGCAACCTCCCCTACACGACCGACACCGACGCGCTTCGCGACATCTTCTCGGAGTACGGCACGGTGACCTCGAGTGCCATCGTGAACGACCGCGAGACCGGTCGGTCCCGCGGATTCGGGTTCGTCGAGATGTCCGACGGCGGTGACGAAGCCATCCAGGCCCTCGACGGGGCCGACTACGGCGGACGCCGACTCAAGGTCAACGAGGCACGACCGCGCGGCAGTCGCTGAGAGACCAGTCCAGTCAAGAGAACGAACGACGAGAGAGCGGAGTCAACATGTTTCGATGTCAGCTGTGCGGGACGGTCATGCCGCCCGGAACGCGAACCCACAAGCTCATCGTCCAGACGCGGGCGAAGAAGTACGAGCCCCGTGAGAAGCCTCAGTCGCGTGGCGGCGGTGGCTTTCGTGGTCGCGGAGGCCGTCCGACGCGTCGCCGGCTGATGGACCCGGGTGGCGAAGGCCGTGAGATCGTCCGCGAGCTGAGCGTCTGCGCGGAGTGTGCCGAGAAGTACGCCCCCACCCCGGAGCCGGAGCCCGTCGTCGAGCCGGCCGTGGCGACCGAGTCCACCGAAGTCTGAGGACACGCGATTTGCGATCTCGACGGAGAGCCGCGCCGGTCACCCCGGCGGCGGCTCTCTTCGTTCCGATTCGGTCTCGCTGCGGCGACTGGGGCCGCTATCATCGGACCGGAGTCCCCGACCGAGCGGCCAAGGCGACGGCACGATGCACAAGTATGTGATCATGGGTGTGCAGGGCTGCGGCAAGGGAACGCAGGCCCGCCGACTCTGCGAGTCGTTCGACCTCGTGCACATCAGCGTCGGCGACATCTTCCGCTGGCACGTCCAGAACCACACGAAGCTCGGCGCTCGCGTCAACCGCATCGTGGCCTCCGGCGACCTCGTCGGCGACGAGGTCGTCGAGGAGATCGTCCGCACTCGACTCGAGGAGCACGACTGGAACTACGGATTCGTCATCGACGGCTTCCCCCGCAACTCCGTCCAGGCCGAGTTCTTCCTGGAGAGCTACGACGTCGACGCGGTGATCCACGTCAACCTGCCGGACGACGTCGTCCGGGCTCGCGTCCTCTCGCGACGACTCTGCAGCCAGTGCGGGCTGGACTACAACCTGATCCACCACCGTCCGCAGGTGGAGGACGTGTGCGACGTCTGCGGCGGCAGGCTCGTCTCGCGAGACGACGACACCCCCGAGGCCTTGGCCGACCGGCTGCGGATCTACCACGGGAAGACCGCCCCCGTGCTCGACCTGTTCCGCGGCAAGGAACTCGTCGTCGACGTCGACGGCAACCAGGACCGCGACGACGTGCAGCGCGACATCCGCGAACGACTCGGCCTGCCGCTCGGCGTGGGCTGACCCGTCACCTCACCAGACGTGGCGACGGACGAAGTCCACGAAGTCGCCGAACAGGACGTAGCCCAGCGGCTTCTCGCCGCAGGAGATGCGAGCGACCACCTCGGCCCCGATGCGGCGTTCGGGCACGCTCGACGCCTCCACGGCCACGATCGCCCGCGCCGCGGCTCCGTGCTCCTCGGAGGCTCCCGTCCGCGTCGCGATCGAGACCAGCCGCCCACGAAACCGCTTCTGCGGATGGGTCGAGAGCACGAACTCGACCGGCAGGTCCTCGCCACCGTGGGCCTCGCGGGCCTCGCGGGCCTCGAGCACGTGGCCCAGCCGCTGTTCGGGGATCTCGAGTTCGACGTGCCACTCGCGTCGGTCGTCCATCAACTCGACGAGCACCTCGCCCTGCTGGACCGGCCGCGTTCTCAACAGACCGGGGAGATCGGCGGTCGTGACGGTCCCGCTGTCGGGCGCGCGGACGACGAGTCGGGCGAGTTCGGCCTCGACGAGGTCGATCCGCTCACGAAGCCCGGTCGCCTCCACCCGGAGTTGCTGCAGCCGGCCACGCAGACGGATCGACTCCTCGCGACTGCGGCCGTCGTCGTCCTCCTGGATCTCGGCCTCGAGGGCCCGCGCGGACTGGAGGTTCTCCTCGAGTTCTGCCTGCAGCGTGACCCACTCCATGTCCCGCTCGTCGTCCCGCATGCGGAGGACGGGCTGCCCGGCCTCGACGCGTGCCCCGGTGGCGACGAACACCTCCTCCACTCGACCGGTCGCCGGGGCGAAGACGTTTCGCTGGACCACGGGCAACAGCCGGCCGGTCCCCTCGACGCGGTAGGCCCACGGGACGACCACGAGGGCCGTCACCGTGAAGGCCAACAGGACGAGCGACAGCACGGCCACGAGCAGCCGCCGTCCCCGGAGCGCCGCGAGTCCGCCACCGACGGCCGACCGCAGCCCGCGGAACAGCACGCGGTCGTGCCGTCTCGCCTTGGCCATCGCGACCGCCACGTGGTCGGCGAACCGCTCGACGCGTCGTCGTACCGGAGGCGGGAACGGCCCGTCCTTGCGCTCCACGACGATCGCCCCGACGGTTCGGCCCCGTTTCGTGCGGCCGTCCTCCTCGGTGCTCGGCTCCGTCAACGGGAGCACGAGCAGCGAGCCGACGCCCGACTCGTCGAGGTAGCGGACGAGGTGTTCGTGGACGTCGCCCGGCAGGTCGGGCGTGCGGCCGGCGTGCACGACCGGCTGCCCGGTGGTGACGACGAGCCTCGCGACCCGGGCGAGCGAGCGGACTTGGTTCGAACGCGGGTTGACCCGGCCGACCCCGGTGACGGCGACCACCTCCACGTGGCTGCCCCGGCGGGCGACGACGGAGACCCGCTCGCAGCCCAGCAACGTCCGGCCGTCGTTGGCGGCGACTCTCGCCGTCGCACGCTCGGACTCGGCCTCGTGGAGTGCGAGCATCGACTTCTGCGCCTGCCGCCAGAAGGCGAGCTCCGCCTCGTCGCCCGCCTCGGCCGCCCGCCATCCCAGGTACCGGGACGCCAGTCCGGTCGCCTCGTCGACGATCTCCAGAAGCTCGAGCGAACGGGCCTCCGCGGTCTCCGGGTCGAGCGCGAGTTCGACCCCGCCGGCAACACGGTCGTCGCGACGGATCGGGACGATCAACCGTCCTTCGACGATGTTCGGCTCGCCCTTCTGCAGCACGCCGATCACGTTCGCCACACGTGCCTGGTCGGCTCTCGGGTCGGGCGGGCGGGACGTCGAGTCCTCGTCGTCGGGTCGCCGTTCCAGCAGGATGGTGACGAGCCCGTTCCCGTTCAGCGTCCAGACGGCGCCGGACGTCACCTCCGGCAGGGCGAACAACGAGTCGAGCCACTGCTCGAAGAACGCCGACTCGTCGACGTCGGCGTAGGCGAGGCTCTCCAGCCGACCGGCCACGTCGGCGTCGGTGGCGGCCGGCGGCGGAGTCGTCTTCTCGTCGGTCGTCGTGGCCATCGCGAGCATCCGTGCCTCGGGGAGGGGGGATGCTCGTTCGAAGCCGCAACACGGTCAAGACGGGTCGGTTGCCGTCAGTCGCCGACGCCGCAGTCCAGCGTGAAGGCGTTCATCAGGAGCCGCCGCTCGTGGCGGTGGTGGGCGACGAATCCCTGCACCCAGTCGTGCAGCTCGTTGCGGACGCGGGCGGCGACGTGCTGGAACGGGAACGACTCCCGAACGCACGACTGCAGCCGCCGGAGGTGGGCGTACAACTCCTCCCGTTCGGCACGCAGGTTCTCGACCTCGCCGTACCAGTTGGGGTACTGCTCCAGCACCTCGGAGAGGTAGCCGCCGCCGTGGCACTTCAGTTCGAACTCGCGCGGCATGGCGTCGAGCAACGCGTCCAGGATGGCGAGCAGCCACTTGCGTGTCTGCTCGTCCGGTTCTTCCTCCAGAACGTCTCGCAGGTCGCCGAGCAGGATGTACTCGAGCGCGAGATACTCCTCCAAGAGCCGGCCGTCGAGGCGTGGCATGGTCGAGGCCATCGGACTTCCTCCTGATCGAGGCAGCGGTCGGGACGACCGCAAGAGGTGAAGGTCTCGCGACGCGGCCCCCCGGTCCCTGGCGGGCGTCACGACACCTCGCAGAAGTGAAACACCAGACTACCCGTCGCGGATTCGCCCGGCAAAGAAAATCGCCCGCCCGACCTCCTGCGGGGAGGGCTGATTCCAGCCACGTCGTCGCTGACGTTCCGCTGCGATTTCGTCGTTGCCGGGTCGAATGCACGGCTGTAGCATCGCGGGTGACGCGGGCCCCACGGAGAACGACCGTCGTTCTCCGACCTCCATCGCGAACTCCCTCGGAGATCTCGACGTGCCCGCACGACTCCCGCTCGTCGCCGCGCTGTCCCTCGTTCTCGCCGCCCCGGCCCTCGTCCACGCCAAGGGCCCGATCAAGTCGCTGACGCTCGACCCGGACGCCGAGGTCGTCGAGCTGTTCGAGGCGTCGGCGCGGGGCGACTTGAAGGTCCGCCTGATCGCGAAGAGTGCACGCGAGGCGAACCTGTTCGTCGAG